>MNEG01000148.1 GCA_001917585.1 Candidatus Rokubacteria bacterium 13_1_40CM_68_15
CCGGCATCCAACCGATGGCCTTTCGCCGCGCCTGATGCCTAAGCTGCATGTACCCGACGGCGTTCGGCCCTTGGCTCGAAGCGGATCACCCCGATCACGCATGCCTTGAACGCGGAGACGCACATCATGGAAACGCGCATCGTCGCAACCGCCGTTGCCATTCTATCGACAGCCGCCACGCTCTTGGCCCTCGTGAGCAGCGGAGCCGCCGCCGACCCCACGCTCGTCCGCGTGAAGCTCTTCGGCGGCCTGTCGAACCTGCCGATCTTCGCCGGTCAGGCGAAGGCCTTCTTCGCCAGGCAAGGCCTCCGAGTCGAAATCGAGCAGACGCCCGACTCGGACGTGCTGCGCAAGGGCCTCGCCGACGGCGCCTTCGAGATCGCGGCCGCCGGCGTCGACAACGCGCTGGCGATGGTCGACACCGCGGGTGCCGACGCCATCATCGTCATGGGCGGCGACAGCGCGATGAATTCGTTGATCGTCCAGCCGCACATCACCTCCATCGCGGAGCTTCGTAACCAGCAGTTCATCGTCGATGCTCCGAACACCGCCTACGCGCTGGTGGGCAAAAAGATCCTGCAGCTCAACGGTCTGGTGGCCGGACGCGACTACACCATCACACCGACGGGCGGAACGATCCGGCGGTTCCAGCTCATGCGGGAGAATCGCGAGTACGCGGGCTCGATGCTGAACCCGCCCTCGTCGCTCATGGCCGAGAAGCTCGGCTTCCGCAACCTGGGCTCGGCCGTCAAGCTGATCGGACCATATCAGGGGACCGGCGCGTTCGCCATGCGCCGGTGGGCCCAGGCCAACAGCGACACCCTCGAGCGCTACATCCGCGGCTACGTCGAGGCGCTCCGCTGGGTCCAGGCGCCCGCCAACAAGACGGACGTCACGGCGTTCATCGCCGAGCGCTACAAGCTGCCGGCCGACATCGCCGCGAAGTCCTACGAGGCCGCGACCGATCCCGCCGACGGCCTCACACCGGATGCGCGCCTGAACGTCGAAGGCTTGCGCAACGTGCTCGCCCTGCGCGCGGAGATCGAGCGGGGCGGGGCCAAGCCGGAGCCCGCCGAGAAGTACTACGACCTGACGTACTATCAGCGCGCGGTGGCCGCGCTCGGCCGCTGACGCAGACACGTCGCACGAGGTATCGTTGGAGCCCCAGAGGAGGACGCCATGCCCGACGAGCCGAAACGCCCAGAGCTGACGCTGGACGAGCTGCGCGCCCGCATCGCGGCCGCCGGCATCACCATTCCCGAGAACCGCCTGAACATGGTCCGGAAGCTGCTGGGCGAGGCGCTCGCACCCCTGCGCTCGCTCGACTCGCGCAAGATCCGCCCCCTCGAGCCGGCCGTGACGTTCGACGCCGCCGGTCCGCACGTCGGAGTCGGCCATGAGTGACGCCATCGCGTTCGCGACCATCCGCGAGCTGGGCGCGCGCTATCGCAAGCGCGAGCTCTCCCCGGTCGAGGTGACGCGCGCACTCCTGGCGCGCATCGAAAAACTCGACCCCGCCCTTCACGCCTTCGTGACGCTGACGCCCGATCGCGCGCTCGCCGATGCGCGGGCCGCCGAGGAAGCGCTCCGACGCGGTGACGAGCGACCGCTGCTCGGCGTCCCCGTCGGGCACAAGGACATCTACCTCACGCGGGGTATTCGCACGACGGGCGGCTCCGCGCTGTTCGCCGACTGGGTGCCCGACAGCGAGTCGACGGTGGTGCGCCGCTGGCAGGACGCCGGTACGGTGCTCCTCGGCAAGCTCATCACCCACGAGTTCGCGTTCGGCCTCCAGTTCCCCGGCCACCGCTTCCCGCCTGCGCGCAACCCGTGGAACCTGGACCACATCCCCGGTGGCTCGTCGAGCGGCTCCGGCGCCGCGCTCGCCGCGGGATTGCTGCATGGCGCGACCGGGTCCGACACGGGCGGCTCCATCCGCGGACCGGCCGCGTTCTGCGGCATCACCGGACTGAAGCCGACGTACGGCCGCGTCAGCCGCGCCGGCGTGATGACGCTCTCCTGGACACTCGACCACACCGGCCCGATGGCGCGCACAGTGGAGGACTGCGCGTACCTCCTCCAGGCGATGGCCGGGCACGACGCCGCCGATCCCGCGTGCAGCACGCGGCCCGTGCCCGACTACGTCGGCGCGCTCGACGGTGGCGTGCGGGGCCTTCGCATCGGCGTGCCGCGCAACTACTTCTTCGACGACGCCGACGCGGAAAACGTGCGAGCCTTCGAGGACGCCGTCGCCACGCTGCGCAAGCTCGGCGCCGACGTCCGCGATCTCAAGATCCCGGCCTTCGACCTCTCGCGCTCGTTCCTCCTCATCGTGGTCGCCGAGGCGTTCGCCTACCACGAGCAGGACCTGCGCCGGCACCCCGAGCTCTACGGTGAAATGCTGCGCGAGCGCATGCTGTCCGGCGCGCTCGTCAGCGGGCACGAGTACGTGCAGGCCCAGCGCCTGCGCATGCAGATCTGTGCTGACGTAGCGGAAGTGATGAAGTCCATCGACGTGCTCGCCACGCCGACCACCCCGAAGCCAGCGCCGACGTTCAAGATGATGTACGACCCGGAGCTCGCCTTCCCCCGCACGAACATGCCGCCGTTCAACCTGACCGGGCAGCCGACGCTCGCGCTGCCGTGCGGGCTGTCGGCGTCCGGGCTTCCGCTCTCGTTGCAGCTCAGCGGGCGGGCGTTCGAGGAGACGACGGTGCTGCGCCTCGGCCACGCCTACCAGCGCGCGACCGACTGGCACACGCGCCGGCCGCCCGTGTGAACGAGCGCCGTGGATCTCAACGGGAAAACCGCGTTGGTCACCGGTGGCTCCGGTGACATCGGGAGTGCGATCGCCAACGCCCTGGCGCTTGCCGGTGCCGATGTCGCCATTTCCTACGTCGGCCACAAGAAAGGTGCTGCCGCGACAGCCGACGCGGTCCGGGCGGCCGGGAAGCGAAGCCTGGCCGTCCAGCTCGATCAGCAGGACCCTGTCGCGATCGACGCAGCCGTCGATACCGTCGTCGGAGAGTTCGGTCGGGTGGACATCCTGGTCAACAACGCCGCGTGGAACATCGGGATTCCGTTCTCGGATCTGGCGGCGCTGACCGCTGACATCTGGGATCGCGTCCTGGACAC
The DNA here is from genome assembly GCA_001917585.1 of Candidatus Rokubacteria bacterium 13_1_40CM_68_15. Classification (GTDB taxonomy): domain Bacteria; phylum Methylomirabilota; class Methylomirabilia; order Rokubacteriales; family CSP1-6; genus 40CM-68-15. The sequence continues at coordinate 3,136 of MNEG01000148.1, forward strand.
CAATCTGCGTGGCCCCTACTTGCTCGCGCGAGCGTTCGCCCCGCACCTGCGCGCGCACAAGGCGGGTCGGATCGTGAATATCGCTTCGGTGGGAGGTCTGTACCCTGGGAGCAGCAGCATCGCATACTCGGCCAGCAAGGCCGGGTTGATCCACCTGACCCGTTGCCTCGCGGTGGCGCTCGCCCCTGACGTGACGGTCAACTGTGTCGCTCCGGGATTGGTCGAAGGGACCCGCATGGCGCAACGACTCCCCGAAGAGATCGTCCGGATGGCGCGAAGTCAGGCGGTGCTGGAGCGAGTCGCGAGCGCTCGGGACATCGCCGCGCAGGTGGTCACGTTCTGCCGGGCTGACTCGATCACCGGACAGGTGCTCGTGATCGACGGCGGGGTGCCGGGCGCGATGCACTGAGCCGCGCTGCGCCGCGGGCACCTCGGCTCAGTCGAGCCGGTAGAACCTCCGCGCGTTGTGCAGCAGGATCTTCTCCTTCACCTTGTCCGAGAGATCGGTGCGCTCGACGAACTCCGGGATGTCGTGCAGGAAGTCGGGACGGGCACGCTCGTGCGGGAAGTCGGAAGCGAAGAAGATCCGGTCCTCGCCGACCAGCTCGATGACGTAGGGCAGCGTCCGTTCCTCGACCTCGCACGAGAAATAGATGTTGCCCTCCCGGATGTACTCGCTCGGTTTCCGCCGGAGGAACGGGCACCACCGCGAGCCCCGCTTCTCGAACTCGTCGTCCATGCGATCCATCATGTAGGGCACCCAGCCGGCGCCGCACTCGAGGAACGCGACCCGGAGCCTCGGGAACCGCTCGAAGACGCCGTCGAACATGAGGCTGGTGAACTGCACGAGGATCGCGAACGGGTGCTCGAGCGTGTGGGTCTTGATGAAGGAGTCGAAGAAGTCGAAGCCGAACCCCCGGCTGGGCGCCCCGTGCAACGCGAGCGCCACGTCGAGTCGCTCGGCCTCCTCGTACAGGGGATCGAAGTCACGATGGCCGAACGCCTTGCCCATCACGTTCGCCGCCGGCAGTAACGCGCCCCGCATGCCGAGCTCACGCACGGCGCGCCGCAGCTCGGTCACCGCGGCGGGCACGTCGAGGAATGGCAGGAGCGCGATGCCCTGAAGCCGCCCGTCCCGCTTCGTGTAGGCGTTGTAGAGCCAATCGTTGTAGGCGCTGGCCAGCCCGATCGACCAGTCCCGATCCTGGATGAGGCCGAAGGCCAGGCCGCCCGTGGGGTAGAGAAACGTCATCTCCATCCCCGTGTCGGCGAGGAAGCTCACCCACGATTCCGGATCGCCCGCCGCGATGCGATCGGAGGCGGCCCGGAACCATCCGTCGAGCGACGGAAAGTACGAGAAGCACGACCGGTCGGCGTTCTTCAGCGAACGGCCCAGGTACGTGGCGTACTGGGCGATCTGATCGTCGTGCTCGATGCAGTGCCCGTCGGCGTCGATCACGCGGAAGCGCTTCATGTCAGTACCTCCGGCGGCTCGGTAAGGCGAGTCAGTAGAACGTCAATCCGCCGTTGACGGTGATCGTTTGCCCGGTGACGAAGGCGGCATCGTCCGAGGCCAGAAAGACGACGGTGCCGACGAGATCCCGCGGCTCTTCCGGGCGCTTGATGCATTGCGCGCGTAGCATGGCGTCGCGCTGCTCGGGGGTCACCGTCTCCCGTGGAATCTCGGTGTAGGTGGCGCCGGGAGTGATCGTGTTGACGGTGATCCCGAAGTCGCCGAGCTCGCGGGCCATCGCACGCGTCATCGCGAACACGGCGCCCTTCGAGGCGATGTAGTGCAAGTAATGCGGGCGGCCCATGAAGATGGCGGCGGAGGAGATGTTGATGATCCTTCCGCTTCGCTGTTGCCGCATCGGCGGGACGACCGCTTTGCTGGCCAGCCAGACACCTCGCACGTTGACGGCCATCAGCTCGTCCCACTCGGCCTGGCCGAGCTCCCAGAAGGGCTTCATCGTGATGGTCGAGAAGATGGCCGCGTTGTTGACCAGGATGTCGAGCCGGCCGAACTGACGCAGGGTGGCGGCCACCATCTCCTGGCAGCTCGCCTCGTCGGCCACGTCGGTCCGCACGAACATGGCCTGGCCACCCGCCGCCAGGCATTCCTCGGCGACCGCTTTGCCCTTGGCCTCGTTCAGCTCGGCCACCACGACCCGCGCGCCTTCCTCGACGAGCCGGTGCGCGTACGCGCGCCCGATCCCCTGGCCGGCGCCGGTGACGACCGCGACCCTGTCCTGGAGCTTCATCACTGCTGCTCCTGGCGCGCGCCCAGCTCCGCGCGCAGCATCTTCGCCGCGGCCACCATCGACGTGAGCTTCCCGATGGCGGCCTCGCGCGGAAGGTATTTCATCCCGCAGTCCGGCGCAAGAATGACGTTCTCCGCCCTGACGAAGGTCAGCGCGCGCTTGATGCGCGCGACGACCGTGTCCGGCGTCTCGACCCTCATGTCGTCGAGGTCGAGGCAGCCGACCATGATCTGCTTGCCCTCGAGCTTGCCGAGCACCGCGCAGTCGAGCTTCGACTGGGCCGTCTCGACCGACACCTGACGACACGAACAGCCCGCCAGCTCGGGAAGGAAGGAGTAGCCCGACGGGCGACGGTGGATGATCGCCGCGTAGCCGAAGCAGATGTGCACCGCGGTCGTCCCGTCGATACCGTCGAGGGCGCGGTTGAGCGCCTTCAGCCCGTATTCCCGGGCTTTCTCCGGCCGCGCCTGCATGTACGGCTCGTCGATCTGCACGGTATCGGCGCCGGCGGCGAAGAGATCGCGGATCTCCTCGTTCACCGCGGTCGCGTACGCCATCGCGGCCGCCTCTTCGCTCGGGTAATAGTCGTTCTGCGCCTGCTGGCTCATCGTGAAGGGCCCCGGCACGGTCATCTTGATCGGCCGCGTCGTGTGGGCGCGCAGGAATCGCACGTCCTCCACCTCGACGGGGCGCCGACGCCGGATCGGCCCCACGATGCGCGGCACCGGATTGGGATGGCCCGAGCGGTCGAGCGCGGTGCCGGGGTCGTCGATGTCGATGCCCTCGAGCGCGGTGGCGAACCGGTTCGAGTAGCTCTCGCGCCGGATCTCGCCGTCGGTGATGATGTCGAGCCCGACCGCCTCCTGGTCGTGGATCGCCAGCAGCGTCGCGTCGTTCTGCGCTTCGGCCAGCCACGGGTCGGCGATGCGCCACAGCTCGCGAGCCCGCACGCGAGGCGGGAAGCGACTGGCGAGCTTCTGACGGTCGATCAGCCACTCGGGCTGCGGGTAGCTGCCGACGAGCGTGGTCGGAAAGAGTGTCGTCATCGTCTTGCGCATCAGTTGTAGAGGACCGCCTTCAGCTTCGCGGAAAGCCCCGGCTCGATCGTGAAGGCGTCGGCCACCAGCTTTTCCAGCTCGTCGCCGGTCACGGGATCGAGCGTGAGCTTGGTCTTTTCCACCTCGGCGAGGAAGGCGGGGTCCTTCAGCGTCTCCTGGAACGCCTTGCGGAGGAGCTGCACTCGTTCCTTCGGCGTCGCCGGCGGCAGCACGAACGGGCGGGCGTACGCGCTGACGTTCTGAACCGCGACCTGGATCAGCCGGCGCGCCTCGTCGCTCTTGGCCAGGTTGGTCGCCAGCGGGACGTTCGGCAATTCGGGAAAGGGCTTCGCGGTCACCTGGACGATCGGAACGACCTCACCGGTGTCGATCGCGTTGCGCCACGCTGCCCGCATCGACTCCCACGACCAGCACCCGCCGGCCAGCTCGCCGCCCGTCGCGGCCAGGCGGATTTCCGACGTGCCCTTGTAGCCGGTGACGACCTGGATCGGGAGCCCGAGTGCCGCCTTCAAGGTCCGCCCGGCCTTGTCGGGCGTGGCGCCGGGGAGAATGCCGCCGAGCTTCACCGGCGTGGTGGCGGCCATCCATTTGTCGAGGGAGGTGATGCCACTGGCCTTTGTCAGGGCGCACACGACTTCTTCCTTCGCGGTGGCGCCCACGAAGTGGAACTTGCGGGCGTCGAACTCGATCCCCGGCTGTCCCAGGACCTGGCTCAGGACGAGCGAGCCGTCGAAGTTGCCGACGATGAGGCCGTCGGGCCTGGCCACCCGGTAGAGATGGTTGGCCGCGATCAGGCTGCCCGCGCCGACCATGTTCTCGACGATGATCGTCGGGTTGCCGGGGATGTGCCGGCCCCAATGTCGTGCCAGCACCCGGGCGTACGTGTCGAACCCGCCACCGGCGGCGAGGCCCACGATGATGCGCATGGTCTTGCCTTCGTAGAACGACTGGGCGCGCGCGAGGTCGCCGTCCACACCGGCCAGGACGCCGAGCGCAGCGACCAACGCGATCAGTCCAGTCCGCGTGCGCATCCTCGCTCCCCCTTCAAGTGACGGAAGAGTAAACGCCCTGCGCCCGGCGAGCAAGGACGTCACGTGACGCCTCCAGCGGCCGTGTCACTGTGTGGTGCCGCCACTGTCTTCGTGGTGCAGGACGTGCTTCGAGCCGTGGAGCATTACCGTGACGTGTTCGGTTTTCGCACCGAGTTCACCTACGGCCAGCCACGTTCTACGCGGGTGTCGAACGGTGAGCCGCAAGACTACGCGTACGGCATGCGCGACTTCAACGTGAATGATCTCGACGGCAACCAGCTGGGCTTCGGGATGGAGTCGAAGCTGCGGTAGCAGCGCCGTCTCGCACCTACCCGTCGAACACGCGCGTGATCGGCTGGTGACCGTCGTGCTGCGGATAGGACTGTTCCCGGTACATCCCGAGGGCCTGCATCACCGGCGTGTCCTGGACCGAGAACAGGATGGCGTCCCGCCCGCCGGCGCTGGCGTGCTCGTGCCAGGCCCACGTCGGCACCACGAACACGTCACCCTGGTGCCAGTCGAAGCGCTGGCCGTCGATGACGGTGTAACCGTTGCCCTCGAAGGCCAGATAGACCGCGCTGCCGGTGTGGCGATGCGCCGTGGTCCTCACACCGGAACGGATGAGCTGGATCCAGCAGGCGAGCGTCGGCATGATCGATGAGCCGGTGTGCGGGTTGATGTACTCCATCGCCACGTCGTCGTGAGGGCTGGTGGCGACGGTGGCGAGCCGGCGCAGCGCCTCCTCGGTGCGCGCCCACTTGTAATTGAGCAGCGGCGAGAACGGCCCCGTCGATCGCTCCCAGGTCGGACGAAGCTGACCGAGCCCGTACCGGCGCTCGGAGTCTCCCACGGGGCGCTCGATGTGCTGGGCGTCCTTGGGGAACGCCTCGTAGAACGTCGCTTCCATCTCGGCCACGAGCGGCAGATCGAGGCCGTCGAGCCAGATCATCGGCTCGTCGCTCTCGTTGCCGTGGTCGTGCCACGTCCACGGCGGGGTCAGCACGAGATCGCCTCGGCCCATGATGCATTTGTCGCCGTCCACGGTGGTGAACGCTCCGTCGCCCTGAACGATGAACCGGATGGCGGCCGGCGAATGACGGTGCGCGGGCGCGACCTCGCGGGGCAGCAGGTACTGGAACGCCGCCCACAACGTGTGCGTGGCGCCGTAGCGCTCGGGCAGCCCGGGGTTCACGAAGCCCAGGACGCGCCGCTCGGCGCCGCGGCTGAGCGGAGCCAGCTCCCCCGAGCGCTTCACCAGTGGCAGCATCGTCTCCCAGCGCCAGAGATGAGGGACGGCGCGGCCGTGCGGCTCCTTGGGCAGGAGGTTGGCGGCGACGTTCCAGAGTGCCACCAGGTGGTTCTTCTCGAGCTCGCGATTGAAGGCCTGCGCCTCGACGTCCACGACGATCCTCCTGTGTCGGCTCGTCTCAGCGGAAGCGGGGCATGACCTGGCGGGCGAACAGCTCCATGCTCCGACGTGCCTTGGCCTGCTCCATCATGCCGAAGTTCACCTGGAACGTCGGGTAGACATTGCCGAACGTGTTGCGGATGTACGTCAGCTGCTCGGCCACGTCGTCGGGATCGCCGATGATCGCCCGCGTCTCGTCGAGCACCCGCTCGTAGGTGATGTCGTTCAGCATCTGCTCCAGCGCCGAGTAGGCCTTGTATTGCCCCGACTGCCGGCCCGTCCACGACTTCGCCGACGCGCGGAAGTTCCTGAGGTATTGCTCCATGTAGGGCCGGCACTCCTCGCGCGCTTGTCGGCGGGTCGGCGCGACGAAGAGGTGCAGGACCATCATGACCTCACCGGCTCCCTTCCGCGACTCGTGGCCGTGATCGCGATACGCCTGACGATAGAGCTGGAGCTTCTCGGCCAGCTCGTGGTGCTCGCCCAGGTAGGGCACGACCATCATGTTGTAGCCGCGCTCGCCCGTCCACACGAACGACTCCGGCGTCACCACCGCGGCGACCCAGATGGGCGGATGCGGCTTCTGCGTCGGGCGCGGGAGCGACGTCACGTTCTTGAAGCGGTGGAACTTTCCCTCGAAGGTGACGTCCTCCTCCGTCCACAATCGCGTCACCGCCGCGATGCCCTCCTCGAAGCGCGCCCGGCTCTCCTCCATCGAGATGCCGAAGGCGTCGAACTCGTAGGGCAGGAACGCGCGCGCGAAGCCGGCGTCGAGGCGGCCGCCGCTGATGGCGTCGAGCATGGTGAGCTGGCCGGCCAGCTTCAGCGGGTGATTGAAGACAGGGAGCACGGCGCCGGTTACCAGGCGCAGCCGCCGGGTGCGCTGGCTGCAGGCGGCGAGGAACAGGCAGGGGTCGGGGCTGTAGCCGCCGTACGAGGTGAAGTAGTGCTCGACGATCTTGACGCTGTCGTAGCCGAGCTCGTCGGCATACTCCGCGAGGTCGAGCACCTCGGCGAAGTACCGCTGGCCGGATACCCGGTCGGGGTGGGCGTCGGGGAAGTAGTCGATCCCGAATTTCATGCCGCGTCTCTACTTGATGGCCTGGGGATTGATCGGCGAGCCCACCGCCCGCGTGATCGGTAGCGGCGGCGCCACGAACATGAACTCGTAGACGCTGTCGGCCGCACAGTCGGCGCCGAGGGATTCCAGATTGAAGATCTCGCCGACCAGCAACCCCATGTTCACGACCATCACGAGGTGGAGCGGCTGGAAGGAGCCGGGCAGCTCGTTGGGCCTCACCTCGGCGCCCCAGGTGTCGGTGGCGATGCCGGCCACCGACTTCTCGTACAGCCACGGCGCGGTGTGAAACGACAGGCCCGGCGCGTCGCCCGCCGAAAACGTGCCCCAGCTCTTCTCGCGCACCCGCCGGCCGACGTCGCCGGTACGGATGAGCACGATGTCGCCGGGCTGCACGCGCACCCGTTGTCGGGCCGCGCAGGCGTCGAGATCCTCGCTGTAGATGGCCTCGCCCGGGCGCATCGCGTCCACGCCCTTGAAACGCGCGACGTCGAGCAGCACTCCGCGGCTGACGATCTTGTCCTTGTAGTGCTCGATGCCGTTCTTGGCCGCGCCGTTGGAGGTGACGAGCGCCGCGTCGCGGCCGCCGTACATCTTGCCGCTGTGGAAGATGTGCCCGAGCCCGTCCCACTGCGTGCCGCACTGCAGGAACATCGTGATCTGGTCGTCGGCGAAGCCCCAGCCGAAGGGCAGGGTGTCGAAGCCGGCGAGCTTTTGCCGACCGGCGACGTGATCGGTGCCCGTCGCCACCATGCTGTGGAGCGGATTGACCCGGCCGAAGGCGCCCGTCTGCGGGCCGTTGGTGTCGAAGTTGAGCGCGCAGGAGATGATCTTGCCCTGGCGGACGAGCGAAGCCGCGCGCTTGACGACGTCGGGCGTGACGAAGTTCAGCGTGCCGATCTCGTCGTCCTGGCCCCACCGATCCCAGTTACGGAAGCGCTTGCAGTATTCCTCGAGCAAGGCCGGCGTGACCGGGGGGCGGCTCGTCATCGATAGACGCCTTTCCCGGCCTCGTGGATGCCGGCGCGCGTCACGTAGTCGTAGAGGTTGGCGACGTTCATGCGCATGACGCGAGGTGCGTAGCCCTCCTGCTCGACGTCCATCGGATAGCGATCCGTCATCGCGGTCAGCGTCTCGACGCACTGATCCTTCGTCAACCCGCGGTCGACGCCGCCTCGCACGTAATCGACCCACTCGCGGATGAACGCCTCCTGCTCCTTGAGGTAGCTCTTGTCGCACACCGGGCCGTGACCGGGTACCAGTGTCTGGGCGCCCACGCGGCGCAGGCGATCGAGTGCCTGCAGCCACCGCGCGGGATCGGCCTCTTGCAGCCACGTGTGGACCTTGCAGAAGATGTTGTCGCTGGTGAAGACGACGCCTTCTTCCTCGACGATCACGGCGGCCTGATACGGCGTGTGCCCGGACATGTGGACCATCCGGAACGTGTGATGGCCGACGTGCAGCGTCATCTCGTCTTCGAACGTGATGGCGGGCGCGTTCGGCCGATACCCTTCGAGCAGCTTCGGCTCGTCGGGACCGAAGCTGCCGACGCGAGCCACGTGCTCGGCGAGGTCGGTACCCAGGATGCGGCTGCGCACCCCGGCGTGGGCGATCGCGGGCACGTCGAAGAACGCATTCGACGTCCAGTGGTCGCCGTGCGGCTCGGTGTTGATGATGTAGCGCAGCCGGCCGCGGCGCTCGATCTCCGCCTTCAGGCGCAGGGTGTCGCTCGGCTTGAACGGGCCGTCGATCAGGACCAGGCCGTCCGACGTCGTGACGAGGCCGTGATTGGAGCCGCGCAGCCCGGTCTCGACGAGCACGTTGGCGGTGAGCTGTCTCATGACCTCACCTCGCTGGCCAGCCGTCCACCATCTCGGAATGCCGATCGCGGCCGGCCTGCACCCGGTACAGCACCATGCGCGTAACGCTGGTGACCCGATGCACCTCGCCAGCCGGGAAGATCACCGTCGCGCCCGGGCCCAGCCGAACTTCTTTGTTCCCGTCATTGAAGAGACCTTCGCCCTCGAGGACGTGATAGATCTCGTCGGCGTCCGGATGGGAATGAATCGGCGATGTCTGTCCCGGCTCCCAGCCGACGACGCTGATGGCCGAGTTGGGCGTCTCGGCCAGCGTCTTGTAGACGTGGTGCGTCGGCGAAAACTCCTTCGAGGCCTTGAGGTCGAGGATCTCCATCGCCTACTTCTTCTTGGGCTCGAATCCGGGCGCATAGGCGGGCGCGGAGATGGAGGTGTCGACCGCCTTGCCCACGATGCCGTGCGAGGTGTCCTTGCACGTGAAGAACAGGACGTCCTCGTCGGGCGTCGCCACCGCCGAGTGCACGGCGTTGGAGGGGATGTACACGAGCGAGCCCTTGGAGACGCGCGACCTGACGCCGGCGACCTCGGTGTCGAGCGTACCCTGCATGACGTAGATCCACTGCTCGTTGGGATGACTGTGCGGCCGGCTGCCGGTGCCCTTCGGCATCCGCATGAGGCCGACCTGGATGCGCTCGCCCTCGACGACCGGCCCGTGCGAGGTCGAGTAGCCGGTGCCGGCGTCGATCGCGTGGAGCTTGGCCAGGTCGAAGATGAAGCGGCCGTCGCCGGCCTTGATGGCGCCTTCCGTCTTGGTGCTCTGGGCCATGTGCTGGTTCTCCTATTGGGCGAACTCGAACGCGTCGTGCGACTCGGAGTCGAGATGCATGCCCTGGATGCCGGCGGACTGGACGTCACCGCTGGCCAGGTAGAGGCGGTTGCCGATGACGGCGCCTGCTAGGCCGTGGCGCGGCACCGGCATCGACGGCAGCACCGTCCACGAGTTGCTGGCGGGATCGTAGCCCTCGAGCGCCCGGAACGCCGCCATGAGCTGGCCATTCTGGAATTCGCCGCCGGCTACGTAGACCCGATTGCCGTAGGTGCCCCACGCGCCGGCGCTACGGGCCGTCGGCATGCGCGCCCGCACGGCGCCCCAGCTGTCGGCCGCCGGGTCGTACTCCTCGACGACGTCGGTGTTGCTGGCCACGCCGATGAACGCCGCACCCAGGCGTCCGCCGATGACGTAGATCTTGTTGTTCACCACGCCGATGGCGGCGTGGTTGCGCGCCGTCGGCATCGGTGAGCGAGCGCGCCACGTGTTGGTCGCTGGATCGTACTCTTCGACGGTGCCGAGCGCTCGGTGGGGCCGGGCCGGCAGCACGGCGGGCTCCGACGAGCCGGGATGGGTGCTGGCACCGCCGATGACGTAGATCTTTCCGTTGACCGTGGCCGCCACGGGCGAACCGCGCCTGGTCGGCATCGGCGCCAGCGCCTTCCACGTGTCGGTCGCCGGATCATATTCCCACGCGTTGTCGATCGGCACCCACGACGGCGGTCCGGACTGCGGCGGCACGAAGCCGCCGAATGCGTAGAGCTTGCCGTTCCACTCGGTGAACGCCACGTGATGAGAGGCCAGCGCCATCGGCTTCTTCTTCGTCCACCTGTCGGTGGCCGGATCGTACTCGTAGGCGAGCCCCTTGGGCTTCCAGCCGGGCGCGAGCCCGCCGAAGACGTAAAACTTGCCGCCCGCGGCCGCGCCGTAGAGCTCCTCCGACGGCTCGGGGAAGGCGGCGAGCTTGACCCACTTGCCTGGCGCCTGAGCGTCGGCCGTCGCCAGGCCCAGCATGGACACGACCAGCACGACGCCGAGGACGACTCGCTTCATCACCGACTCCTTTGAACGTCCACCGCGTGACCGGACTCGGCGGACTGCACGATCGCCTCGAGCACCGCGATGTTGGCGGTGCCTTCCTCGCCACTGACCTCCGGCCGCGCTCCGTCGCGCACGCAGCGCGCGAACTCGGCAAGCTCTTCGACCACCGCGTCGACGGGCGTCAACGGCAGCTCCTTCCGCTCGGCCTGGCCACGCCGGGCCAGGAACAACCGCGCGCCATCTGATTCGTGCCAGGCCTGGGCCTCGGTACCGTGAAGCGTGATCGTCGCCGTGCGGTTGGCGTGGACCCACGAGGTCCCGAGATAGCCGACACTGCCCGAGGCGAACTCGAACAGGATCGACGTCACGTCGTCGATCGGTACGTTGGTCAGGGCAACACGGCGTGAGAACGCCGTCACGCGGGCGATGGGCCCGAGAAAGTACTGATACGTGTCCACGTGGTGGATGCCGAGGTTGGTCATCGAGCCGCCAGGGGCCTCGGCCCGATGGCCGCGCCACATCTGGGTGGTCAGCGTGCTGGAGAACCCGTAGTCGGCCGAGAAATTCCCTTCGATCTGGGCCACGCGGCCGAGGGCGCCCTCGTCGAGCAGGTGCTTCAGCGCGCGGCTGGCTGCCTGCTTGCGCCGCTGGTGGCCGACGGCCAGCATCACGCCGGCGCGGCGACACGCCTCGGTGGCACGACGCGCATCGGCGGCGGTGAGCGTGAACGGCTTGTCGACGAAGACGTGCTTGCCCGCGCCGGCGGCGGCCACGACGTGCTCGGCATGCGCCGAGTGCGGCGTCGTGATGAGCACACCCTCGACCTCGCGATCCGCGAGCACGGCGTCGAGCGTGGGCAGATCGCGGCAGCCGTACGTCTTGGCGAAGGCGGCACGCTTCTCGGGGGAACGGCTGGTGCACGCGATGATGCTCAGGCCCGTGCCGCGGCCGGCCGCGTCGGCCAGCGTGCCACCCCATCGTCCGGTGCCGACCGCAGCGACTCGCACTGTCATAGGAGTTCCTCGGGGGCTCTAGTTATCCGGGGAAACGGCGCGGTTGTCAACGCGCGCGGCCGGTGTTAAAGGAGGGGACGCGTGATGCAGATCGACTGGGATGTGCCGATCCCCCTCCCCGACGGCCTCGTGCTTCGGGCCGACGTTTTCCGTCCGCGTGCCGCCGGCAAGTATCCCGTCATCATCTCGTACGGTCCGTACGGCAAGTGGCTCCACTTCGAGGATCTCTATACCGATCAGTGGCGCCGCATGGCCGAGCAGCACCCGGACGTCGTGGCCGGGTCGACGAACAAGTATCAGAACTGGGAGGTCGTCGATCCCGAGAAGTGGGTGCCCGACGGTTACGCCTGCGTGCGCGTGGATTCCCGCGGCTGCGGCCGCTCGCCCGGCCGCATCGACCTGTGGTCGGCGCAGGAGGCACGCGACTTCTACGAGTGCATCGAGTGGGCGGCACGCCAGCCGTGGAGCAACGGGAAGGTCGGCGCCAACGGCATCTCGTACTACGCGATGAACCAGTGGCAGGTGGCGATGCTCCAGCCGCCGCACCTGGCCGCCATCTGCATCTGGGAAGGTGCCGCCGACTATTACCGCGATCTCTCGCATCACGGGGGAATTTTGTGCACCTTCGGCCGCGCGTGGTTTCCCTCGCAGGTGGTGCGCGTTCAGCACGGCCGCGGCACGCGAGGCTACCGCTCGCGGATGAACGGCGACTGGGTCTCGGGTCCGCCGACGCTCAGCGAAGAGGAGCTGGGCGCCAACCGCAACGACTTCTACGAGGATTGCTGGAAGAATCCGCTGGCCAGCGATGGCTACTGGCGTTCCCGCATGCCCGACTGGTCGAAGGTGAAGGTCCCGCTGTTCTCGGCGGCGAACTGGGGTGGGCAGGGACTGCACCCCCGTGGCAACTTCGAGGGCTTCGTGCGTTCCGAATCGGACCAGAAGTGGCTCGAGGTGCACGGCATCGAGCACTGGACGCACTTCTACACGGACTACGGTGTGGCGCTCGAGAAGAAATTCTTCGGGCACTTCCTGAAAGGCGAGGACACGGGGTGGGCGAAGCAACCCAAAGTGCTGCTGCAGGTCCGTCATCCCGGCGAGCGCTTCGTCGAGCGCCCCGAGAGCGAGTGGCCGCTGGCGCGCACTCAGTGGACGCGGCTCTACTTGAATCCCGGCGAGCAGAGCCTCGTCCGTGAGCCGCTGACCCGGGACGACCACGTGAGATACGCCGGCCTCGGGGAGGGTTTGACGTTCCTCACGCCGCCACTCGAGCGCGACACCGAGATCACCGGACCGCTCGCCGCCAAGCTCTACGTGTCGTCGGAGACCTCCGACGCCGATCTGTTCCTCATCGTGAGGCTCTTCACGCCGAACATGAGCGAGGTAACCTTCCAGGGCGCGCTCGACCCTCACACGCCGATCGCCCAGGGATGGCTGCGGGCCTCGCATCGCAAGCTCGATCCCAAGCTCACCCAGCCTTACCGGCCGTATCACACCCACGACGAGAAGCAGCCGCTCACGCCGGGGCAGGTGTACGAGCTCGACGTCGAGATCTGGCCGACCTCGATCGTGGCGCCGGCCGGATATCGCCTCGGCCTCACCGTGCGCGGTCGCGACTACGAATATCCGGGCGGACCGAGTGTGGGACTCGGCACGCTGGGCGCCGTGTTCACCGGCGTCGGACCGTTGCAGCACAACGATCCGCGCGACCGCCCGCCGGAGGTGTTCGGCAAGTCCGTCACGGTGCATTGCGGGCCGTCGCGGCCCTCGCACGTGTTGCTGCCGGTCATTCCAGCCCGCTGACCTACTTCGCGCACTCCTCGGTGGTCGTGTCGGTCGCGACGATGCGGCCGTTGCGCGCCGTGTAGTGCTCCCGGGAGAACGAGCAGGCGGCCACGACCCCGTATGTGAAGCGCACCGTCAAGATGTCCCGCGGCGTCTGGCCGACGGACGTCGGACGCCAGAACGGGATCGGATAGTTCACGGCCCAGACCGTGGTGTGCTCGTACACCCACGTCTCCTGCCCGTCGGCGCCGGGGGTCGTCGTCTTCGGCCGGCCGAACATCGCCTCGACCTCGCGCCGCGTCGTCCAGTTGACGACGATCCGCCGGCGGGCTCCGGCGTCGAACTCTCGACCGCTTTCCTTGGTGCTGATGCAGGCGCCGAGGGCCACGACCACCAGACCGATCAGGATCGTCCATGACGCCAGCCGGCGAGGCACGCCGCGACGGTACCACGCCTCCTCCGCTTCGCCCTATCCGCCAGGGGTGCGATGCTTCTCGTGGCTCCGCGAGCGCGCCCGCTCGATGCGGACGCAGGCGCGCCAGCGGCTTCGTGACGCGGATCAAGCCGGGGTATCTACGCCTGACGGCTCAGGGGAATCGGCGTCCCGGCGGCCCTTCGATCCGGTCGAACGAATAGACTCGCACCTGATACCGGGCGGCCGGTGCCGGCGCGGGCACCTCGAAGTACGCTCGGCCGAACGGCTCCAGCGCGTCGCTCGGCAGCCAGCTCACTTTTTGCGCAATGATGTTGCCGTTCTCGTCGAGCGCATCGACGAGGAGCTGCACCTGGCCGATCGTGTACGGCGAGGCGTTGACGATGTACCCCTCGACGACCGGTCGGCCCTTCTTTTCGTCCGTCTGCCAGCTGATCTTGAAGATCCGTTCCCACGACGGGTCGTGCGGCTCCAGGATCTTCATGTCCGCGGCGGCCGACGCGACCACCGCGAGAGTCAGTACGAGCGCCACCACGTTTGACATCGCCTCACCTCCTACGTCGACGTTCGGCGGCACGTCTGATGCACGGGGGGTGCGTTGTTCGACAGCGGAGGTGCACCTCATGGCTCAGACAGCCGCCGACGTCCTGATCGAGACGTTACAGGATTGGGGAACGGAAGTCGTCTTCGGGCTCCCCGGCGACGGCATCAACGGAATCATGGAAGCGTTGCGCAAGCGGCGGGAGCACATTCGCTTCATCCAGGTCCGTCACGAAGAGTCGGCGGCCTTCATGGCCTGCGGCTCCGCCAAGTTCACCGGCAAGCTCGGCGTGTGCCTGGCCACGTCGGGTCCCGGCGGTATCCATCTCATGAACGGTCTCTACGACGCGAAGCTCGACGGCCAGCCGGTCCTCGCCATCACCGGCCTGCCCTACCACGATCTGATCGCGACCCATACCCAGCAGGACGTCGAGCTCGACAAGGTCATGATGGACGTGGCCAAGTACAACGCGCGCGTGATGGGACCGACGCACGTCGAGAACGTCACCGATCTCGCCTGTCGCACGGCCCTCGCCTACCACGGTGTCTCCCACATCACCATTCCCGTCGACGTCCAGGAGATGGCCGCGGGCAAGGGACGCTCCAGGCGCAACGTTCCGGGCCACACCTCCGACGTGTTCGCGCGCAGCGCCCGGCTGCCCGATCCGGCGGATCTCCAGCGGGCCGCGGCGGTCCTCAACGCCGGACGCAAAGTGGCGATCCTCACGGGTCGCGGCGGGCTCCGGGCCGGCAACGAGCTGGAGGCGGCGGCCGAGCGCCTGGCCGCGCCGATCGTGAAGGCGCTGCTCGGCAAGGCGGCCGTTCCCGACGACAGCCCGTTCACCACGGGCGCCATCGGCCTGCTCGGCACACGACCGTCGCAGGAAGCGCCCGAGCAGTGCGACACGCTCCTCATCGTCGGCACGTCCTTCCCGTACATCGAGTTCTATCCCAAACCGGGCCAGGCGCGCGGCGTGCAGATCGAGCTCGATCCCATGCGGATCGGCCTGCGCTATCCGGTGGAGGTCGGCCTGGTCGGAGACAGCGCCGCCACGTTACGCGCGCTGCTGCCGCTGCTGCAGCGCAAGACCGACCGCAGCTTCCTCGAGCGCGCGCAGGCGGGCATGCGCGAGTGGTGGGAGCTGATGGAGAAGCAGGGCACGCGGCGGGACACGCCGATGAAGCCTCAAGTCGTGGCCCACGAGCTGGGGCGACGACTACGTGACGACGCCATCGTCAGCTGCGACAGCGGCACGGTCGCCACCTGGTGGGCGCGCCACATCCCGGCCCGGCGCAACCAGATGCACTCGCTCTCCGGCAACCTCGCGACGATGGCCAACGGGTTTCCGTACGCCATCGGCGCCCAGATCGCCTATCCGAATCGCCAGGTCGTGGCCTTCGTCGGCGACGGCGGATTCTCGATGCGCTCATGGCCGAGCTGGCCACGTGTGTGAAGTATCAGCTGCCCGTGAAGGTCGTGATCGTGAAGAACAACACGCTCGGACAGATCAAGTGGGAGCAGATGGTCTTTCTCGGCAATCCCGAATACGGTTGCGATCTGCAGCCGATCGACTTCGCGCTGTGCGCCCGGGCGTGTGGTGCGGCCGGCTTCACCATCGAGGATCCGGCCCAGTGCGGGGCAATCCTCGACGAGGCCTTGGCCACGTCGGGTCCCGCCGTCGTTCAGGCCGTCGTCGATCCGTTCGAGCCGCCGATGCCGGCCAAGGTCACGATGGAGCAGGCTGCGCACTTCGCGCAGTCGTTGATTCGCGGCGAGCCCAACCGCGAGAAGATCGCGCTGACGGTCCTGGCCGACAAGGTACGCGAGCTGGTGTAAGCACCCGGCCTGAGGGAGCGTCGATGAGATCGAGAGTGTTGGCCGACTACGGAGAGAAAACGTGGATCCTGGTCTTCGACAAGGGCGACGAGGTCATCCACGCTCACGGCCTTCGCCAAGGCGCACGGCGTCCAGGCCGCGCACTTCACGGGCATCGGGGCCTTCAGCGAGGTGTCGCTTGGCGGTCCTATCCCTGATCGGCGACATCGCGCCCGACGATGACGCACCGAAGGTCCACGCCCATGTCGTGGTTGGCCGCGCGGACGGGGCCGCCCACGGCGGCCATCTCCTGGACGGCCGCGTGTGGCCGACGCTGGAGCTCGTGCTGAGCGATGCGCCGAAGCGACTGCGCCGGCGGACCGATCCGGAAACCGGGCTCGCCCTGATCGATCCTGCCGCCTAGTGCTTCTGGCCGGGCGCCTGGAGCTCGGAGTACGAGTACACGCGCACGCGGTACTGTGCAGGCTGCTGCGGCGCGATGTCCACCAGCGGGGCGTCGGCCACGAAGTAGCGCCGGCTGAACGGCTCCATCTGGCTTCCGGGCACCCAGTTGACCTTCTGGGCGAGGATGCTGCCCGTGCCGTCCAGCGCGTCCACCAGGAGCTGGACTTCGCCAATCGTCTTGGGTGAAGAGTTGTAGAGATAGCCCTTCACGACCGGGTGCCCCTTCCACTCTCCGGCCTCCCAGTCGAGCTTGAACCAACGCTCCCAGCCCGGCATGTGCGGCTCGAGCAGCTTGTCGCTCCAGCCGGCGGTCGGGATCAAGGAAAGGGCAGCGAGGGCGACGACGATCAGCGTCAGACGACGGGCGAGGTAGCGCATGGCAGTCAACCTCCTGGCAACCTATCGTACCCCCGGTGAGCCGAGGCGGCGAGTGCGGCCCTCAGCGAGAGCCGCTGGCCCCGGCATAGCTCGAGGTCGCCCACTCGACGGCCTCGACGTAGATCCGGGCCGTCTCGCTCTCGTCGAGGCGCAGCTTGGCGGCGAAGAGACCGAACGTGTCCCACTCCGCCTGCTCGTACGCGAGCACGCAGGCGAGGACGTCGCGAAGCCGGTTGCGGTTGCCGAGGAGCGCCATCGTGACGTCGTCGGCCAGCGGCAGATCGGCGAGCACGTCGTGCATGGCGCGGCCGGTGATGGCGTCGAGCAGCGAGAAGAGTCCCATGAGGAACAGCTCCTGGCCGCGCTCCTCGAGCTTCACGCTGGCCGCGATGACCTCGCAGAAGCGCGCGCGGATCAGCGAGTTCACGAGGAGCTCGCTGGGCTGCTCGTGCGCGAGGCCGGCCAGGGCGACCACCGAGGCCCACTTACGCACGGCATCCTCGTCGAGGAGGGCCAGCGACTGCCGCACCGACGTGATCCGGTTGCGGAAGCTGAAGGCGACCGAATTGATGTAGGTCATCAGCTTGTACGTGAGCGACGGCTCACGCTTGATCACGTCCTCGAGATCGCCGAAGTCGAGATCCGTCCGATTGATCTCGCGGAGCAGCTCCAGATAGCGCTGCTTGACGCCAGGGACGTCGCGGCCCGAGAGCACGAGCGGCTTGGAGAAGAAGTAGCCCTGCAGGTACGTGTACCCCAGGCCGACCGCCTCGTCGAACTCGGCGCGCGTCTCGATCTTCTCGGCCAGCGCCTTGATCTTGCGGGCGGCGATGAGGCCGGGAAGCGCGGCCTTGGTGCGGGCGTCGGAGCCGCGGAAGTCCACCTTGATGATGTCGGCGAAGCCGACCAGCGGGTTGTCCCAGTCGTCGCAGATCACGTCGTCGAGCGCGATCAGGTATCCGCGCTGCTTCAGATCACGGCAGGCGTCGAAGACCTCGTGGTCCTGCTCGACATCCTCGAGGATCTCGACCACGATGCTGTCCTTGGGCAGGAGCGTGGCGTAGCCCTTCACCAGCGTGTCGCGCGTGAAGTTGATGAACGCGCGCTTGCCGCCGGTGAGGCGCTGGAGGCCAAAGCGGAGGAAGCTGTCGGCGATGACCTTGATCGACGCGCGGTCGGGGTCCATCCCACCGAAGGCGTTCTTGAGGCCCGAGCGGAACAGGAGCTCGTACGCGTAGACCTGCCGATGCCGGTCGAAGATCGGCTGCCGCGCGACAAAGACCTCCGTCTGAGCCTGTTCGGTGTTCACGTAAGAGTTATCGGCGGCGGAGTGCCCAAGGCACACCCGGCCCGCCCGGGTTCCAGGCGGGACCGGGTTCTAGGCGCGGCCGGGTTCCGGCCGGCCTCGTACGCCAAAACGGCGCATGAGCCAGGCCAGCAAGCCGGGGGCGAGGCGCTGGATGCCGACCGTGAGCTTGCCGTGAACCGTGATGACCACTTCGCGGCGGCGACGGGCGACCGCGCGGACGATGATGGCGGCCGCCCGGTCGGCGGACATGACGAGCCACGTCGGCGCGTGGCGGCGGGCGTCGGGATGATGGATGCCGCGATTGTCGACCTGATGGATCTCGGAATTGATGAATCCCGGACTGATCAGCGTGACGGAGACGCCGTCGGGCGCCAGCTCACCATCGAGGGCCTGAGCCAGCGCGCGCACGGAAAACTTGCTCATCGAGTACGCCGAGCCGCCTGGGAAGCCGACGTGGCCGGAGACACTGCCGAGGATCACGAGACGGCCGTGGGTGAGCTTGAGGTCGTCGAGTCCGGCGTAGACGGTGCGGAGCACACCGAAGACGTTGGTCTCGAACTGCCGGCGGTAGTCCTCGAGAGTCAGGCGGTCGACGCGGCCGACGACGCCGAAGCCAGCGTTGGCCACGACGACCGAAACGCGCCCGAGTGCCTGCCGCGCGCGTGCCATCGCGCGCTCGACCTCCTCGTCGACGGTGACGTCGCACGGAGTCACGACGACGCGTGCGCCGGCGGTTGTCAGCTCGGTGGCCAGCTCGTGCAAGCGCTCGACACGGCGGGCGGTGAGCGCTACGGCGGCGCCTTCCCGGGCGAAGCGCCGGGCCAGCGCCGCCCCGATTCCCGACGAGGCGCCGGTGATGAAGACGACTTCTCCCGCGAACGGCTTCATTGCGCGTGATGATCGAGGCGGGGCGGGGGTCGGGTCAAGCGTGACGGGCCGGGCCGCCGGGTGGAGGCCGGGCACCGTCTTGCCGGGCGAGCGCGGGACTAGATCTTCGGCGGTGGTGGCGGCGCGGGCGGGGTCGCGCCCGCCGGCACCCACACCCAGTAATAAGGTGTGGTCCGGCCATCACCGTAGAGCTCGTATCGCCCTTCGGGATAGTTCACCGTGCGCTGCGGCGCGGTCACGACCACGGTCGTGGACGGACTCGCCGCCGGGGTCGACGTCTGCTTCTCCACCCGGTACACACATCCACCGAGGACGCCCGCCATCACCAGCACCGAAGCGGCGAGCGCGAACGCGCGCACCCTGGGTCGAATGCGAGCATGGAGAACCGCATCTGAAGTCTGCATGTCGTCCACCTCCACCGCCGGGACGAGCAATTCGCAGGCCACCGGCGCGCTGGAACGTTGACCGTCCGGGAGGCGCGTGTTAGCGTGTGAAGGCTGCGTGGGCTCGTGGTGCAGCCTGGTTAGCACACTGGACTGTCAATCCAGAGGTCGCGGGTTCAAGTCCCGTCGAGCCCGCCAAAAATTTCCAGTAGCTGGAAGGGGCGGTTCGCCACCGCCCCTTTCGTTTGTCCGCTCGGCGCCCCCAACGGACTGATTCGAATACTATCGCGTCCACGCGAAGTGTCCCGCGACTGTAGTACCCTCGCGCTCACGTGGCGCGGCCACGAGCGCTCACGGGAGGGGAGAGGAGCCATGAGGCGTGCTCTGTGCTTCGGGATCACGGCAGTGCTCCTCGCGGGATGCATGAGCCTTCATGAAGTCCGGCAGACGCGGCCGACGAGACAGGCCATCACCGCCGGCGACTATTCCATTCTCGCCAACTGCGTGGCCGAGGGCCTGCAGACGGCGCGCCGCAGCGGGGACCTTCTGCTCGAACCCGGCGACCTGATCTACCAGGTGATCCAGCGCTCGGAGCAGCGTCGCGCGACCGTGACGGGCTATGCCTTCGGAGGCAACTGGCAGCTTCCCCTCATCGATCTCACTTTCACCCAACAGCAAGCCGGGGTTCTCATCGAAACGCGTCTTCTCCGATTCCAGGGCGGAGATCATCCGGCCCTCGGCGCAAAACGGGTAGACGAGCGTGCCTGGCCGATCGTGGAGACGTGCGCCGGTGGAAGCGTCGTGAACATGCCGGCAAGCTGATGACCGACGACCATCCTCACGTCCGGCTCGGTCGGCTGCGTGCTCGGCCGAGGCGGCCCTCGTGAACGCGCCGCACGATCCACGACGAGGGGCGGCGCCGGGCCCGATCAAGGACAGGCGGCAATCCGTCTGTGCGTTGTGCAGCGAGCGCGTCGATCTGCGCGAGGACCACTATCGGATGAGGTCGGAGTTTCGGGTACACCGGGCCGTCGTTCACGTCGAGTGCTATGCGAAGCTCAAGCGCGAGCGTGGCGAGTGACGCCACGCTTCACAACCCTGGCCCTGCTGCCCCTGCAACTCCGCGTTGGCGATCGCGTCGTCCATGACAAAGGGGAGTGGGAGGTCATCGGTGGCCCCTGGAGCATGGCCGCCGGGGAGACGGTCTATGTCTTCATCCAGCGCCCGGGCGATCCCGGCACGAAGAGAGAGCTTTCATGGGCGGCGCACGAGAAGATTACGGTCCGAAGGACGGCGTGAGGACTCGGCCTCGGCCTCGTGGCCGTTGCCGTCACGCCGCGGTGAATTGAACCCGCGCCGTCCGTCGTCCCGCCAAGTAAACGACGAACGACGCGGGCTTATGTAAAGGCGCGCCGCGCGCCGGGGGGCACGGATCCCGGCGAACGACGCTGGTCGCCCTGCGCTGCGTGCGAGGCCGTGTGGTCCCGCGACAACCCCGAGCGTCGCAGCGATATAGTGCAAAAGGCCTACCGAACCACGAAGCATTGGGTTGACGCGCATTAAGCGAACGCCGCATATCGTCGGCCGCCGAACACGTAAACTTCTCCGACGATCCTCACCGAGTGGCCGTCGTTGTGCGCCGCTACACGGCGACGTAGCGGTTGTTCCAGCGGTCCTGGAAGACGATTTCGGCCAGAGGGCGGCCGCGGCCCACCGGACCGAACTTCCCCATCGGATAACCGATGGGGAGGATGGCGTAGGAGTGCACGCCAGGCGGAAGCCCGAGAGCGGCTTCCGTCTCCTTCTCGTACATCAAATGGCGTGTCGTGAGCGTGGCGCCCAGGCCGAGGGCACGCGCGGTGAGCAGCATGTTCTGCACGGCGGGATAAATGGACGCGCCCGAGCCGCGGTTCGGCGTGCCCGTGCCGTGGTCCAGACACGCGACGATCCACACGGGTGCCTCGTGGAAGTGGTCGGTGAGGTATTCCACCGCGGCCATCTGCCGCAGGTAGGCCTCCTTGGTCACGCCGGGCGGCGGCGCGGCGGTGCGATACTGCGGTCCCATGACCTCGTCGAACGCGCGTTTGTAAAAGACCTGCACCTGCTGCTTGATCGCGGGATCCTTCACGACGAGGAAGCGCCAGGTCTGGAGGTTGGCGCCGTTCGGCGCACAGACCCCGGCCGCGAGGATCTTGCGGATGAGGTCATCGGGTACGGGGTCGGGCTTGAGGCGGCGCATCGCGCGCATGGTCTGCATGGTCTCGAACAGCTCGGGCATGGTCCGTCTCCTTGGCTCTGAACCGGGTGCGACGCGACAGGGCGATGACACTTTTGTCATCCATCAAGCCGTCGCGACACGCTGTCGAGTGATCGTCGGT
Organism: Candidatus Rokubacteria bacterium 13_1_40CM_68_15; assembly: GCA_001917585.1. Classification (GTDB taxonomy): domain Bacteria; phylum Methylomirabilota; class Methylomirabilia; order Rokubacteriales; family CSP1-6; genus 40CM-68-15. The sequence goes on from MNEG01000148.1 coordinate 25,044, forward strand.
TCGGATCGTGTTCTAAGTTAGCGATCTCGGCGGTGTTCGCGGATGGCATCCTGTGTGCAGCCCGCAGCAGTACGACATGGCGCGGATCCTCCTGGTCGAAGACGATCGTGACCTCCTCGACGTGCTCCGCGACATCCTCACCAAGGCCCGTCACGAGGTCTTGTTGGCTTCAGGCGCGCGGGACGGGCTCGTGCTTTATCGTGCGCATCAGCCCGATCTCGTCATCACCGACATCTTCCTTCCCGACGAATCCGGTCTCAATCTGATCTTCGAGCTCACTCGGACGAGTGGCGTGAAGGTCATTGCGATTTCGGGGGGAGGCAGCCACGCCGGCATCGACTTCCTTGACTGCGCCGAGAAGTTTGGCGCCTGGCGCGTCCTGAACAAGCCCCTGCGGCGAGAGCAGCTATTATCGGCGGTGGCCGATGCTTGTGGGGACCGCATCCAGCATCCTGCTGCGACTCATCGTAGCGCCTGACCTGGAGCGACTCCGGGCCAGCGCTTTCCGCCTGTCCCGAGCCCCGGCCCACGCAGCGTCGACGGCCTCGGACGAATCGCCGTAACTTCGCGCGACGTCGGCGCCGTCAGCGCGGCGGCTCGAGAACGAGGCCGAGACGATGCAAGGCGCCGCAGGGATCGGCCGCGGCGTCGACCCGTATGATCGGCGCCCGCTGGGCCAGCTCGCGCACTCGATACGCGCACGCCACCGACTGCCAGGCGCGGGCCTGACGCCGCTGCTCGTAGCCCCATGCGAAGGGGGCCAGCACCAGCGCGATGAGCGCGATCGCCGCCAGCGCTTTGAGAATGGACTCCACTTCCGGTCTGAAGATTCGCATCGTCACCGTGCTCCAGTGTCCGACGAGGTTGCGGCATTCCGACTCGACCGTGAGAAATACCGCATCTCGGGAGCGGATTCCACCACGATCCGTACCTCGCCACCGGGCGGGCACCGACCGAGCTGTGATCGGCCGCCAGTCATGAGGCCGAGCGCAGGTTCAAGTCTCGTCGAGCGCGTCTCACGCCAGGGTGAGCGGTAGCCGAATCGTCTCGCCACGCGCGGCGCTCCGCGCGACCGCCTCGGTGAACTCCATGTAACGCACGCCATCGTCGAACGCGGTTCGGGTTACCCGCTCCTTGCCGCGGACGGCATTGACGAACTCTTCCTCTACCCGCCAGCCGCCGCGTCGCTCGGCAGAGATGGCGATCTCGCTCAGCGCGCCATCGCCCCGGCGGCCGCCCCAGAGCCTGAGCGCGTCTGCCTCGACGCGCAGCGTGCCCTCGGTGCCGAACAGCCAGACCTCGCTGGCTGGCGCCAGCGCCGTCACCGAGCTGAATCGTAGGTGGCCGATCCCGCCGCGTTCGAGCTCGACCAGGATGTCCACGTGGTCTGGCACCGTGACCTGCCGCGGCACGCCGCTGGCGTCGCGCCGCTTCGGGACGGCCACCGACGTCATCGCGGACACGCGGGCTGCGGGACCGACCCAGCGCATCATGGCCTCGTACCAGATGCCCATGTTCAGGGTGTTGAAGCCGCTGAGGCTACCGTCCTGCCGCCAGTGCAGCGGAGCCTCACGCTCGACGAACTTGCCCTGGGTTGCCCGCACCTCGACGGCGAGCACGTCACCCAGATAGCCGTCGGCAATCAACGACTGCAGTGTGGCGTCGGCCCACAGCGTGTGCGGCGCCGGCACGAGCTGAGCGACCAGGTGCGGGGCGCGACGCGACGCCTCGAGCATGGCGTGGGCCTCGGCAGCGTTCATGGCCATGCGCGCCTCGCAAAGCACGTGCTTGCCGCGGGCGAGCGCGGCGATGGTCACGGCCGCGTGCAAGTATGGCCACGTCCCGATGCAGATCGCGTTGGTGTCGTCCGCCTCGACGAGCTGCCGCCACGTGTCGTACACACGCGGGATTCCGAATTCCTTGGCGGCGCGTTCGCCCGACTCGCGCGTCCGGTTGGCGACGCTCACGATCTCGACGCCCGGCTGCGCCCGCAGCTTCGGGATGTGGTACTTCCGTGTATTCGCTCCCGCTCCGACGACCCCGACCCGTAGCGTGCCCGCGTCCCCGCTCACGATGTCCTCCCCGCCCGCCCGTCGGCGTCATGTGGCAACATTGCGACGCTGCGGCGTGGCATCCCTTCCTGCCCGGCGCGGCGGATTTTCTCACGCTCGTCGTTTCAGTACACGTGAGCGACGATGCCGGACGTCGGGCTTCTCTCCAGGTGGGCGGCTCGCAGCGGATTCGGTGGCGTGTGGCACGCCAATCTCCGCCTTACCGGACTCTTCGGCGCGGGCGCGCGGTGACATTTCCCGTCACTCGCTTGCCGAAGAATGGCAGAACGCCGGCGCTCGTTCGTCCTGCAACCACCTGATTCTACTGGGCGCGGAGCCTTGGCATGGACGGTGCTCTCCGTGGCCGCAGAGACGGCGAACACGCCAGCAGGGGTAGCGTGACGCCGCGATGTGGGACGAAACGCATTGAAGGAGGGCATATGTTGAACTTCTGGCACAAGAGACGCTGCACGATGGGCAATCAGCGCGGCTTCACGCTGATCGAGCTGATGATCGTCGTTGCGATCATCGGTATCCTGGCCGCCATCGCCGTTCCGCTCTACGCCAACATGCAGGCGCGGGCGCGCATCGCGAAGGCCCAGGCTGACATCCGCGGTATGGCCTCGGCCGTGTCGGCGTGGGGCGCGCACATGGGCGTGCTGCCCAGCGCGCTCGGTCTGCTGACAGCGATCGCGACGAACGCGCAGAACATCACGGCCGGTCCGTTCATGGCCGCGATCCCGACGCCGCCGAGTACAGCGTGGACGCCCAGTGGCAATTACTCTTACGCCATCAACGCCGCGCTCGGCACGTTCACGATCTCGGCCGCTGGCGATGGCGCCACGGTGTCGGCTCCTTAGCTTCGCCTCTTGAACCGTGGGAGGGGCCCCGCGGCCCCTCCCGCGATTTGTCTCTCAGGTCCCGCCCGCCAGCAACGCGACGACTCGACCCAGCTCCACCGGCTCTACCGGCTTCGGGATGTGTACCTGATACCCGGCGGCGAGCGCGCGCTGCCGATCCTCGCTCCGCGCGTAGCCGGTGAGCGCGATGGCCGGCGTCCTGACCGGAAGCCGATGCAAACGGTCGATCAGCGCGTAACCGTCCTCGCCGGGTAGCGCGATGTCGGCCACCACGACGTGCGGCTGCCACGTCGCGACCGCGTGAAGGGCATCGTGCACTGAGACGACCCCGCGCGTGGCCGCGCCGAATCCGGTGAGCGCCGTCTCGAGGAGCTCGCGAGTGTCCCGATCGTCTTCGACGATGAGCACGCGAACGCCCCGCAGGGTCGCCGGCGACGTCTCGACGGCGGGCCGCTCGCTGGTCGAGGCCTGGACGAGCGGCAGCTCGACGATGAACGAAGACCCCGCTCCGCGACCGGCGCTCGCCGCGGATACGCGGCCGCCGTGCAGGTCGACGAGATGACGCACGATGGCGAGACCGATGCCGAGGCCGCCGTGCACGCGCGTGAGCGAGCTGTCGGCCTGCCGGAAGGTGTCGAAGACGTGGGGTAGGAAGTCGGCGCTCAGTCCGGGGCCGGTGTCGGCCACGGTCAGACGAGCCCGCTCCGTGTCGGCCTCGAGACTGACGCTGATGTCGCCACCCGCCGGGGTGAACTTGATCGCGTTGGCGAGCAGGTTGCCGGCGACCTGCTGGAGTCGTCCGGCGTCTCCCGCCACCATCAGCGGCGCGTCGGGCAGGGCCGTTCGAAGATGCAGGCCCGCGGCCTCGATGGCCGGTCGCGCGGAGTCCAGTGACGCCTCGACGACGTGCACGAGATCGAGCGGATGCGCGTCGAGCGCGAACGTGCCGCTGGCGATGCGCGAGATGTCGAGGAGATCGTCGACGAGCGCGGTCTGGGCCACCGCGTTGCGCTCGATCGTCTCGAGCGCGCGCTCGGTGGCGTCGGACGCGACCTTGCCCGAACGGAGCATGCGTGCCCAGCCCAGGATCGAGGTCAGGGGCGTGCGCAGCTCGTGCGACAGCACCGTCAGGAACTCGTCCTTGGCGCGGTTGGCCCCGGCCGCTTCCTGGAAGAGACGGGCATTGTCGGCGGCGAGCGCGGCGCGACGGGCCAGCTCCTCGGCGCTGGCCAGGTCGTCGGGCGCGAACCGACGGCGGGATTCCGCGGCGGCGAACGCGATCACCCCGAAGGTGCGGTCGCGAGCGGTCAGCGGCACGAGCATCAGCGAGCAGAGCCCCAGCCGGCGATCGAGATAGACCGGACGCAGATCGGGTCGGCCGCTGTGGATCACCGCCGACACGCCGTCGGGCGCGTCGGGATCGAGCGCTCCGCCGTGGACGGTGTCCCATCCGAGCGGCTCGCGCGTGGGATCGAGGTGCGCGACAGCCACCCGGCGCGCGCGCCCGCCTTCGTCGACCACGTCCACGAAGCACCAGTCGGCCAGCTCGGGGACGGCCAGCCGGGCCAGCGTCTTGAGCGTCGCTTCGTATTCCAGTGATGCGCTCAGGACCGTGCTCGCCTCGGCGAGGAACGCGAGCCGGCGCTGGGCCGCGTCGGCTTCGACGGCGGCCGCCACGACGTTGGCGACGGCGGCGAGATAGTGCACGTCGTCGCCGTTGAAGTCGCGCCGGCGCCGCGTGTGGACGCCGAGCACGCCCCAGGAGCGGCGCGGACCACCGATGACCACGCTGACCCCACTCACGACGCCGTGAACTTCGAGAAAGCGCGTCTCGGCCTCATCGGTCATCGTGAGGACGCCCACCGCGCCGGGCCGCCAGCCCACACCGGCGCGCAGCAGCGAGGCGTCGCCGCTGGGCAGCCGCTCGAGGATCTTCACGTACTCGACCTCGAGTGTGTCGGCGACGAGTCGGACCGCTTCCGGCAGCAGCACGCGCAGGTCGCGCACGGCGAGCGCGCGTTGTCCGAGCGCTGCGATGGCCGCCTGCTGACGCTCGCGAATGCGAAGCGCGTGTTCGAGGGTTTCTCCCGCGATGCTCACGGGGCCGCAGCATACACCGATGCGTGGTGCGCACAATAGAACAGACCGCCGCGAGATCAGACGTCGCGCACGGGCCTCGCAAGTCTTACAATTGCGTCGGCGGATGTTGCGGCACTGCCCTTGCTGTGCTGCGTTCTTGCAAATCCAAGGGTTCAAGGAGGGGGAACGTATGGGCCGATTCATTCTCGGAGTGATCGTTGGCGCGGCGGCGGTGTGGTTCTACGGGCGCGACCTCATCGAATACGTCGACGACAAGACGCGGATCGCCCGGGCCAAGGCCGCCGACACGCTGCATTCCGCGGCCGAGACGCTGCAAGGCGCGCGGGAGACCATCGACCGGCGCATCAGCTAGGTCCCGGTCGAGCCGAACCCGGCCTCCCCGCGCTGGCTGGCCGGAAGGTGATCGACGACGTCGAGGTGGGCGTGGGCGACCGGCTGGATGATGAGCTGAGCGATGCGTTCACCCCGCGCGAAGCTCGCGGGCTCGCGATCGTGATTGATCAGCAACACCTTTACCTCCCCGCGATAGCCCGCGTCGATGAGGCCGGGGGCATTGAGGACCGTGACGCCGTGGCGCAGGGCAAGACCCGACCGCGGCAGGACCAGTCCGGCGTACCCGGACGGGATCGCCACGGCCACCCCGGTCGGCACCAGCGCGCGGGCGCCGGGGGCCAGCGTCACCGCCTCGGCCGTACAGAGGTCGAGGCCAGCGTCGCCCTCACGAGCATAGGCAGGAAGCGGCACGGCGGCGTCGAGCCGGCGAACGGCCACACGGACAGTGTCAGACAGTGAGCACCACCTTGCCGTAACTCTCGCGCGAGGCGATCGCCGCCAGCGCCTGGGCGGCGTCGCGCAGCGGATAGCTCTTGAAGATCACCGGCCTCAGCCGGCCGCTGGCGACGAGCGCCAGCAGCTCGCTCATCCACCGCTTCACCGTCGCGGGGTCGCGCTCGTTGTAGAGCCCCCAGTGCACCCCGATGACGTCGATGTTCTTGAGCAGCACTCGGTTGGTGGCGACCTCGGCGATGCGGCCGCCAGCGAAGCCGATCACGAGCAGGCGGCCCTCGAACGCGATGCAGCGGGTCGACCCGTCGAAGACGTCACCACCGACGGGGTCGTAGACGACGTCGGCGCCGCGCCCGCCGGTCTCCGCCTTGACGGCCTCGATCCAGTCCTGCGGCCGGTAGTTGATCAGTACGTCGGCCCCGGCGGCGCGCGCCACCTCGAGCTTCTCGGCGCTGCCGGCCGTGGCGAGCACCCGCGCGCCCAGCACCTTTCCGATCTGCACGGCGGACAGCCCGACGCCGCCGGCGGCGCCGTGTACGAGGAGTGTCTCGCCGGGCCGCACGCGCGTGCGATGGGTGAGCGCGCACCACGACGTCTGATAGACGAGGCCGAACGCCGCGCCCTCTTCGAAGGTCATCGCGTCGGGCAAGGCGTGCGTGCGGGCGACCGGCGCCACCGCCCGCTCGGCGTAGCCGCCCCACTTGAGGAGCGCGAAGACGCGCTGGCCGACCGCGAATTCGGTGACGCCGCCGCCGAGCGCGCGCACGACACCGGCCACCTCGTGACCCGGGCTGAAGGGTAGCGGCGGCTTCGTCTGGTACTTGCCCTGCAGCATGAGGATGTCGGGGAAGTTGCAACCGACGGCGCGCACGTCGATGAGGACCTCGCCGGGAGCGGGTGTGGGCTCGGTCACGTCGGCGTACACGAGACTGGCGGGCTCGCCCCACGCGCGCGCGACCATGGCCTTCATGGCGGCGGCCATCGTAGCACGCGACCTTACGGTCGCGGTTCCGACGCAGGGCGGCCTGCAGGTCGTCGAACGTCAGCCGCTCACGACGGAGGTTCTCGTGGAGCACCTGGCCGTTGTGAACCAGCATCGTCGGGCGCGCTTCGAGGAGCCGGCGGGCCCACTTCGAGCGGTAGGACACTTCCACCACGAGGTAATTGACGCCCAGGATCGTCGCCGCTCCGAGCAGCCCACCGCCCAGCGAATTGTCGTCGCCGATGAGGGCGTTCTGCACGACGTTCGAGATCACCAGCAGCACGACGAGATCGAACGGCGTGAGCTGCCCGACCTGCCGCTTCCCCGTGATCCGGAAGGCGACCAGCAGGAAGGCGTACACCACGACCGAGCGCAGCACCTTCTCGGCAACCGAGACGTTGGGCACGAAGATGTCGATCATGGCGACATGATACCTTCGCGCTCGTGCCGCACGCGCTCGATGGCGTCAGCGTGCTCGATCTCGCGACGTTCCTGGCCGCGCCCATGTGTGCGACGCTCCTCGGCGAGTTCGGCGCCGAGGTGATCAAGGTCGAGCAACCCGGCGTCGGCGATGATCTCCGTCGGCTCGGCCGCCCGGCGGCCGGCGGTGCGCCCTCGTACTGGTGGCTGGTCGAGGCGCGTAACAAGAAGTCGATCACGTGCAATCTCCGCGACGCCGAGGGCCAGACCCTGATGCGTCGCCTCGTTGCCCGCACCCACGTCGTCACCGAGAACTTCCGGCCGGGAACGCTCGAGCGCTGGAATCTCGGCTGGGAGGACCTGGCGCGCGTGAACCCGACGCTGGTCATGGTGCGCATCTCGGCCTTCGGTCAGACGGGCCCGCGGCGTGAGCAGCCCGGCTTCGGCCGCATCGCCGCCGCCGTGGGCGGCCTGTCGTACGTCTCGGGCTATCCCGATCGGCCGCCCGTCACGCCGGGAACGCCGACGGTGCCCGACTATCTGGCCGGCGTCTTCGCCGCCGTCGGCGCGCTGGCCGCGTTACGGCACGCGGAGCGGACGGGGCACGGGCAGGTGGTCGACGTCGGGCTCTACGAGCCGGTGCTTCGCGTGCTCGACGACGCCATCGCCGTCTACGGCGGCACCGGCGTGCTCCGCGAGCGCATCGGCTCGGGCACGGAGAGCGCGACGCCCCACAACCATTACCGCACGCGCGACGGTCGGTGGCTGGCCATCGCCTGCACGAACGATCGAATGTTCGGCCGGCTCCTGGACGCGATGGACCGCGCCGATCTGCGCGACGATCCACGCCTGGCCACCACGCGCCAGCGCCTCGCGCATCGTCAGCTCGTCGACGACCTCGTGGCCACGTGGGTGGGTGGGCGCGACGCCGAGGAGGTGCTGGCCGCCCTGGCCAGGGCCGAGGTGCCGTCGTCGCTCGTGATGAGCGTGCGCGATTTGTTCGAGGATGCGCACGTCCGGGCCCGCGGCAACATCATCTCGATGGCCACAGCGGTCGCGGGCGCGCTGGCCATGCCCGGCGTCGTGCCGCGGCTGACGCTGACGCCGGGCGAGGTGCACGCGCCCGGTCCGATCACGCCTGGACAGGACAACGAGGAGATTTACGGGGAGCGACTGGGCCTCGACAGCGCGGACCTCGCCCGCCTCCGCGGCCGGGGCATCATCTGACGGCTAGTTTCGAGAACTGCGGTCGCCGCGATCGCGGTCGGTGGAGACGACCCACTCGGAGAGGCGCTTGAGGATCTCGATGGTGAGCTGGGGCCGGTTGCGGATGAGCCACTCCAAGCGCTCGTTCTTGATGACGAGGAGCTCGACGTCGGTGCCCGCCAGCGCGGACGCCGAACGCGGCGCCTTGCGAAAGAGCGCCATCTCGCCCAGCAGCTCGCCCTCGCCCAGCGTGGACAGGTGACGCTCGGTGCCGTCGAGCTGCTTCCGGATGTCCACCGAACCTGTGTGCACCACGTACGCTTCCGCGTGGGCATCGTCGCCCTCGCGGAAGATCGTGTCCCCCGCTTTGTAGCGCCGGCGCTCGACGTCGCCCAGCGTGAGGTTCTTGTAGATCTCGAGGCCGATGGAAGGCAGGTGCGACTTCGCTTCCACCGGGAGCCGGGCGTTCGTCCAGCCGCCCAGGCCGCCCTTGAGGATGCGCACGTTCGAGAACTTGCGCTGCCGGAGCAGCTGCGCGACGCGCGCGCTGGTGGCTTCATCCGGGCTCGTGCAGTACGTGATGATCAGCTGCTCGGACTCGGCGTCGAGCGGGATGCGGCCCTTCTCGGCGTCGTCCGGGTCGAGGCGCACGGAGCCCGGCAGCTTGAGCGGGCTCGTGTCGTAGTCGGTCGTGGTGCGCACGTCGACGAGCAGCGGGCTCAGGCCGTTCTCGATGAACCCGATCACGTGGGCCGGCAGGACGCGGAAGCGGTTGCGCCACCACCGGCGTCCCCACATCCCGCCGTAGGCGCCCACCGAGAGCAGCGTCACGCCCACCGTCGCCCACGCCCACGGAAACGGCCGGGGCGGGGGATTCTTCACCCGCTCCTCGGCCTCGGCCAGCGTGCGTTTGACGTCGGCGAGGTTGGGGACCAGGCGGTTGGCCTCGCCGATCTTCTGCACCGCCAGCGCGTCGCGGCCGCGGAAGAACGCCATGAGCCCGGCTTCCCAGGCGACGTTGAAGGGGCTCTCGCCCGTTTTCTTGACCGGCGTGTCGGCGAGGAACTTCAGGACGTCGCGGGCCGGGATCAGGAAGTTGAAGCCCTGGACGATGGCGCCGCCGGACGGCGAGAGCGAGACGAAGGTCATCACGCCCACCAGCGACGCGTCGTCGCGGATGGCGGGCCCGCCGCTGTTGCCGTGAGCGGCCGGAGCGTCGGTCTGCAGCACGTCCTGGCCTATGGCGTCCTGCTTGAATCCCGAGATGGCGCCGTTGGTCACCGAGGCTTCGAGCGTCACGCTCTGGTTCAGGAGCTCGTGAGAGAGGACGACGCCCGGGAAGCCGAGGATGTGGACGGGATCCCCGATGTTGACGTCGCGCGTGCCGCCCGAGAGCGCCGGGTAGACGCCATCGGCGACCTTGAGCAGCGCCAGGTCCCGCCCCGAATCCTTCACCGGCCGCCCAGCAGGACGGTGATCTGCGCCTGGGGTGTGAAGCGCATCCCGGCTATCGCCAGGTCCATCATCTCGCGGCGCAGCCGCTCCTCGATGTCGGGGCGCTGACCGCGGGCCATCTTCTGAGCCTGGAGCGCGGGCTCGACACACGCCTGGTCGATGGCCGTCTTCTTCAGCTCATGGGTGACCCATGGGGGCAGCCGGTGGGCGGGATCGACCACGTGCGCGTTGGTCACCACCCAGCCCCGCCCGTCCACGACCCAGCCGGTGCCGGTTTCGACGAATGGCCGTGGCTTGACCGTGACCGGACCCTGACCGCAATTGATGGTGACTTCGGCGTCCACGCGGGCGGTGATGAGCGCCACGGCCGGCTTGGCGCGGAGGATCGCCTCCTGCACCGAAAGTGCCGATGACGACGCGGGTGCCGCGAGCGCGGCGAGCGTGAAGGCGGCGCCGGCCAGCAGGCGCTTCATGCCCTCGCACCCTATCATGGAGCGCCATGGATGGACAGAACGGCCCCGGTCAGTGTCCCCAGCGCGCGGCGTGGTAGAGACGGCGCTGCTCGTCGGTGAGCCGGTCACGCGTCTTGAGATGCGTGAGCAGGTGGACCAGCCGCAGATCGGTGTGGGCACGCTCGACGTCGGCCACTGCCGCCCGCACCGATGCCTCGTCGGCGGTGCCGCTCGCGAAGAGCGAGCGCAGCCGCCGCTCGGTGGCGAGCAGCCGGCCCGCGGCGGGCCGCGAGTCGGCGAACATCGCCTCCATCATCCGCTGCATCGCGCGCTCCTGTTCGGGGCTGAGCCGCAACAAATCCTTGAGCTCGAGGACGTGCAACGGGCCTGGATAGCCTTCCTGGTCGGCGACGAAGGCCAGACCGAACCCCCGACCGTCGGCAATCACCTGCTCGAACTGTTTCTGACACTGTTGCGCCACGAGATGCGGCTCGCCACCATGCCCGCCGTCGTGCCTGTGCTGTGCTCCTGCCAACGTCGCCATGGCGAGAACGATCCCGACCGCCGTCCACGTCCTCATTCTGGGCCCTCCTGGGAAGCTCGATGAGATGAGTGTCGCGCGCCGCACGGCAATGCCCATGACCAAAGTCACATCCGACGTCGCGACCGGATTGGCCGCCATCCCCTACCTGGCGTCGCTGTCGGCACGCGAGCGTTCCGACCTCGCCCGCCGCTGCCGCGTACGGGCGTTCGGCAAGGGTGCCCTCGTTTTCTCGGAGGGTCAGGCTGCGACCGGCGTGTGGGTGGTCCTCGCCGGACGCGTGCGGCTCGTGCGCTCCTCGCCCCGAGGGCGCGAGCAGGTGCTCCACACCGAATCAGTCGGCGCCGCGCTGGCCGAGGTGCCGCTCTTCGACGGAGCCGGCTACGTGGCGACGGCCGTCGCGGAAGACGACGCGCGGCTCCTCTTCGTTCCGGGCCCGGAACTGCTCGCACTGTGCCGGCGACGTCCGGAAATTTCCTTCGGTGTGATCGCCGTGCTCGCCCGGCGTCTGCGCGGATTCGCCGCGCTCATCGAGGATCTCGCACTCCGCGACGTGACCGCACGGCTGAGCGGCTTCATCGCCACCGAGGCGCGGCGCGCGGGTCGCGACGTCGTGGATCTGCCCGGGACACGCGATGACGTCGCCGCACGCCTGGGCACGGTACGTGAGCTGGTCTCCCGCTCGCTCGCGCAGCTCCGCAGCGACGGCATCATCTCGGTGCAGGGGCGCCGCATCAGAATCATCGATGAGCGGCGTCTGAGAGCCCGGGCCGTGACCTGACCCCGGGAGGTCGATGGTGTCGGAGAACCTGACAACCGCGAGGCGCGCACGCCCGCGAGGATGGCACCGGCCTTGAAAAACTATCAAAAATCGGGGCCGGCGAAGCGCTGGTGGGCTTGGCACATTTTCTGCCGATTGCTCCCCGGACTCATGCGAGCTCTTGTCGCCGACCATCGAGCCACGAACGTGCTTCCCGGCCAGCATGGCTTCACGCTCGCTGAAGTCTTGATCGCAACCGCCTTCGTGATGGTCGCGTTCGGGTCGGTGGGAGTCGGGTTTCTTCGGAGTACGAGCTCAGTCGAGATCGGACGGCAGCAGACGACGGCCCTCTATCTCGCTGAACAGCGCCTCGAACAGATCAAGGCGTGGTCGCTGAACGCCGTTGCCGCTCAGGGATTTTCAACGGTCGCCACGGGCGCCGCCTGCTGTGGCAGCGAGGGCTACAACACGATCGCCAACTACGGCAACTATCGCCGCACGGTCGCCGTGACGTCGAATGGCAAGACCACCAAGGTCGTTCAGGTGTCGGTCTTCTATTTCCCGGTCAACCCGGCGGGCGGCCACGCGGGTAATGAGCGACGCGTCGACGTCTCGACCATGATCGCGAACCGATGAGCGCCGGCGCCGAGCGTCGACGGCCGCGCACGACTGCTCGCGGTGGCTTTACCCTCCCGGAGCTGCTCGTCGCGATGGCCGGCGCCGGACTGGTGCTTGCGGGACTCGTCACCTTCCTCGTAGCCGGTCAGCAGAGCTTCCTGGTCGGAGCGAACCAGATCGAAGCCCAGCAGAACGTCAGGATCGCCATTGCCCGGCTGACCGACGAGATCCGCGGTGCCGGTAACGGTCGCCCACCGCGCTCCCCGGGCGACGATCCCCCACCGCCACCGCGCTCCCCGGCGATCGCCGCCGGCCAAACCGCGACATCCTTCACGGTACAGAACGACTGGAACGGCAATGGCACGATCGATCAGGGCGTGGTCGTGACCGTGAATGGCTCGCTGCGTGGCGAACAGGTGACGTACTCGTTCGCCGGCGGTCAATTGCTACGGCGAGAGTCCGCAGTAGACAACGCTGCCCAGCCCATTGTCGGCGGCATCCAGGGCCTTGTGTTCACCTACCTCGACGCTTCGGGCACAAAGACGGACACGCCGGAGAACATCTGCTCGGTCGTCGTGACGGTTCAGACCCGTCCGGAGACGAGGCAGGCTGCGACGTACCAGCAAGGCGGGGTCGTCGTCACCATGACGGACACGGCTCGCATTCGGAACCCCGGATGCGAGCAGAGGAGCGGAGCATGATGAACGGAACGCGGCCACACGGGCTCGATGAACGTGGGATGGTCGCGGTCATGGCGCTCATCGTGGTCCTCGCACTCAGCTTGCTCGTTGCCGCTTTTTTGGCGGTCAGCGCCTTCGAGCCGCAAATCTCACAGAACCTTGCCGACTCCACCCAGGCGCGCTATGCAGCGGACGCTGGGATCGAGTGGGCGTTCGATACGCTCGTCGGCACGAAATCCTGGAATACACTGCTGGTCGGCTCGGCCGGATGCGCGGTTCCGGTGACACCGCCGGGTTGGAGCAACGTGACCATCGGCGGGCTGGTGGGCTCGTTCACGGTCAGCCTTCGCAACGATTGCCAACCCGGGGACAATCAGATCACCGGGGAGACGGACCCTGACACCGGGACGGCCACGACCGACACCAACAATATCCTGATTCTGACTTCCACCGGCACGTTCCAGGGTGCCCAGAAGAAGATCCAGGTGGTGATCCGCCGACATCTCCCGCCTGGACTGAACCTCCCGGCGGCGGTCAACGAGCCCGGCTTCCAGTCGGATACGTACATCGTGTGCACTGCGCAGGAAGGCCCGTGCGCGAACTTCGAGATCGACGGGCGTGATTATTCGTGCAGCGCCTGCCCGCCCGAGGCCGATGCCGCCTGGTACAAGACCGCGAACTGGTCAGCGGCGTCCGGCCCCGCCCTGAAGCTGGGGATCGCGACGCAGCCGGGTGATCAACAGGACCTCAGCCCAGCGACGACGTACCAGCAAAACGTCGAAAATGCCTTCAAGAGCGTCTGTCCCAACTGCACATCCGCCCAGGCGATGCAGAAGGAGGGCGCGATCACGGGCAAGGATCAAGCGATTCCCGATCCCTCCGCCACGGCAACCGGTCTCGCTGCCATCGGGGCGACGAATGCGCTCAACCCCACCATCATGCAGAATCTCCTCAAGACCCTGACGAGCAATCCGAAGACGCAAGTTTTACAGTCCACGCTCGCGTGCCCGATGCAAATCAACGGCGATGTGGGCGGTCCGACGTCGACGCCGACCCTCACCAACGGATGCGGCATGAACCAGACGATCGATCTTGGAACACCCAGCAACCCCCAGCTCGTATATTTCCGAGGTGATCTCGATCCGACTTCGAACTTCGCCGGTCTCACCATCAACAACCAGATTCAGGGGGCGGGCATCCTGATCGTGGAGGACGGCGATATCAAGGTGCTCGGAAACCTCAACTGGCAAGGGCTCGTCATCGTCACGGGTCAGTACGTCGGCGCGGGATTCATGGATGGGAGCACGACGAACATCAACGGTGCGCTGGTCAGTAATGAGACCGTCTGGAACGAGCAGCCGGGCTTCTCTGAGTTACACCTCGGCACGATGTTGGGATCTGCGACGTTCCACTATAGCCAGCAAGCACTCGACTTGATGAACGGGATCCGGAAGATCCACACGCTCTATGGGTGGCGCACCGTCTCGAATTAGAGCGGTCCCACCGTCCTCGACCTGACCCAGGCCACAGCCCCGGCGCGTCTGCCGTCCCGGGCGACGGCCGCTGACACTACCGTACAGCCGGTTTCCGTCCGATTGCCGCTTTCCGTCACCCGCCTGACAAATTGTGACCGTCCTGACGGCCTCGTGACTACGGTGGTGGCCTGAACCTCCCAATTTCACAGGCGATGTTCCGGTCTTCGAACGCTTGGCACCGTCGCTGCAGTAGCGGTGTCGCGTGATGAAATCAACGCGATGGAACGCGCGAGGCTTCACGCTGATCGAGCTGATGATCGTCGTGGCGATCATCGGCGTCCTGGCCTCGATTGCCGTTCCGCTGTACGCCAACGTCACGGCGCGATCGCGTATCGCCAAGGCCCAGGCCGACATCCGCTCGCTGGTGAGCGCCGTGTCGATATACCAGTCGCACATGAGCGTGTACCCCGTCGCGCTCACGGATCTCACCGGGGTGGTCACGAACCCGTCGGGACTCACGGGCGGGCCGTTCATGGGCTCGATTCCGACACCGCCGTCGACGTCGTGGGGCTCCGCGTACGCCTACGTCACCAACGCCAACGGGACCTTCGTGATCTCGGCGGCCGGTGACGGCGCCACCGTCACGGCGCCCTGACGCCTCGCCTCAGCTGAAGCGTCGGAGGTAAGTTGCGAGCGCGTCGCCCTCGCGCTCGCGCAGCGCGACGGCCACCCGCAGCTGCTCCAGATACTGCTCGAGCGTCTTGCCGCCCAGGTCGATCTTCCGTGCGGTGAAGAACGCGTGGACGTCACGCTCGAGCTCCGGCGTGGCCAGCCCGATGACGCCCTCGCACATGCGGCGCAGGCCATGCTTGGGGAAGAGCCGGTCCATCCGGTCCCAGTGCCGCTTGACGAAATCCCACGCCAGCTCCCGGGCATAGACGCTCATGAGCAACGTACGGATGACGAAGGGCGCGTCCTGGGTCCGGATCTCGCCGTTGACCGTTCGCTCCAGCGTCTGTGCGAGGAGCTCGGGCCGCTGGAAGCCGGCAAGGGCGTAGAGATAGCGCTGCTCCTCCTGTGGCGTGGTGGCCGCGCGGAAGCGACGGAGGAATTCCTCGTAGCGATCGGCGTCGCCGACGTGGGCGAGGATGGCGATCAGGGCGGGCAGGACGTTGGGATCGACGGCGGCCGCATCGGTGAGGGACGCTGCGTAACGACGGGCGGCCTCGGCCTGCACGGTCGGATCGTTGCCGAGCGTGCCGAGGGCGCGCAGCAGATCGCCGCGGAGCTGACGCATCAGCTCGTCCTCACCCGGTCGTGGATTCCAGCCGAGATCCGCCACCGCCGGCGCGACCAGGCGTCGCGTGAATCCCTCCAGGCCCGTCCGGTCGGCGGGGGCGATGACGCGATTGAGCGCGCCCAGCGCGGACAGGAGGCTCGTCCACACGTTGCGGTCGCGCTCGGCGGTGAAGCGCGCCGACAGCTCGAGGTACTCGGTGACGGGCGTGAGCCCGGCCAGCACGGTGGCCCACGCGTCGCTGACGAGATTGAAGCGCTCGATCGGCATCAGCCCATCGCGCAGCCGGCCCAGGAGCGTGTCGCGTAGATCGGCCGCGTAGCGCACGCGGTAGAAGCCGTGGCCGCCCTCGTTCACGAGCGCGTAGTCGCTGCCCGCGGGAACGGGCACCCGCGCTTCGGCTCCGTCGAGGACGAGGCGCACGACGCGATCGCCCGCGCGCGTGCCGAAGCGCACCTGGATCGGCACCTCCCAGCGCTGGTCGCGGCTCCCGCTCGGCGTCACGAACGGCGGCGGCTCCGGCCGGTAGGTGAAGCGCTGCTGGCTGAGCACGAGATCACCCCCGTCGCGCCGCACCGAGACGAGCGGGAAGCCGGGCTTCAAGATCCACCCATCCATCATGGCGTTGATCGGCGTGTGGGCGGCGTGGCCGAGCGCGGCCCACAGGTCGCCGGTGTCGGCGTTGGCGTAGGCATGGTCACGGAGATAGCCGCGCACGCCGGCACGGAAGAGGTCGGCGCCCAGATACTGCTCGAGCATGCGCAGCACCGAGGCGCCCTTCTCGTAGGTCAGCACGTCGAACATCGCGTCGGCATCACGCGGCGCCCGCACCTCGAATTCGATGGGACGCGTCGACCAGAGCCCGTCCACCGCGAAGGCGGCGGCGCGGGAGACGCCGAACGTGGTCCACCGCCTCCACTCCGGCTTCCAGGCGTCCACGGCCAGCATCTCCATGAACGTGGCGAACGCCTCGTTCAGCCAGATGCCGTTCCACCACGACATGGTGACGAGGTCGCCGAACCACATGTGGGCGTTCTCGTGGGCGACGACGTCGGCCACGCGCTCCTGCTCGGCGTGCGTCGCCTGGTGCTCATCGACCAGCAGCGCCGTCTCCCGGAACGTGATGGCGCCGAGGTTCTCCATGGCGCCGGCCGCGAAGTCCGGAATGGCGAGCAGATCGAGCTTGTCGCCGGGATAGGGCAGGCCGTAGTACTCCTCGAAGAAGCGGAGTGAGGCGGCGGCCACCTCCTGGCCGAAGGCGGCCAGCTTGACCTTGCTGGGCACGCACCAGACGCGGAGCGGCGTGCGGCCCACGGACACGGGCATGGTCGACTCGAGCTCGCCGACCACGAAGGCCACGAGATAGGTGGACATCTTGATGGTGTCGGCGAACGTGATGACCTTGCGATGTCCCTCGCGGCGCTCGGCCACGATGCGCGTGTTGGAGACGGCGGTGAGGGCGGAATCGATGGCCAGGGTGCTGGCGAAGACGGCCTTGAATCCCGGCTCATCCCAGCACGGGAAGGCGCGACGGGCGTCGGTCGCCTCGAACTGCGTGGCCGCCAGCGTGCGGCTCATGCCGGCCGCGTCCTTGTACGTGCTGCGGTAGAAGCCGCGCAGCTTGTCGTTGAGGATGCCGCTGAAGACCAGGTGGAGCCGCCAGTGGCCCGGCGCGATGGAAGCCGGGAACGTGAGCCGGCAGCGCTCGAGGCTTTCCTCGAGCGCCACCGTGGCCCGCCGTCGCTCGCCCCGCTCGTTCTCGAGCGCCGCGTCCGTGACCGAGAGCTCGGCGGCGTTGAGGACGATCTCCGTGGTCGGCTCCGTCACGGTGACGGCGATCGTCTCGGCGCCGGTGAACGACGCCGTCACCAGATCCGGCTCCAGCCGGATCTCGTAGCGTGTGGGTACGACGTGACGCGGGAGCCGGTAGGGATCCACGGAGTGGTTGCCTCCTTTAGCAGTGGATGGCCAGTCCGTACTCTACCTCATGCCGACGGTCACGTCGTCTCGTTGCTCACCAGCTCACGGCATCGGCAAGGGCACCGCGCTCCATCGCGGTCTTGAACGAGGCGAGATCGTCGTCGATCTTCTGGCGCGCGTCGTGACCGAAGAGCGCGGCCAGCGCGTGACCGAGCTCACCGCCCGGCGGGTCGTACTGCAGCGTGACGCGGACGATGGTCCCGCCGGCCGCGGTCGGCTCGAAGCGCACCGAGCCCGCGTGGGTAACGTCGGCGTTCGCCACCGAACGCCACGCGATCAGCTCGTTCGGCACGTCGTTGATGATCTCGGCGTCCCACTCGAGCCGAGCTCCTGCCGGCGCCTTCACGACCCAGTGCGAGCGCGTCGGCCCGGCCACACGGACGGATTCCAGGTGCGACATGACGTGAGGAAGGTTCTCGAAGTTTCGCCAGAACCGGTAGAGGCGTTCCGGCGATTCCTTGATCGTGATCGAGGTCTCGACGTTGATGCCGAGGTTTCCGCGATGTCGGCTGACGAAGCTTCGTCGCAGCGCGCGGTAGACCCACGGTACGCCGAACACGGCCAGGCCGACTCCCGCGATTGCTCCGATTGCCTTGAGCATGGGACGTCCTCCTGATGAATACAAGAATTTGCGCGGCGTCGGCGAACGACGCCGTCAGGAATGGATGCACCCCTTGTGCCAGGACTCCGGCGGAACGAGCGCAGCGAGGAGCCCCGCGAGCATGTCCCAGCCAGAGGAGTGCCCGATCCGAACCAGCCGGCGCGCAGCGTCGACCAGAGCCGCGGCAGATGCACCGAGAGCGAGTCCGCGCGCCAGGTCGTGCAGCGGAGCGTGGCCGCGGCCGGCGACGAGGTCAGTGAGGAGAACCGCGCTGATCGGATGAGTCGCCTGACGTGCGCGCGCGCAGACGATCTCGCCAGCTGCGCGCCAGCGCGTGCGTGAACCAACAGGACCGAAAATTTCTCGGGCAAAGAAAAGGCCGCCGACGAAATCGTCGCCCGCCGGTGTGAGCCCGGGCCCGAGGCCGATCAGCTCATCGGCGGCGCGCGTCGCCGCGTCGGTGTCCTCGCCATGACTCGCCAGCGCGAGCGCGCGGGCCGCCGGCGCGGCGCTGTCGAAGGGAAAGCGCAGCGCCTGTCCCGTCAGCAGGATCGCGAACCCCTCGGGCGTCCCGACCTCGCCGAGCCGGGGCAGCAACGAGTGCGCGGCCCCGGCGACGGCCCGCGGATCGATCACGGTCGCGCGGTCCTCCGGCTTCCACATCGCGGCGTCGGCAAAGTCGAGCGTGACCTCATCGGCGAGCGACGTCGGGACCGCTGAGCCGGCGACGACGGCGCGGCCGTGGAGCGGCGATCCGGCCGCACCGATCCAGATGAGCGTGGCGCCGGCCTGAAGGTACGCAGAACGCGCGAGGGGCGCCACGACACGCGCACGACCGCGCGTCTCGATGAGCGCGTCGCGGGCCAGCCATCCGAGCGCGGCCACCTCGATCGGTTCGTCGGGCACGGCGGTCACCCTATCACGTGATGATGGGCCTGGTTGCCGGTGTTCCTGCTAAGGTGAGGCGCATGTCATCGCGCGCCGTGCGACGGCTCTCGACGAGTCTCGCCGTGGTCCTCGTCGCGACGGCCGCCGGCGGGGCCGAAACCGTCGAGGACTTCGTGCGACGACACTGGCGCGCGCCGCTGGCCGCGCAGGGCACGGCGCCCGCACGCTTCTCGACGCTCGAGGCGTCGCTCCGTCCGGAATCGTGCGGCACGTGCCATCCCGCGCAGTATGCCGATTGGCGGACGAGCTGGCACGCGGCGGCGACGGGGCCCGGCGTCGCCGGACAGCTCGTCGAGATGCTCGAGAGCGATCCCGGTTCGGCGCTCGGATGTCTCGGCTGTCACGCGCCGCTCGCCGAGCAGTCGCCGCTGGCGCGCAACGCGGGCCGCCTCGTTCCCAATCCCGTCTTCGACCCTGCGCTGCATCGTGAGGGCTTGCCCTGTGCCGGCTGCCACGTGCGCGGCCATCAGCGGTTCGGACCGCCACGGCGGGACGGCTCGCTCGCGAGCGTCGCGCCGCGAGAGACCCTCCCGCACGGCGGCGTCACCCGCACGCCGGCGTTCCTGTCCGCCTCGTTCTGCCGCGGCTGCCACCAGTTCGGCACGGACGGCACGACGCTCAATGGCAAGCCTCTCGAGAACACCTACCGAGAGTGGGAGGTGAGCCGCTTCGCGCGCGAGGGCGTGCAATGCCAGGACTGTCACATGCCCGACCGCCGGCACCTCTGGCGCGGGATTCATGACAGCGAGATGGTGCGCTCGGGGTTATCGATCGAGGTCGCAAGTCCCAGGGGCCGCGTCGGCGCCGGTGATGTTGTCAGCGTGACCCTGACCGTGCGCAGCGTGCGGGTGGGACATGCGTTCCCGACGTACGTCACGCCCAAGGTTGTGCTGAGAGCCGAGCTGGTCGCCGCCACCGGCGAGCTCATCGAAGGCAGCCGCGAGGAGCGCGTGATCGCACGAGAAATCGCGCTCGATCTCTCCCGGGAGATCTCCGACACGCGGCTGTTGCCCGGCCAGTCCGCGACGCTGCGTTTCCGCCGCCGGCTGCCCGCTGCCGGCATCTCCGCACGCCTGACCGTCGTCGTCTATCCCGACGCGTTCTACACGAGCTTCTACGAAGCGCTGCTTCAGCAGGGTGCCGGACGAGGCGCCGCCCAGATCCGCGAGGCGCTCGAGGCCACGCGGCGCTCGCCCTTCGAAATCTTCCGCCGCGTCCTGCCGCTGTCCTAGCCTGGCTTGCCGAGCGCCATGGTGATCGCCTGATCACTCGGCTCGTGAGCGAGGACGTGAAGGCCGGCGGCCCTGGCCTCCGCCTCCACCTCGCCGGGCTGGAAGAAGTGCTGGAACGTCACCGAGCTCATCGTGGGGCCGGCGATGGCGAGGCTGTCACCTGCTTCCGGGCGCCAGCTCGCGCCCATCAGCCGCGCGACTGCGCGCGTGAGGCGGAGCGTGCGGCGAGGCCCGGCCTGTTGGGCCGGCGCGTAGCTGAGCAGGATCCGGCCTCGCCGGGCCAGGTGTGCCGAGAGCTTCTCGAGCACCCGAACGCGCCGCGCGGACTCCGGGATGTACGCGTAGCAGAACCAGGAGAAGACGAACACGTCGTAGCGCTGGCCCAGCTCGACCGTTTCAATGTCGCCAACGCGTACCAGCGCCTCGAGCGTTCGCTCGGTCAGGCGTTGCCGGGCGCGCTCGACGGCCTCGGGCACGAGGTCCAGACCGTCGGGGCGGTACCCCCGGTCCAGCAAGGCCAAGAGATCGCGGCCAGTGCCGCAGCCGATGAGGAGAACCCTGTCGTCTCGGTCGATGAAGCGCGCGTCCTCCCACGCGAACAGGGAGACGTCGTCAGAGGCTTCCTGCGCGATCCCGAACTGGCGCCACTCCTCGATGATGGCCGCCTGGAGAGTGGCACGATCGAGCAGTCCGGCGGCCGCGTAGCGCAGCGCGGTGGCTGCGGATTCCAGCCCGCGGCCGAGAAGGTACAGCGCGGCGAACGCTCGGCGGCGCGCCCACGACATTTCGCTAGTAGCCCAGCGCGGCGCCGTCGGCGCGTGGATCGGAGCCCCCGAGCAGGAGTCCGTCGGCGAGCGCGATGCACTGGGCGTGACCCATGAGATCGCTCCACGCCTCGACGATGCGGACGTCGTGGCCGCGCTCGC
This sequence comes from Candidatus Rokubacteria bacterium 13_1_40CM_68_15, assembly GCA_001917585.1. Lineage (GTDB taxonomy): Bacteria > Methylomirabilota > Methylomirabilia > Rokubacteriales > CSP1-6 > 40CM-68-15. The sequence goes on from MNEG01000148.1 coordinate 46,414, forward strand.
TCAAGGCCGTCGCCACGGTGTCGCCGAAGCGCGCTTCGAGGCACAGCGCCTTCGACGGCTCGCCCCACGTCCGGCCGTAGAGCCAGCGCGGGGCTTCCACGGCGGCCTGTGGACCGAGCCCGCGGTCCACCAGCCGCGTCACCAGCGCGGCCTGGGTCTGGGGTTGCCCTTCGCCCCCCATCGTCCCGTACACGAAACGCGGCCGGCCGCCGACCATATATATGGATGGGATCAGAGTGTGGGCCGTGCGCTTGCGCGGGGCCAGCGCATTGGGGTGGCGGGGGTCGAGCGAGAAGAAGGCGCCCCGATTCTGCAAGAGCACGCCGGTGTCGCCGGCCACGACCGCGGCACCGAACTCGTGATACGTGCTCTGGATCACGGACACGGCATTGCCGTCCGCGTCGGCCGTCACGATAGCGATCGTGTCGCCGTCGGCTGGCGGCCCCCCGACCGGCATCGCGGCACGGCGCGAGATGCGACCGCGGCGACGGGCCAGCCGGGCCGCATCGAGGCAGCGCTCCACGGGCACCGCGACGACCGCCGGATCGGCGAGGTAGCGGTCGCGATCCTCGAACGCGAGCTTGGTGGCCTCGACGACGACGTGGACATAGTCGGCGTCGTCGAGGTCGGCCATGTCGAAGCCTTCGAGCAGGGCGAGGATGGCGAGGGCGGCAAAGCCCTGGGTCGGAGGCGGGAAGCTCGTCGCCTCGCCGTCGCGATAACGCACGCGGAGCGGCTCGACCCAGTCGGCGCGGTGCTCGGCGAGGTCGGCAAGCGCGAGCGGACTGCCGACGGCGCTGGCGCCGGCCACGATGCGGCGGGCGAGGTCACCGCGATAGAACGCCTCGCTGCCGCCGTCGGCCACCGCGGCCAGCGTGGCGGCGAGATCGGTCTGCACGAACCGCCCGTCGGCGAAGCGATCCGGGTGGTACACGGGCCAGAACGAGCGCCGGATCTCGATCGGCGCCGTGGCGCCGAAGAGCGCGCTGGCGTCGGCGGTGACGCGGCGCTGACCCGGCGAGACGGCGAACCCGTCGCCTGCGTGACGCATGGCGTCCTCGAGGAGTCTCTTCCACGGAATCGGTGAGCCGAGCGCCTCGCGGCTCATCCGATGGGCGTCCCACCAGCCCGAGACGACACCGGGCACCATGATGGCGGCAGCGCCGCCGCGGACCGGCATCGCCTCGCCGTAGCGGGTGCGATAAGCGTCGGCGTCCACCTGCGCCGCCGAGCGCCCGCAGGCGTTCAGCGCGCGCAACCGTCGGGCGCGTGCATCGTAGATCAGCCAGAAGTTGTCGCCGCCGATCGAGTTCATGTGCGGGTAGACGACGGCGATCGTCGCGGCGGCGGCGATGGCGGCGTCGACGGCGTTACCTCCGGCAGCGAAGACGGCGCGTCCGGCCTCGGTGGCCAGGGCGTGGGGCGCCGCCACCATCCCGCGCGTCGCTCGCGCCTCGGGCCAGCGGGTCCCCGAAATCACGCGCGCCATCATAGCAGCCGCGGCGACGGCACCCGCTCCGGCGGCGTGGCGTGGGAATCGCCGGTGCTGGGTGACGCGATCGGCGCTCGGGTGACGGTGCAATACCGCGCCGCCGCCGACGCGACCTTCCAGACGCAGTTCACGGGTGACCTGGTGATCGTGGGGACGAAGAACGCGAGCGCGACGAACAACAAGGTGTATGGGCTGGACGCCGCCACCGGGACGGTGCAGTGGACGTTCAACCCCACGGGCGCGACGGCGGTGGACGTGGTGACGGGCTGGCCGCAGGTCGTCTACGAGACGAACCGCGTGATCGTGACGACGAAGTCCAACGGCGGCACCCAGGCGAGCCTGTGGGTGCTGTCGACGATCACGGGGAGTCTGGTCCAGAGCTGGAGCTACGGGGACATCACGATGGGGCTCGGCGGGGCGACCAACGGCACGCTCTACGTGGGGACGGCCAGCGGCAAGCTCTACGAGTTCGATCCGGTGACGCTCGGGATGGTGTGGAGCGGGCCCTACGACACGGGGACGAACAACGTGATCGTCGGCTGGGTCTGGGAGGACTGGGAGCAACGGGGACGGCTGTACTTCAGCACCACTGATGGCCATGTGTGGGCGGTGCAGACGAGTGGCGGGACCGCGCCGCCCAGCCTGGTGTGGAAGACGACGCTGAGCGGGGCGTCGGCGCCGCTCGTCCTCGAGAGTAACGGGGCGCTCTACGTGGGCGGCAGCGACGGCAAGATCCACGAGCTGCGGCTGACCGACGGCGTGGATCAGAAGCAGGCGACGATCGGGGCGGGGGCATCGGCCGTGGGCTCGCCCACGTGGGACGCGACCAGCGGCTGGCTCTACGCTCCCACGGCCAACGGCAAGATCTGGGCTGTGCCTGCGCCGCTCCCGTAACTCCGGCGGATCAGCGCCCCACGAGCTTGGCGATCGTCTCGCCGAGGTAGAACGGATCGACCGGCTTCGCCAGGAATGCGTCGAACCCGACGTCGGCGGCCTGAATCACGCTGTACCGATTGCGGTGTGCGGTGAGCGCGACCGTCGGGATGGGACCACCCTGCTGACGCCGCTTCAGCTGATCGACCAGCCACAGACCATCCTCGTTCGGCATCGCGAGATCGCTGACGATGGCGTGGGGACGCATCGTCAGGGCGACGGCCAGGGCCTCGCGAGCGTTCGCTGCCGTTCGAACGATCGCGCCGTACCGCCTGAGCGCGATACTGAAGATCTCGAGCGAATCCGCATTGTCGTCGACGACGAGCACCACGATGCCGGTGAGATTCGGGGAATACGCGAGTGCTGTAGTCATGATGACTCCTGGTGCGGAACAGAATCCGCTTCGATGTGCCGAGCGCCGCGGACGAACACGTGAAGCGTCCGAGGCTGGGGTTGCATCTCGTACCGACCCGGAGACGAGCGCATCGTTCGTCCAACGTGCGCGTGCCTCGGTCAAAAGACAATCAGAAAAGATTTTCCCAGATTTGCCCCGGGAAACATTTCCGGGGATCCCCCACTTGACACCGTCTGCATTTTCGAGGGACAACCGTCGTCCAGATGGGCGACGTCACGGGGCTGGACGCCACCTATGCGAGGGATCCCGACTTCGTCTCCCGCCGGATCGCCGACGAGGTGATCGTGTTGCCCATACGCAAGAACCTCGGGGATCTCGAGTCCATCTACACGTTGAACGAGGTGGGGGCGCGCATCTGGGAGCTCTTCGACGGACGGCGCAGCCTTCGCGAGATTCGCGACATTCTCACGAGCGAGTACGAGGTGACGGCGCAGGCGGCGACGGGGGACCTGGCCATGTTCGTCGAGCACCTCACCGCGATCGGAGCCCTGACGGCGATGGAGCGATGACCCCGGCGGCCGTTCCCGCGATCGGCTACAGCCAGCTCGTCGAGCGGATCAAGCACGGCGACGGCATGGCGCACGTGCCGCTCGAGGGCAGCTGGGAGCTGACGTACCGTTGCAACCTCGCCTGCACCCACTGCTGGGTCAATCTTCCAGCCGGTGACCGCCGGGCCCGCCAGCGCGAGCTCACCGGTGACGAGATCGATCGCATCGCCGGAGAGATCGTGGACGCCGGGGGGTTGTGGCTGCTCCTGACCGGTGGTGAGATCTTCCTCCGCCCCGACTTCCTCGACATCTATCGACGGCTCAAGCGACGCGGTTTGCTCCTCACGCTCTACACGAACGGAACGATGATCACCGAGCGGACGGCCGACCTGCTCGCGGAATACCCGCCGAGCCTCGTCGAGATCTCGCTCTACGGCATCACGCCCGGCACGTATGCGGCAGTCACCGAGGTGCCGGCCCTCGAGCGCTGTCTGCGCGGTATCCGCCTGCTTCGCGATCGCGACGTCAAGATCAGGCTCAAGAGCGTGGTGACGACCGCGAACTACGACGAGTTCCTGGACATCGCGGCCTGGGTCAAGCGCGAGTTCGGTCTGCGCTTCCGGTACGACCCGAACATCAATTTCCGCAAGATCGAGGGGCGGGAGGGAACGGCCCCGGCCAGGGTCCGGGTGCCGGCCTCGCAGGTCGTGGCCCTGGACCAGGCCCTGGACGCCGAGACCGATGATCTGCGCGGGACGTACCAGGACATGGTCGACAAGGCCCGGCAGGGGATCGATATCCGACGCGGCAGCGGGTACGTTTTCGACTGCGGCGCCGGCCTGAACGCGTATCACATCGACCCGTACGGCCGCCTGACCTCCTGCATGATGGTGCCGTCGATCGGCTACGACCTGCGCGAGGGCTCGTTTCGCGAGGGCTGGGACTCCTTCCTCGAGCGCGTCGTGTACCTCAAGAAGACACGGACCACGCGGTGCGACTCCTGCGCCATCTCCGGTAATTGCACGGGGTGCCCGGGGTGGTCGCTGCTCGAGCACGGCGACCTCGAGGAACCGGTGGACTACGTCTGCGACGTCAATCACGGTCGCGCCCAGGCCTTCGGGGCGGGGGAGCTGATTTCCACGATACGCATGAAAGGAGCGCCGGTCCATGGATAAGAGCGACGAGGCCCCGCGCAGGCCCTACACGCCCCCCACGGTCGAGCGGGTGGACATCGTCGAGAGCGAGGTCGCGCTCCAGACGTGCAAGAAGAGCACCACGAGTACGATCAACACGAAGAACACGATCGGCAACTTCGTCTGCCCGAGCAACTGCAAGAACCGCTCGAACACCTGATCCCGGGAGCCGGCCTCACCGTCGGCCGATCGACGGTCGCCATCACGAACGCCGAGCGATCCGGCGACTGGGTCGTCGGTCGCCTCCACCGGCAGTTCCTGCACGTCGGTGGCGATCCGACCCTCGATCTCTCCGTCGCCCCGCTCGATCGCGGCGTCCCCGCTGACGGGGCCGTCGCCTTCGATTCCGGTCTGGGCTGGCGCGTCGTGGAGACCACCGACGGCTGGTCGTTCGTCGGCCTCAGGGCGAGTCGCGCCTATCACGCCATCGCCGTCGACCGGGAGTGGCGCACCGGCACCGTGTTTCTTCCGGCGCGCCTGCGGGCCGGCATCGCCTGTCCTTTTCCGGTCGCGTATCCGTGGGAGATGCTGCTCTTCACCTCGCTGCTCGCTCACGGCCACGGTGCGATCGTGCATGCGACTGCCGTTGTCGTCGACGGCGCGGGCTGGGTCTTCGCGGGCCCGCATCGCGCCGGGAAGAGCACGCTGGCGCGACTCTTCAAGACGCGCCCGGATGTCACCGTGCTCAACGACGACCGCGTGGCAGTGCGACACGTGCTCGGTCGATGGCACGTCTTCGGGACGCCATGGGCGGGAAGCGCGCGGCTCAACGCTGATGCATCAGCGCCGATCCGCGGCGTGTGTCTGATCCGACACGGACGCGCGACGAGACCGACGCGTCTGGCGCCGGGTCGGGCCGCCGCGGCACTCCTGGCGCGCTGCCTCCACCCGTACTGGGAGCGCGCAGCCGCCTCGAAGCTGCTCGACACGATCGCGCGACTCGTCACCGAAGTTCCCTGCTACGACTTTCCCTTTGCGCCCCGCCTTGGCTCGGTGCTTCGTGGACTCCAAGCGGCTGAAAGATAAAGCCCTGAGGAGTCCGCATCATTGACACTTCGACGGCGCGATCTGATTTTCGAGGAGTTCTGTAAGGAGACCCTCGCTCGGGGCCTTCCGTACTGGTGGCGCCCGCGTGGTCTCAGCATGGCGCCGACGATCGATGACGGCGACCGCGTGCTGGTCGCGCCCGCTGCCCCCGAGAGCCTGAAGCCCGGTGACATCGTGAAGTTCCGGGTCGATGGCGCCTTCGTGATGCATCGTCTGGTGCGCTGCGATCGTGGCGAGGACGGAGTGCGGACGTTCGTCTTCAGGGGCGACAACGCTCCTGCCGACGATCCGCCGGTGACGGCCCTAGCGATCATCGGCCGCGCCGTCGCCGTCGAGCGCGATGGCCGCCAGCGACGGCTGGATTCGAGATTCGAGCTCTGGAGGGGACGACTGAAGATCATTCGACGCGCTTTGATCGAACGATGGCCTGACCGGCAGGGCGGCGCTCTGGTTCTCATCGCCGCTCTGGCGGCTTTGCTCTCCCTCGGTACCTCCGCCGCTGCCGCGAAAGACTCCAGAGACTCGAGCCGATTCCAGGGACTCCAAGGACGCGAAGGGCAAGCCGCCGACGCCATCGGTCCCGACGCTCTCGGTGGTCGGGACGCCGCACGTCGGCCGCCATCCGTTCGGCGTGGCAATCGATTCGCGCCGGGCACTCGCCGTGCTCGCCAATCGCAACGACCGGACGGTGTCGGTCGTCGATCTGCTGAGCGCCACCACGCGCGGGACGATCCTGGTGGGCCGCGGACCCGTCGGCGTCGCGATCCACGCCACCGGCGTCGCGTTCGTCACGCTCGCCCACGAAAACGCCGTGGCCGTCATCGACCGGCGCTCGGCACGCTGATTCGCAAGATACCGGTCGGTCTCCGTCCCACCGGCGTCGCCGTGGCCGGCAACGTCGCCGGCGTCTTGGCCGTGACCGACCAGAACGACGGTGTGGTGTTCTTCCTCGACATCAACCATCCGGAAAGCCCGGTCTTCCTGCCGTCCGTCACATTGCCCGGAGGTGGTCGCGGTCGCGACGACGATGACCGCCGCCGTGGCCCCCGCGCCCGCCCGGTGGGAGTCGCCTTCGACTACGGGCCGGGGGTGAACCAGGTCGTGGTCGCCGACGAGAACCGCAACGCGGTCCACGTCCTCAAGCTCACGGGCCAGGCCACGCTCGACAGCATCCGCTCCGTGGGCATGGGCAAGCGCCCTCAGGCGATCGCCGTCAACCCGGGCCGCGATTACGCCTTGGTCACGAGCGAGAAGGACGACGTGTTCGGCTTCACGCCGTCGTCGGGTGAAGTGACCGGCCGGGCCGAAGCCGGAAAGCGCCCACGGAGCGTCGCCATCGATCCAGAGACGTGCCGGGCCGTAGTGACGAACTCGAAGAGCAATTCCGCCTCCGTGCTGGTGGGGCCGTGCAACGTTCTCAAGATCTTCTTCCTTTCGCCGTCGACGGCGAAGGTCGGATCCGGCGCGTTTACGCTGGAGATCATCGGCAGCGGCTTCGCCGCCAACGCCCAGGTCAACTTCGGAACGCTCACGCTGGCGCCGAGCTCGGTGACTCCAGGGCGCATCCAGGTCACGGCCCCGCGGCCGCGGTGGTGACGCTCGGCAGCGTGCTCGTGACCGTGACGAATCCTCCAGCCCACGTCGGCGACCCGCCGACGGTGTCGACCACGCTCCCATTCGTCGTCAACACCGATCCGCTCAAGCTCTCTTCGGTCACCCCGAGTACCAGCGTGGCCGACGGCCTCGACCTGGCGCTCACGCTGACCGGACAGCGCATCAAGGCAGGCGCCACGGTCTTCTTCGGCGCGCCGAGCGCCAGCGGCTGCGGCGTGGAGATCGAGACCGCGTCGTCCGGCGTGCCGAGCAGCACCGTACTGCAGGCGGTCGTCCCGGGGATTCGGGCCGACGTGACCGGCGTCCACGGGACGGACCTGACCTTGCGCGGCGGCGCCTACTGCGTGCAGGTCGTCAACCCCGACGGCGAGCGGTCGAACAACGCTGCCGGTGACCATCACCAACCCGAAGCCGACGCTCTCCAACCTGTTCCCGAGCGCGGCCGACCAGGGTAGCCCCACGCTGACGATGCTGTTGAACGGCGACGGCTTCGTCGGGACGATCGCGGGTGCTCAGATCCTTCCCACCACGGTCGTGAAGTTCAACAACGTTCCGGTCGCCGCGGTCCCAAACCAGCTCCATCCGATGGATCAGATGGTGATCACGATTCCCAGCGCGCTGCTCGTCGGCGCCGGTGTCTTCACCGTGAGCGTGGAGAATCCAGCCATCAACGGCGCCGGCGGTGGGACCGCGTCGGCAACGTTCACCGTCCGGACCCTGAACGCGATCCTGCCCACCAAGGTCGTGGCGATTCCCGAGGGCCAGCCCGATCACGTGGCGATGGTCGGCCATCGTCTCGGCGCCGTGGCCGTGTCCAACCAGGGTGTGGTCCGCCTCCTCGATCTGTCCAGGCTGAATTTCGACCACCACGCCCGATGCCGGCGTCGTGCTCGATCCACCCATCGTGCTGGCGGAGCCGCGCATCGGTGCGACCGGCGACATCGACGGTGATCCGGTGGCCGGGATCCTGGCCGTCGCGCTGCAGCGGGACGATGCGGTGGCCGTCGTGACGCTCCAGGGCGTCGATCCCATCACGTACGCTCCGTGTCCATGCCGGAGGACGCTGGCGCTCGGGCTCGGCTCGAGTCCTTACGGTATCGCCCTCGACGTCGCCAACGATCGCCTGGTCGTCGTGAACCAGGGGCTTCCGCCCGGTGAGCCCACCATGCCGCTCGGGTTTCCCGGCATTCTGCCGAGCCTCTCGGTGATCCGGCTCTCCTCGCTCACCGAGATCGTCAGGATCCCGCTGTACTCGGCGTTCGACCCCGACGGTCTGTTATTCTTCGCCCCGGCCCTGGTGGCGATCGATCCCGGACTCAACCTGGCGGTCGTCATGGACCAGGGCGATCCCTATGGGACCAACGAGGGTGGAGTGATGGTCGTCAACCTCATGACCAACCGGGTGAGCGCGTGGTTCTCGGCGGGCACGGCCTTCTTCACGTCCGGCCTGGCGGTGGACCCGGTTCGTCATCTCGCCTTCGTCGGCAACGCCCTCGGCGACCCGAATCAGGTTCCCGCGGACGGGCAGCCGTACCTCGGCTCGCTGACGCGCATCAACTTGAACGATCTCGCCCAGCCGCCGTTGACGGTCACGACGAACGAGTTTCCGAACGGCGTGGCCGTCGATCCGGGGACGGTGTCGACCAGGCACTCGGCGATCGTCGTGAACACGCAGAGCAACGATCTCACGGCGGTGAACGTCGACAACCCTGCGCTGACCACCACGCTGCCCTTCGCAGCCTCGGGCGGTAACCTCGCCCTCGACATCGCCTGGCAGCCGGACGCCGTCCTCGGCCTGATCTTGACCGGCTCCGCGATCCCTGCAGAGCTCGGCGGCAACAACGCGTTCGTCATCGGCCTCTCACCTTCGCGCCTTCCCTGACGCCGCTGCGCTCATCGCCCTGGTCGGCGCCTATGCCGCCGGCCAGGGTGAGCGCTGGCAGCCGCCGGCCGATCTCGCTTCGCTGATCGCGGTGGCCGCGCGCCACCAGCTCACGCCGCTCTTGGGTACGGTGCTCGCGGACCGCCGGGGGGTCGACCCTGGTGCCGCGGCCGCGTTGCAGCAAGAGCGCTACTACGTCGTGCGTCGTCAGGCCCAGCTGGCCGCGCTGGCGGGGCCGTACCTGGATGCGTTGCGCGCGCGCGAGATCCCGGTGATCGTCCTCAAGGGCGGCATCCTGGCCGAGCGTTACTACCGCCGCGCCGACGACCGACCGATGCACGACGTCGATCTCCTCGTCCGTCCCGGCGACGTGGAGAAAGCGCTGGCGGCGGCAACGGACGTTGGCCTCGAACGCTTCGACGACGCTCACACGCTGGACTTCGACCTCCGGTTCGACACGAAGACTGTCCTGACGCGCCACCGCGACGACCTTCGCCAGCCGTCGCTCGACCTCCATTGGGCGCTCATGCGCGACTGGCTCGGCGCGAGCGGCAATGCCTGGCTCGAGACCGCGTGGCAGCGCTCGCAGCCGGCCACGTTCGCGGGGCGACCTGTGCGCTCGCTCGCGCCGCCGGATCTCCTCGTGCACGTGGTCCTCCATCTGGGCATCCAGCACGCCTTCGAGGGACTGTTGTGGTTCTGCGACGTCGCGCTGATCGCCGCGGCGCTGAACGATCGAGCCGACTGGGAAGAGGCAATCCGCGGCGCCCGCCGCCTCGGCTTCGGAGCGGCACTGGCGGTGACGCTCGACCTGCTCGACGACCTCTTCGATATTCGCACGCCCGTGGAAGTTCGCCGCCGCCTGGGGCGGCGCTCCCCGCGCTACGCCTTGGCCCGCCATCTCGTCCGGAGCCACATCGCGCGGCTCGAGCCCCTGAGCCATCTCGAATATCTTCTGCCGCTCCTGCTCATGGACACGAGCCGGAAGGCGCTCGGCACGGCCTGGCGGCGAGTGGTACCGTCGCGTACGTGGCTCGAGCTGCGTTATCCGGAGACCCGCTGGCCCATGCACTACGTCCGCCACGGCCTGGCGACGGCGCGTTTCGCCGTCCGTACCGTGCGGGGCCGCTGACGCGCGCCGCTCTCACCGTCGCGCTCATCGCCGCTCTCGCGCTCGGCGGCCGCTCGTCCACGGCATCCGCCGTCGCTCAGTCCGAGGTCCCGACGTACGGCGTCGAGATCGTCGGCAACCGGCCGCACGACCCCGAGGCGTTCACGCAAGGCCTCGTCTTCCACGAGGGTGTACTCTACGAGAGCACCGGGCTCCACGGCCGATCGAGCGTACGGAAGGTCGACGTCGAGACGGGCCGCGTCCTGGCCCGACGGAGCGTGCCCCGCCAGCACTTTGCCGAGGGCCTCACGATCTTCCAGGGCCGGGTCGTTCAGCTCACGTGGCAATCACAGAAGGGCTTCGTCTACGACCTCGGCTTCCGCCTGACGCGCGAGTTTGCCTACGTCGGCGAGGGCTGGGGACTGACCCACGACGGCACGTCGCTCATCATGAGCGACGGCACCGCGCGTCTCCGCTTTCTCGATCCGGCCACGTTCGCCGTCCGCCGCGTGCTCGACGTCAGCGATGCCGGCCGTCCTGTCGAGTCGCTCAACGAGCTCGAGCTCGTGCGTGGCGAGATCTACGCGAACGTCTGGCCCACCGACTGGATCGTGCGGATCGACCCCGCCTCGGGGCGCGTCGTCGGACGCGTCGATCTCACCGGGCTCCTGGCGCCGCACGAGCGACGCGGCAACGAGGACGTGGCCAACGGCATTGCCTACGACGCGTCCGCCGATCGCCTGTTCCTCACCGGCAAGCTGTGGCCGCGACTCTACGAGGTCCGTCTCCGCCGGCGGTAACTTAAAGTGGTAGTATCCCGGCCCGTGCTCGACACGACCATCACGGGGAGCCTTCCCAAGCCCGCCTGGCTGGCCGCCCCGGAGACACTGTGGGCGCCGTGGCGTCTGCCCTCTGAAACGCTGGCCGAGGGCCAGCGCGATGCGGTCCTGATCGCGCTCGAGCTCCAGGAAGCGGCTGGCATCGACATCGTGACCGACGGCGAGCAGTCGCGCCAGCACTTCGTCCACGGCTTTCTCGCCCGGATCGACGGCGTCGACTTCGCCAGGCGCGTGACCATCGGCATCCGGGCCGACCGCTACAAGGCCGAGGTGCCGACGGTGACCGGGCCGCTCCGGCGGCGCGAGCCCGTCCATCTCGACGAGGTGCGCTGGGCCCGCGCGCACACCGAGCGCCGCCTGAAATTCACGCTCCCGGGCCCCATGACGATCGTCGATACCCTGGCCGACGAGTATTTCCGTGACCGTCGCGCGCTGGCCATGGAATTCGCTCGCGTGCTCAACGAGGAGATGCGTGACCTGGAGGCGGCCGGGCTCGACGTCGTCCAGCTCGACGAGCCGGCGTTCAACGTCTACATGGACGATGTGGCCGCCTGGGGCATCGAAGCGCTCCATCGCGCCGTCGACGGCCTGCGCTGTACCACCGCCGTCCACATCTGTTACGGCTACGGCATCAAGGCCAACGTCGACTGGAAGCGGACACTCGGGAGCGAGTGGCGGCAGTACGAGCAGACGTTCCCGCTGCTCGCCAACAGCCGCATCGACCAGATCTCCCTCGAGTGCCGGAACTCCCGGGTGCCGCTCGAGCTGCTCGACCTGCTCCGAGGCAAGGACGTGCTCGTGGGGTGCATCGACGTGGCGACTCACGACGTCGAGGGAGCGGAGGACGTCGCCGCGACCATCCGGGCCGCCATGAAGTACGTCCCTCCCGAGCGGCTGTTTCCGTGCACGAACTGTGGCATGGTGCCGTTGCCGCGCGAGGTCGCTCGGCGAAAGCTGCTCGCGCTCGGGGCCGGCGCGCGCCTGGTTCGCCGCGAGCTTCAGGGCCACGAATGAGCCTCGGCATCGCATGATGACGCTGGCGTGCGCTGGCTGATCGACGGCTACAACGTCATCCGTCGTGACGCCGACCTGAGCGCGGCCGAGGCGGGAGGCCTTCACGTCGGCCGGGCGGCCCTGCTGAGACTCGTGGCCGGCGCGGCCCGCCGCCATTCCGATCACTTCACCGTCGTGTTCGACGGCGCTCCCGGTGCCGGGCCTACCGAGAGCCCGGGGCAAGTGGAGGTCCTCTTCTCGCGGCCGCCGGAGAAAGCCGACGACGTTCTGATCCGCCTCGCGCGACAGTCGGGCGACGGCGACGCGGTCGTGAGCGACGATCGCACCGTCGCCGATGCAGCGCGGCGCGCGCGGTGCGCCGCGATCGGCACCGCCGACTTCGTCGCTGCCCTCAGCGGCGGCGGCGACGGCGGGGACGAGAAAGACGAGGACGAGGATGACGCCGACGAGCCGAAGCACGGCAATCCGCGACGGCTCTCGAAGGACGCGCGGGCGGCTCAGCGCGCGTTGCGCCGACTGCGGAGGCGCTGACCGCGCAGATCACCCGATCCGCCGCTCGCGGAGTTTCCACCAGGCCAGGAGCGCTCCCGAAAGCAGTCGAGTGCCCGCGAGGTAGGTGGAGAACTCGGCGGGGCCAGGCTCGCCGAGTACTGCGATGCGATTGAGCTGGTAGGGATCGTCTCGTGGGCCCACGCCGCCCAGGTCGATGGTGAAGGCCATCGCGAACCCGGCCCGTCGCACCACCGTCGCCACCACGGAATTCCGGGCGCCGTACGGATAGCAGAACGCTTCGATCGCTCGTCCGAGCGCGTCCTCGAGCACTCGCTTGGAGCCGATCACCTCACGCTCCAGTGCCTGCGGCGAGAGCGTGGTCAAGTCGGGATGCGTGTGCGTGTGACAGCCGATCGTGTGGCCGGCCACGGCGAGCGCCTCGAGATCACGTCGGCTGATCGAGCTGTCGGGCTCGTCGAGGTCTCCGGAGATTGGAAAGAACGTCGCGGACAATTTCAGTGCGTCGAGCACCGGGACGGCGTTCTCGATCTGATCACCATACCCGCCGTCGAACGTCAGCAGCACCGCCGGGGTCGGGCAGGGCGCCGAGCCACTCAACCAGTCGGTGAGCTGGCGCAGGGAGATCACGGTGTAGTCCCCTTCGGCGAGAATGTCCATCTGGGCGGCAAAACGCGCCCGACTCCGGACGGAGTGGTAGCAGAGCACACGCACGTCGGCGCCGGCGAAGGACACGGAGAGCTCGCGCAGCGCGCGCCACGCCCCCATGCCGGCATGGTATCCAAATGTTGACACCGGGGTGGGCGGGATGACAGCGTTGGCGCATGCGCGCCTTGTCGCGCAGTGCCCGGCTCCTCTCGCTGCTCGTTCTGCTCGCCGCGGTTGCCAGCATCGCGGGCGCGCAGCCCACGTCGCTCGACGGTGCCGTCGTCCGCGTCGTCGATGGCGACACCATCCACGTCCGGCTCGCCGACCGTGTCGAGAAGGTGCGCTACATCGGTGTCAACACCCCCGAGGTCCATCACCCTCGAAAGGGTGAGGAACCGGGCGGGCGCGAGGCGGCCGAGGTCAATCGCGAGCTCGTCGAGAACAAGCGTGTGCGTCTGGAGCTCGACGTTCAGTCTCGCGACCGCTACGGTCGGTTGCTCGCCTACGTCTGGGTGTCAGCGGGAGCCGAGCGAGCCGACGGGGCTGGGCCGCCCCAGTCGCGACGTGATGAGTCAGAAAATTGGATCATGGTCAACGCCGAGCTGGTGCGTCTGGGCTACGCCCAGGTGATGACGGTTCCGCCCAACGTGCGCTACCAGACCCTGTTCTTGAAGCTGCAGCGCGACGCCCGAGAGTCGGGACGGGGGCTCTGGAAGGGCGTCTAAGCTGCCGATCACCGTCTTGATGGTGTCCTGCGTCTCTGGCCGCTGAGCCTCGACCACCTATCCCGCCGTGAGCGGGATGCGCGATGCCGCGGTCCGCCTCGACGTGGCCGCGAACAACGTCGCCAATGCCACCACTGAGGGCTTCCGCCCGTCCCGCGTCGTGAGCACGGCTCTCCCGGGCGGCGGGGTGGCCTCGAGTGTCGTTCCGGGCGACCTCGAGGCGTGGATCTCGCCGGCGAGATGGTCGGCATGATGGTGGCCAAGGCCGCGTTCGTCGCGAACGCGAAGATCATGTCGGCGGCGTCCCAGACTGACCGTCGCGCCATCAGCCTGCTGGCCTGACCGGTCGGGTACCCCTTGGATCGCTCGGCGTACCCTCGCCTCGCGACTGGCGGAATCCCAACGTTCGCTCACCTCGGGCTCGGGGCCCCAGCCCCGGACGCCCTGCGGCTCGCACAGCGGCCCGCTCGCGTCGCTCGGCTCGGACTGATCTTGAACTCGTACCCTCGCCTCGCGACTGGCGGGGCCCAGCCCGCCCGCGTCGCTCGGCTCGGACTACCGCATCGCCGGGACGATCTCGCGCGCGATCAGCCCGATGGCATCCACGTCGTCGAGATCGAACATCTGGAGCATGACGCGCGTGATGCCGAGCACGCGCCATCGTTCGAGGTCCCGGCGGACCTCGTCGGGGCTGCCGTAAAGGAAGCCCGCCTCGCGCCAGCCCGCTTCGTCGCCCGGCACACGCGGAAACACCGCGCGCACCCGATCGAGACGCCGGCGGACCTCGTCGGACGAGCGGCCGATCACGATGGGGACCATGAGCGAGCGGCGGATCGTCGTGGACTCGCGGCCGCTCGCCCGGCAATGAGCCTCCAGCACGCGAACCTTCTGCTGATACTCGTCGAAGGTCACGCGTGTCGTGTTCCACTCGTCGGCGTGCTCGGCGACGATGCGCAGGGTGCGCCGCTCGCCTCGGCCTCCGATGATGAGCGGCACGAACCCGCGCGTGGGCCGCGGATAACTCTCGGCCGCGACGAGCGGGTAATACGGCTGGTCCAGCGTGACCGGTTGGCCTCGCCACAGAGCCCGGATGGCGCGCGCGCCGCAGTCGAGGCGATCGAGGCGCTCCTTCACGGGTGGAAACGGGATCCCGAACATGCGGTGCTCACCCTCGTGCCAGCCGGCCCCGATCCCGAGATCGAGCCGCCCGCCGGACAGCACGTCGATGGCGGCCGCGCGCTTGGCGACGAGCGCAGGGTGATGGAAGGTCAGCGGCGAGACGAGCGGACCGAAGCGAATGGCGCGCGTGGCCGTGGCCAGCCACGTGAGCGATGCCCACGTCTCGAGCGAC
>MNEG01000086.1 GCA_001917585.1 Candidatus Rokubacteria bacterium 13_1_40CM_68_15
GCCGCCTCGATCGCCTGCTCGTTGGCGTTCGGATCCCACGAGGTCGGCGGATGGATCACTGCCGCGTCGACGCCCGCGTCGTCCATCTCCTTCAGCAGCTCGTCCTTCGTGAAGGCCGGCACCTGCCGGTGATGGGGATTCGCCGGCTTGCCGCTCGCCCAGATGTGGACTTGCGCATCGACGATCTGCATCGCTTGCTCCTCACTCGCCAGTACCGCTGGCCGCCGGTAAGCCTAACTCAGCTTATCCGTCGCCTGCTGAATCATCCTCGGGCTATAGCCCAAGTTGTTCATGACCCTGCGCAGTATGTCCAGCTTCACACCAGTGGAGTTGTTTACTTCGACCCAATATGGAGAATTCGGTATCGGCTTTGGGCGAAAAAGCTCATCACGGCTTTCAGCAAAGTAACGTCGCTTCGGGCCCGAAACCCTACCAACTTCGTCCCAGAATTGTTTTGGATTCAACGCATGTAGGCAGGAGAGAATCCGGCGGAAGTTCGAAACGGCAGCCGCGTTTGTCGAAACCTTCTTCAAGCAGAGGCTGAGTTTGCGACTCCGCAACTCCGCTTTCTTGCGCTTGTGCGTCCGCGTTCCATCAGGGCGCGCTTCCCGTAGGCTAGCGATCTGCCGTCGTAGCACATCAGATACCGTCTCTCCACGGCGACGCGCCTCCGCGACGAGGTACTTGTGGATATCGTACTCGACACTCAATCTTTTCACGATCGCGGTCTCTGACGACTCTAGCCGTTCGGTACAAATTCGCGGATACGGAGGATGCCCGTCATGCTCACCGTACGTGCCCCTCTATCAGGGCAGCGGCCATTCCACCACGGTCGTCGATGACGACCAGTCGGTGGAGTCAAACGCCTTCATGAACGCGGCGACGAACTGAGGCGCCGGCTGCTGGCGTATGACGGTGAGAATCACCTTGACGCGAGTCGGCTCCGCAAGCCCTTCGACGCGCGAAGCAAACTCACGGTCCTTGGTGAAGAACAGGTCGTAGCCCGCAGCGCTAATCCTTCAGGCCGAGAGAACCGACCGATTCGACGACGTGTCCGAGCCGCCTGAGAGGCTCGACGAGACCTTCAGGGAGGTTCTCATCGAGAAGAATGTTCACCGGGCGCTGAGTTCAGTCGACCGCGCCAGCTCTTGCAGGGCTCCTCGCACAGAGTCTTCGCTCAGCGTCGGATACGAGTGCACGATGTCAGAGATCGTCATGCCGGCGGCAAGCGACTCCAGGAGGAACGCGATCGAAATGCGTGTGCCAGCGACTCGCGGCTTGCCCCCGAGATGCTCCGGATCGGCGACGATCCACTTCATCGTGCCGCCTCCTGCGTCTCGGCCCATTCTACAGGCGGGGCGCTCTGGACTAAACCTGCAACACTTCGGCGCCCGGAGCGGCCTCGAGCTCGCACGCGTTCACGGTCATGGCCAGCATGCTGTAGTAGCCAATCACGCCGGTGAGCTGGATCAGGCCGTCGTCGCCGAAGCGCCGCCGAACCGCCTTCGCGGTGGTGTCGTCGACGCGATGCTTCCTGATGAGCTGCTGCGTGAACTCCACGATCTGGGCGTCGTCCGGCGGCAGGCCGCGCGCGTGCTTGTCGCGGATCGCCGCGATGGTCGTCTCCGGCACCCCGAGCCTGCGCGCGCCGCCCGTCTGGGCGCCCCACACGTAGACCGCATCGAGCTCCCGCGCGACCGTCATCGCGGCGAGCACCCGCACGCGCATGTCGAGCGAGCCTTCGAAGCGGACGAAGGCGCCGAGATGGGCGACGCGCTCGGCCAGCTCTGGACAGTGGAGAAACATCGTGAACGGTCCCTGGAGCGCACCGCGGCTCTTGACGATCGCGTCCACGATCGCGTGATCCTTGGCGGCCACCTGGTTCTTGCTCGTGATCGGAGTGAGCCTCGCCATGCAATCAGCCTCCGCTAGTGGGCACTCGGCCCCGGTCGGACCCAGCCGCCGTGCACCGGATGGTGAGAGCAGATGAACTCGATGAAGGCCGGCCGGCCCTTGGCGTTCTCGTCCAGGGCTCGCCGGAGCGCCGGAACGATCTCCGCAGGCTTGGCGACGTCCTCGGCGTGGAAGCCCACCGCCTTGGCCATCGAGGACATGCACGCGGAGTCGTGATCGGACACCTTCCACGTGTAGGGATCGTGGCCGGCGCCCCAGAAGCCCGGCCCGTAGCCGGAGTACCCGCCGTTGTTGATGTGCAGCGTCGTGATCCCGATCTTGTAACGCGCCACCGCCTCGAAGTTGCCCATCATGTAGCAGACGCCGGCGTCGCCGGTGACGTGGACGCACTGACGATTCGGATAGGCCAGCTTGGCCGCCACCGCCCCGGCGAGACTGAAGCCGAGCGTCGAGACGTTGCCCCAGCCGAGGAAGCCGCGCGGAATGTGGGTCTCGTAAACGGTGCTCGTCTGGTCCCGCGTGTTTCCCGAATCCGCGGTGACGAACGAGCTCTTGGGATCGAGCACCTTCATGAGGTCGCCGAGCACCCGGTACGGGTTGATCGGCGTCTCGTTCGATTCGAGCCACGGCCGGAACTTCGCCATGAACTCCTGCCTGGCCGCACGGATCTCCTCGAGGAGCGCCGGGTTCTTTCGCCCGCCGCCGGTCCGCTTGCTGAGCTCCTCGCCGAGCGCCTGCAGCGTCAGCCTGGCGTCACCGATCACGGCGTGGCGGGTCTCGTAGCTCCGGTTGATGTCCAGCGTGTCGATCGTGCACTGGACGATGGTCTTCTTCTCGGCGTCGGGGATGGAATGACTGAACCGGTTGGGGAACAGGCTGGAGCCGATCGAGAACAGGACGTCGCACTTTTGGAGGAAGTGCTCGGCCATCGAGCCGCGCACACCCACGGACAGCGGGTGATTCTCCGGGAAGGCGCCCTTCGCCTTGAGCGTCGTCAGGACGGGCAGCTGGGCGAGCTCGGCGAATTTCAGCAGCTCGCCCGTGGCATCCGCATAGAGCACGCCTTCCCCGATATGAAGGAGGGGGTCCCGGGCGGCCAGCAGCACCTTGACCGCGGTCTTCACGTCGTCGGGATCGGGACCGGTCCTCCAGCCCTTCACCGGCGCATAGGGATGCTCGGCCTCGTCGTACTCGCCGAGACCACGCGGGACGAGGAGCAGCACCGGGCCGGGCCGGCCTGAGCGGAGGTGGGTGAAGGCGCGGCGCACGTAGTCGGGGACGAGATCGGCGCGGTCGATCTCCCCCACCCACTTGGTGACGGACTTGAACGCCTCGCCGATGTCGTAGTGCGTGTGCCGGGTGGCGCCCTGGCCCACGCCTTCGGCGATGACCAGCAGCGGTGACGAGTCCTCCCAGGCCTGGGCGACGGCGCCGTACGCCATCTGGATCCCCGCGGCGTTGAGGCCGGCCATCACGGTACACACGCCGATCTGCTTTCCGGACGTCACGCGCGAAAACCCGTCGGCCACGGCGACCGCGAAGCGCTCCTCGCCCATCATGAGGATCGGCACGCCCTCTTCCCCGAGCGCGTTGTTCACGGGACTGGTCGGGTAACAGCTCACCCAGGGAATGCCCTCGGATTTGAGGATGCGCGCGAAGCCGTTCACCGCCTTGATCTTCATCGGTCGTGTCCCTCCTAAGGACTCAGCCAGACCTTCATGAACGTGTTGTTGTCGTAGCCGGTGTCACTCTGCCAGCCATACGTCGCGCAGATCCTGGTTCAGGAAGTGGCTGGGCAGGACCTTCCATCCCTTCACGGCCGCCGAATGCGGAACGATGCGGTACCACCACAGCGTCGGAAGGTAGTGCGCCTGCTCGTCGAGCACGCGCCGCTCGAACTGGGCGATCAGCTTGCGGCGCTCGTCCCGGTCGGTGGTCCGGCTCTGCGCCTCGTACAGCTCGTCGAGCACCGGGTCCTTGTACCGCGCGTAGTTGATGGGGCTCTTGGTGGTGGAGACGAACTTGGCCAGCTCGAAGTCGGGCTCTTCGATGCTGCCGCACTGGAAGTCGATGCTGACCTCGTAGTTGCCGGCCCGAAGGTCCGCGAAGTACGGCCCGGTCTCCTGCACGACCTGCTGGACGTTGAGGCCGATCTTGCGCCACTGGTCCACCAGGAAGATGCCGATCGCCTCGAATGGCATGGGCAGGTTCCGGTTCTTGTACGTGAAGGCGAAGCCGTCCGGCACGCCGGCCTCTCTCAGCAGCCGCCGCGCCTCCCGCCGCGCGGCGTCGATGTCCCTCCCGAAGCCGGCGACCGTCACGAGCTCGGCCTCGGGCATGGCGAAGGGCGAGCCGGGCATCACGAGTGCGCCGACCGTCTTCACGACGGCGATGCGCGAGAGCGCTCGCGAGCCCTCCCAGCGATCGACGGCGAGGGTCAGCGCGCGCCGGACGCGCGGATCGTCGAACGGCTTGCGCTCGTGGTTCAGCGCGACGTATTGCGTGCAGAGCCAGTTGCTCTCCTGGACGACGATCTTGTCGCCCAGCGCGCGCACGAGCTCGTCCCGCGTGGAAGGCGGGAAGCCGCGAAACTCTGCGTGGGTCCGGCCGCCGCGGAGGGCGGCGACCCGGGCCGCGGTGTCCTTGATGAACAGCGCGCGGAAGCCGTCGAGGTACGGGCGGCCCTTGATGAAGTAGTCGTCGTTCCTCTTGCCGATGACGTGAGAGCCCCGCGCGTACTCGACGAACTTGAACGGCCCGCTGCCGAGCACGTTGTGCTCGTACCAGCGCTGGTCGCGAGCCAGGACGTCCGCCTTGTAGACGAAGTTGAAGGGTGAGGCGAGATTGGCGAGCATCGCCGCCGAGGGCCACTTGAGCTTGAAGACGATCGTCCGCGGATCGGGCGCCTCGACGCGCTCGACGACGGCGTACTGAGCCTGGCGCAGGCTCACCACGCCGGCCGGTGGGGCGATGATCCGATCGTAGGTCGCCTTCACGTCGCGCGAGGTGAGCGGGCTGCCGTCGTGGAACTTCACGCCGTCGCGCAGCTTGAACGTGTACGTCAGGCCGTCGCGCGAGATCGTCCAGCGCTCGGCCAGGTCGCCCTCGAACTCGGACGGGCGCTCCTGGTTCACCTTGATGAGCAGGCTGTAGAAGGGCGCCATGGGATGAATGGTCGCGAAGCTGTCCTCGCGGTGCGCGTCGAGCGACGCGGGCTCCGCGCCGATCGAGTACAGGAGCGTGCCGCCCGCGCGGGGCCTGTCCTGCGCGGAGCTCACTGCGGGCCACCCGGCGACGAGGAGGACCCACGCCAGGACGATCACGCCGTGACCGATCATGCGGCGCGCCGACGAGGCGTGATCGGCCGGTACACCGTCTGGCGAATGCCGGCAGCCAGCGTCTCGGGTAACGGCGCGGCCTCGGCGCCGGCGGCGAGTCGCCGCAGGCCGATGGCGGGGCACGAGCGATCGAGCCCGGCGACCGGCATCCACAGGACGTCGGGCCGCTTGGCGCGAAGCTCCTCGAGCCGCTGCGGCGCTTCCTTGTCGGGAACACCGTCGAAGGCGGCGACGTAGAGCGTGCCCTCCGGCGGCACGTCGAGATGATCGGACACGTCGCTCTCGGGTCCCCGGAAGAGGTTCCGGCTCCAGTCGGTGATGTAGGGCGCCCACTCGGCAAAGCCCCAGCTCGCGCGGTACTGCGGCGTCTCGAAGGCGGCGGGGGACTCCACGACCCAGGCGGCCAGGTAGATGACGCGCTGGTCGAGCCCCGAAGCCCGGTAACGCTGGCCCGAGAGGAAGAGCGGGTGGGTCATCATCTCGGTCAGCTTGGGGCCGCTGTACCAGGCGTGCCAGGCGTCCTCGCGGTCCGGCCGGGCGAAGTTACAACGCACCACGTAGACGTAGCTCATAGGGGAAGGAGCATACAAGACGTGGTAGGTTCTCGGCAGTCCCCCTGGGAGGTATCGAGATGCGGCCTCGGTTCGCGATCTTCGGCATCGTTCTCGTGATCGCTTCATCCATCTCCCCGGCTCTCGCGGCCCAGGACGGGACCATGACGTGGGGCATCCACGTGACGCTCGTCTCGCGCTGGCTCGATCCCGGTGACACCGAGGCGCTGATCACACCGTTCATGGTCCTCTACGCGCTGCACGATGCGCTGGTCAAGCCGATGCCGGGCAACATCAACACGCCGAGCCTCGCCGAGTCGTGGTCGATGTCCAAGGACGGAATCTCGTATGAGTTCGTCCTCCGCAAGGGCGCCAGGTTCCACAACGGCGATCCCGTGACCGCAGAGGACGTGAAGTTCTCCTTCGAGCGCTACAAGGGCAGCGGCGCCACGATTCTCAAGGAGAAGGTGAAGGACGTGCAGGTGGTGGCGCCGAACCGTGTTCGCTTCGTCCTCAAGGAGCCCTGGCCGGACTTCATGGCGTTCTATGGCACCTCGGCCACCGGCGCGGGCTGGATCGTACCGAAACGCTATGTCGAGAGGGTCGGCGACGACGGGTTCAAGAAGGCGCCCGTGGGCGCCGGGCCGTTCAAGTTCGTCTCCTTCAATCCCGGCATCGAGCTGGTCGTGGAGGCGTTCCCCGATTACTGGCGGAAAGCGCCTTCGGTGAAGCGCATCGTCATGCGCAGCATCCCCGACGAGAGCACGCGGGCGGCCGCCGTGAAGACCGGCGAGGTGGATCTCGCCTATCTCTTCGGTGGAGCCATCGCCGAGGACTTGAAGCGCACGCCCGGGATCAAGGTTGCGGCGCCTTTGCTCTACGGGATGTACTGGCTGGACTTCCTCGACCAGTTCGATCCGAAGTCGCCCTGGCACGACCGCCGCGTGCGCCTCGCCGCCAGCCTCGCCATCGATCGTCAAGCGATCAATCAGGCCGAGATGCTCGGTCTTGGCCGGGCGACGGGCTCGTTCGTGCCGCCCGAATTCGATTTCGCGCTACGAGTCGAGCCGCCCCCGTTCGATCCCAAGCGGGCCAAGCAGCTCCTCGTCGAGGCGGGCTATGCGAACGGCTTCGATGCGGGCGACATCACGCCGCTGCCGCCCTACTCCACGCTGGGCGAGACGGTGGCCGGCTATCTTCAGGCCATCGGGATCCGCAGCCGGATGCGGACGATGGAGCGCGCGGCGTTTTTCGCCGCCTGGAGAGAGAAGAAGCTCCGCGGTCTCCTGATCGGGGCGACCGGCGCCGCCGGGAACGCGGCGGCGCGCCTCGAACCGTTCGTTACCAAAGGTGGCATCTACGCCTACGGCTCGCTCCCCGAGATCGACGATCTCTTCCAGCGGCAGGCCAGGGTGCTGGACCGCAAGCAGCGCGAGACTCAGCTCCACCAGATCCAGCGCATCGTCCTCGACCAGGTGCTCGTGGCGCCAATCTTCCAGCAAGGCTTCATCTGGGGCGTGGGGCCGCGAGTCGAAGTGTCCGGCGCCGGCCTGATCCAGGGCTATCCCTACGCGGCCCCCTGTGAAGACTTGAAGCTCAAATAGTCGCGCGTCAGTGCAAGTGCTTCTCGAACCACGCGAACACTTTCTTCCATCCGTCGACCGCGGCAGCCTGGCGATACTGAGGGCGGTCGACGGCGAAGAACGCGTGGCCGGCATTCTCGTAGGTGTGGAACTCGTAGGCCTTGCCCCACTCCTTGAGCGCGGCCTCGGTCTTCGCCGTGTCCTCCGGCGACGGACGGGTGTCCTCGATGCCGAAGAGCCCGAGCAAGGGGCACTGCAGATCCTTGGTGAATTCGATCGGCGCCACCGGCTGGCGCGGAGTCAGCTCCTCCGGCTTCGCGACGACGCCGCCCCCGTAGCAATCGATCGCGGCGTTGATGCCCCGCAGCGTGCAGGCCGCCAGGTAGGCCTGGCGTCCGCCTGAGCAATAGCCGATCACGCCGACCTTGCCGTTCAGATACGGCAACGCGCGCAGGTAATCGATCGCGCCATGGACGTCGCCCATCGTGCGGTCGTCCGGCATGCCGCCGGCCGCGCGGACGCTTGCACTGTTCTCCTCCGGAGTGGCCTTGCCTTCTCGGAATTGAAGATTGGGACAGATCGCCACGTAGCCGTGGTGGGCGAACCGGCGCGCGATCTCCTTGTGCGGTCCATCCCAGCCCGGCATGTGGTGAATGACGACCACGCCCGGATGACGCCCGGCACCGAACGGTCGCGCGAGGTAGGCGTCGATCTGGTCACCCTGGTGCCCGCGCATGTAGACGGTCTCGGCAAACTGTGCTTCGTAGGGCATGGCGCGTTCCTCCTCAGACTTTTTCGAAGTCGATCCGCTCGACCACCGGCAACCCCTGAAGATGGCGGCGCAGGCAGTCGAGGCCCATCTCGACGGCGCCCAGCCGCACCCACTCGCGGCCACCCACGATGCGGCTGCGCCGGGACGTGACCTCGCGATCCGTCGCGATGGCCAGACAGATGGTGCCGCCGAACTCGATCCGGTCCGGGCCGTCGTCGAGATCGATCAGGACCGCCAGCGCATGCGTCGAGCCGGCCTGCCGCCGCGCCGCGCTCGCCACGATCTCGGCCGCCTCGCGCGTGATCGAGCCCGGCGCCGACGCGCCGTTCAGACCGACGGCCGCGCACACCTCGCTCAGCTCGCGGGCCACGACGCCCCGGCGAAACACCTTCTCGGCGCCGGGCAGATGGGCGAAGCGCGCGGCGATCTGTCCACTCGTGAACGTCTCGATGACGGACAGCGAGCCCTGGCGGCTGGTCAGCGCGCCTAGGACCACGCCCTCCAGCGTCTGATCGTCCTCGGCGAGGATGAAGTTGCCGAGCCGCGTGCGCACTTCGCGCTCGACCGGCTGGAGCTTCTTCTTGACGTCGTCCAGGTCGGTGCCGCGCACGGTGAGCTTGGTCTCGAGCTGCGGATAGTGCGCGCGGAAGCCGAGCTTCACGCTGCCATCCGGCACCAGCGCTTCCACGCCGGTGAGCAGCGCGTCGACGTGCGACTCGCCGAGCCCGTACGAGTGGAAGCGCTTGAGATGGATCGCCGTCTGAAGCCCGCTCCGGGCCAGCAGTCGCGGGATGATCTGCTCCTCGAGCATGCGCTTGAGCTCGCGCGGCACGCCAGGCGTGAAGAAGAAGCGGGCCTTGCCGATGTCGACCGCGAAGCCGCAGGCGGTGCCGATCGGATTGTCGATCAGCTCGGCGGCGGCCGGCAGCATGGCCTGCTTGCGGTTGTTGGGCGGCATCACGCGGCTGCGCTTGCGAAAGAACGCCTCCATCCGTGTCAGCCAGTCGTCACTGAGGACGAGCTCGACGCCCGCAGCTTGCGCCGCGATCTCCTGAGAGAGATCGTCGATGGTCGGCCCGAGGCCCCCGTTGACGATGACGGCGTCGGCGCGTTCGCCGGCCAGCCGGAACGCCTGGAGCAGGCTCTCCCGGTCGTCACCCACCGTCGTCTCCCACTGGACGGAGAGCCCGACGTCCTCGAGCTTCTGGGCCATGTAGCTGAAATTGGTGTTGACGATCTTGCCGGTGAGCACCTCGTCGCCGGTGCAGATGACCTCGATGCGCATAGCCTAGCCGAGGACTTTCAGGAGCGCGTCCACGACCTCGCCGGGCTTCTCGCGCGGCATGAAGTGTCCGACGCCGTCCACCACGCGCCGCTGGGTGCCCGCCGGAAAGCGCGACAGGTCGTCTGCGGACAGACGGCTCGGCGTGACGGCGTCCTCTGCACCGTGCAAGACGACGGTCGGGACGGTGATCGGCGGCCGCGTCGCTAGCCGACGCTCGATCTCGTCGAAGCGCGGATCGCTCGGCGCGTTGCCGTAGCGAACGCGGTACGAGTGGATCACCACCGGCACGAAGTCGGGGTTGTCGAACGACGGCGCCGTGCGATCGAACGTGGCGTCGTCGAACTTCCAGCTCGGCGACCATTCCTGCCACAGCAGCCGGCACATCTCGCGGCGGTTACGCTCGAGCCCCGCCCGCCCGCGCTCGGTGTTGAAGTACCACTGGTACCAGTACCTGCGCTCCTGCGCCGGCGGGGGCCAGAATGGCGGCGATGCAGGCGGCGCGGCCTCCCCAGTCGTACCCGGCGAGAGCCGCAGTGGTCACGCCGAGCGCGTCCATGAAATCGAGGAGGTCCTGGCCGATGGCGGCCTGCTGAGCCATGCGCGGCGCTGCGGCGTCCAGGAAGCGCGTCGGCCCGTACCCGCGCAGGTACGGAATCAGCACCCGGTATCCGGCCGACGCAAGCGCCGGCGCCACGTCGTCCCAGGCGCGGACGTCGTCCGGGAAACCGTGCAGCAGGACGATGGGAAGGCCGCCGCCGGGACCATGGGCCTCGTAGCCGATCTCGAGCGTGGGCGTGCGCACCGAAAGCGCGGTCATCGGGACAGGATCATACACGGTCACGGACCTCGTGTACCCTCTCGGCCGAGGAGGGAAACCCCATGGCGACGAGTCAGAGCGAGAAGGCCACCCGCTTCCGCGCCTTGCACCAGGGACCGGGCGCATTCCTCATTCCCAACCCCTGGGATGGAGGCTCCGCGCGAATCCTGGCCGGGCTCGGCTTTCAGGCGCTCGCCACGTCGAGCGGCGCCGAGGCCGGCGTCCTGGGCAGGCGCGACGGCCGGGTGACGCGCGACGAGGCCCTGGCGCACGCCCGGGCGATCGTGGCGGCGGTCGATCTTCCCGTCTCGGCGGATCTCGAAAAGGGCTTCGGCGATGAGCCGGCCGTCGCCGCCGAGACGATCCGCCTCGCCGCCGGGGTCGGACTGGTCGGCGGCTCGATCGAGGACGCGACCGGCGACAAGGACAGGCCGCTCTATGACATCGGCCTGGCCACCGAACGCGTGGCGGCAGCCGCCGAAGTGGCGCGCTCGCTTCCCTTCCCGTTCACGCTGACCGCGCGCACGGAGAACTTCCTGCGCGGCAACCCGAGCATCGACGACACGATCAAGCGCTTGCAGGCCTTCGAGAAGGCGGGCGCCGACGTGCTGATGGCGCCGGGCCTGCCCGATCTCGCGTCGGTGCGGGCGGTGTGCGCCGCCGTGAAGAAGCCGGTCAACTTCATGGCCGGCATCAAGGGCAAGTCCTTCACGGTCGCCGAGCTCCAGGCGGCCGGCGTCAGGCGCATCAGCGTGGCCTCGTCGTTCTATCGCGCGGCGATGACGGCGCTGCTCGACGCCGCCCGCGAGGTGAAGGACAAGGGCACGTTCGCCTACCTGGACCACTCCATCACCACGCCCGACTTGAACGGGTTCCTGTCATGAAGGTCGCGACGGTCACGCCGTTCATCGTCGATCCCGGCTACGGGAAGAACTGGCTCTTCGTGAAGGTCGAGACCTCGGACGGTCTTCACGGCTGGGGCGAGTGCTACACACAGGCCGATCGCGATCAGTCGATCGCGGCCCACGTGCGCCAGCTCGGGCGCTACCTCGTGGGTCGCGACGCCGGCCACATCCGTCACTTCCGGCACTGGGCCTACCACGACTTCGCGAACAAGCGCGGGGCCATGGAACTGTGGAGCGCGGTCAGCGGGGTCGAGCAGGCGCTGTGGGACCTGAACGGCAAGCGCCTCGGCGTGCCGGTCGTGACTCTGCTCGGCGGGCCGTGCCGTGAGCGCATCCGCGTCTACGCCAACGGCTGGTACTCGGGGGCGAAGACGCCGGAGGCCCACGCGGCGAAGGCGAAGGAGACGGTGGCGCGCGGCTTCACCGCGCTCAAGTTCGATCCCTTCCCCGGCCCCTGGCGCACCCACATCTCGCGCGACGCCGAGCGGCAGGTGGTGGACACCGTGCGGGCAGTGCGTGAGGCGGTCGGGCCCAGGGTCGATCTCATGATCGAGGTCCATCGCCGCCTGGCGCCGATGCACGCCGTGCGGGTGGCCCGCCTGCTCGAGCCGTTCGATCCGTTCTGGTACGAGGAGCCCGTATCGGCCCGCGATCTCGGCGCGCTCGTGGAGTGCCGCCGCGAGATCCGGATGCCGATCGTCACCGGCGAGGAGCTCTACACGCGCTTCGAGTTCCGCGAGGTGTTCGAGCGCCGCGCCGCCGACATCGTCAACCCCGACGTCTGCAACGTGGGCGGCATCCAGGAGCTCTGCGAGATCGCGGCGATGGCCGAGGCGTATCACGTGGTCGTCTCGCCGCACAACTACAACAGCACCACCGTCGGCCTCGCCGCCACGCTGCACGTCGCGGCCGCCATCCCCAATTTCCTGATCACCGAGTACTTCGTGAATTTCGAGCCGCGCGGGATGGAGATTGCCGTCCCTCCGTTCCGCGTGGAAGGCGGCTACCTAACGCTGCCGACCGGGCCCGGGCTCGGCATCGAGTTGCGCGAGGACGTGATGGCGCGCCACACGGCGCGCGACTTTCCGCCGCGCACCATTCCGGCGCCGAGCGACGAGGGACCGTGATGAACCTCTTCGAAAGCGGACTCGGCTTCGGGCCGGCGAACTTCACGCCGCTGACACCGGTGGCGTTCCTGCCACGCACGGCCGCCGTCCACCCCGATCGGGTGGCCGTGATCCACGGTGACCGGCGCATCACGTACCGCGATTTCCACGCGCGGGCACGCCGGCTCGCGTCCGCGCTCGCCGCGCGCGGCATCGGAGCCGGCGACACGGTGTCCGTCATGCTCCCGAACGTCCCGGCGATGCTCGACGCCCACTATGGCGTGCCCATGGCCGGGGCGATCCTCAACACCATCAACACCCGGCTGGATGTGCGCACGGTCGCCTACATCCTCGGTCACGGCGAGGCGAAGGCGCTCATCACCGACCGCGAGTTCGCCGCCGTCGTGGGCCCGGCCCTCCAGCAGCTCGGCCGACGCCTGCTCGTCATCGACGTCGACGACCCGCTCTACGACGGCCCCGGCGACCGGCTCGGCGAGATCGAGTACGAGGCGTTCCTGGCCGAGGGCTCGCCCGACTTCGACTGGCGCCCGCCGCGCGACGAGAGCCAGGCGATCGCGCTCAACTACACGTCGGGGACGACCGGCAATCCCAAGGGCGTCGTCTATCACCACCGCGGGACGTTCCTGGTCGCCGTCGGTAACGTCCTGGCCTGGGACCTTCCGCCCCGCGCGGTGTACCTGTGGACGCTGCCGCTCTTCCACTGCAACGGCTGGTGCTACTCGTGGGCCGTGACGCTGGTGGGCGGCACCCACGTCTGCCTGCGGAAGGTGGACCCCGCGCTCGTGTTCAGGCTGATCGCCGAGCATCGGGTGACGAACATGTGCGGCGCGCCGACCGTGCTCTCGATCCTCATCAACGCGCCGGCCGAGCAGAAGGCGCGCTTCGACCACGTCGTCGACATCCAGACGGGCGGCTCCTCGCCGCCGGCCAAGGTCATCAAGGCGATGAGCGAGATGGGCTTCCGCGTCATGCACCTCTACGGGCTCACCGAGGTCCACGGGCCGTCCACGTGCTGCGAGTGGCAGGAGGCGTGGGACGCGTTGCCCGCGGACGAGGCCGCGGCGCACATGGCGCGCCAGGGCGTTCGCAATGCCGTCGTGGCCGGGCAGATCGTGGCCGATCCCAAGACGCTCGCCCCGGTTCCGGCCGACGGCAAGACGATCGGCGAGGTCCTGCTGCGCGGCAACACCGTGATGCTCGGCTACCTGAAAGACCCGGAGGCGACCGAGGCGGCGTTCGGCGGCGGCTGGTTCCACACCGGCGATCTCGCCGTCGAGCATCCTGACGGCTACATGGAGATCAAGGACCGCGCCAAGGACATCATCATCTCGGGCGGTGAGAACATCTCGAGCATCGAGGTCGAGATCGTGCTGAATCGGCACCCCGCGGTGCAGATGGCGGCCGTGGTGGCGCGGCCCGACGAGAAGTGGGGCGAGACGCCCTGCGCGTTCGTTCAGCTCCGACCCGGCGCGGAGGCAACCTCGGACGAGCTCATCGAGTACTGCCGCGACAACCTGCCGCATTTCGCCGCGCCCCGGACGGTGGTCTTCGGGCCTCTACCCACGACGGCGACGGGGAAGATCCAGAAGTACACGCTGCGCGAGCAGGCTCGCGCGCTCTAACGCGAAGCCTGCATCACCGAGGGGACTCGAACCAGAGTCGCGGATCAGCCGCGCGCACGCGGGCCTCGGGGAGGCCCAGCTCGCGCCGCACGATGTTAGTGCCCTCCACGAGCGCCACGCACTTGTAGTACGCGATCCGGCGGCTCA
>MNEG01000006.1 GCA_001917585.1 Candidatus Rokubacteria bacterium 13_1_40CM_68_15
GACGAGGACAAGATCTCCAACGCGCTGGCGCGGATCGCCGAAGAGGACCCGACGCTTCACCACCACTTCGATCCGGAGACGAAGCAGCTCCTGATCTCCGGCGTCGGCAACCTGCACGTCGAGATGACGGTCGAGCGCATGAAGCGGAAGTACAACGTGGATGTGACGCTGCTGCCTCCCCGGATTCCCTACAAGGAGACGGTCAAGGGCCGCGCCGAGGGGCAGGGAAAGTACAAGAAGCAGACGGGGGGGCGGGGCCAGTACGGCGACACCTGGCTACGGGTGGAGCCGCTGGCGCGCGGCGGCGGCTTCGATTTCGTGGACGACATCTTCGGCGGCGCCGTCCCCCGCAACTTCATCCCGTCGGTGGAGAAGGGCGTTCGTGACTGCATGAAGCGGGGCATCCTGGCCGGCTACCCGATCGTCGACCTCAAGGTGACCCTCTACGACGGCTCCTATCACGACGTGGACTCATCGGACATGGCGTTCCAGATCGCGGCGTCGATGGGCCTTCAGAAGGTCTTCATGGAGGCCCACCCGATCCTGCTCGAACCAATCATGACCGTCGAGGTGACGTGCCCGACCGATACGACCGGCGACGTCATCGGCGATCTCAACTCGCGGCGCGGTCGCATCGCCGGCATGGAGCCGGCCGGGGAGACGGCGGCCGTACGAGCGCAGGTGCCGATGGCGGAGATGCTCACCTACGAGCCGTCGTTGCGCTCGATGACGGGCGGCCGCGGCGGCTATTCGATGGAGTTTTCGCATTACGAGGAGGTTCCGTCCTTCCTCGCCGACAAGGTGATCAAGGAGGCGAAGACCGAAAAAGAGAAGCAAGCGCATTGAATGCTTGACACGTCCGACACGGACGGCTAGATTGCGCTCGAATGGAATTTTCACCGAGCTGGCCTCTCGCTAGCTCGCTCCTGTCTCTTCCGCTCGACCTTCATTCCTTCCCTCACCCCGTCGGCGGGTCGCCGACGATCCGAGCCTCCGAGTGCTGCCCGACCGACGCCGCGGTGCGGGGCGGCAGCGACTGGGTCATCGTGTGTGGTGCACACGGGAATCCCCGAGGACGGCGCCTCGGGCGCCCGACACGCGAGGAGGAAGCATCAGGATGAACATGACGGGGACCGGCACGATCGGCACGCGGCAGCAGGTGGAGCGCTGGATCGAGGAAAGCCAGTACCTCCTCGGACGCGTCATTCCCAGCGTCTTCGACGACAACCAGCGGCTCCGGGAGCGCGCCGCCGCGGCCGACGCGGAGTGCGACCGGATGCGCGAGGAGATCGCCACGCTGCGACGGGAAGTTCACGAGCTCCAGCTCGAGCTCAGCGGACTCCGCGGCCAGAACGATGACCTCAGAGGCGAGCAGGCGGCGGTCGCCGAGTCCCTGAGTCGCGCCGTCCACCACATGAACGAGCTGATGCAGCCCATCAACGAGATGGTGACCCGCTTGCACGTCGTCCCGCCGACGGTCGAGAGCACGTATCAATAGCGGATGCGTGACCCGGGCTAGAGCGGCCCGTAGTGTCGCGGATCGCGCGAATGGGGAGGTCTGGAGGGGGCCGGGACGGCCCCCTCCAGTTTGATGATCAAGGCCGTTTGATCAACCGGGAACTTCCGCGAGGTTGTTCGATGGGTCAGTTGACCAGGCGCAATTTCATCTGCGGACCGGTTGCCCTTTTCCCGACGGTGCTCCTCGCCTCGGCGAGGCGGGTAGGGGCGCAACTGCCCTCGCCGGCGTCGGCGGGACCGGCGGATCCCAAGCTCATCGAGGACCTTGTCGCCGCCAATCGGATCCTCGTGGACCAGGGGGTCCTCGACGGTTACGGCCACGTCAGCGTCCGTCACGACCGCGCGCCCGACCGCTATCTGATGTCGCGCTCGATCGCGCCCGAGCTGGTCACGGCCGCCGACGTCATGGAATACGACCTCGACTCCAGCCCGGTTGATCCGCGCGGCCGCTCCATGTACCTCGAGCGCTTCATCCACGGCGAGATCTATCGAGCGCGGCCGGACGTGCTGGCGATCGTTCATCATCATTCGCCGTCGGTGATTCCCTTCGGTGTCACCGGGGCGGCGCTGCGCCCGGTCTATCACATGGCCGCGTTCCTCGGCGAGGGCGTGCCGGTGTTCGAGATCCGGCAGGCGGCGGGCATGACGGATCTCCTCGTGCGCAACGGCCCGCTTGGCCGGGCGCTCGCCCAGACGCTCGGCCCCAGGAACGCGGTGCTCATGCGCGGTCACGGGGCGGTCGTAGTCGGGCCCACGATCGTGCACGCCGTCGCCCGTAGCGTCTACATGGAGAGCAACGCGCGGTTGCAGGCCCAGGCGATGGCGCTCGGCAACGTGACGTACCTCGATCCTGAGGAGGCGCGCCGGGCCGACGCGGCCGTTTCTGGCACCTATGACCGGCCCTGGGAACTCTGGAAGCGCAAGGCGCTCTCCCGGTAGAATCCCGCGCAATGGCCCGACTGTTCAGCCCGCAGTACCGGCTCGTCTTCGGACAGGCGTGGCCCGTGTGGGCCGCCGCGCTCCTCGTCGCCACGGTCAACGTGTTCCTCTTCGCGTTCGATCGACCGTGGACGGCGTCGGACGGCATGCGGAACTGGGGCGATTGGGTGCTGACCGGTGTCGGGATCGTGCGGCGCCCCGATCTCGTCCCGCCCTGGCTCTATTCCGGCTCCTTGCTGAACCTCGGCGTGCTCTTCGGCGGCCTGGCCGCCGCGCTGCTCAGCCGTGAGTTCGCCGTGCGCGTACCGCCGCGCGGGGAGCTGGTCAAGGGCGGCCTGGGCGGGCTGCTGATGGGCGCGGGCGCCATGCTGGCGCTCGGCTGCAACATCGGTGGATTTTTCTCGGCGACGAGCGCGCTCTCGCTCTCCGGCTTCGGCATGATGCTCGGCCTCGGCGTCGGCGCCTTCCTCGCCATCCGCTATTTGATGTGGGAGGTCGCGCACCGTCCCGCGTGGTCGACCGGCAGGGGCCGCGTCCTCGCGGCCGCGCGCCGCGAGAACAGCCGTCAGCCGGCGGCCGGGGTGCTGATCCTGGCGGCGCTCGTGCTCCTGCCGTTCCTCTATGCGCGCACAGGCTACGTCGCGCAGGGGATCTTCCTGCTCTTCGGGGTCGCCTTCGGGATGATCTTCCAGCGATCGCGCTTCTGCCTCGTCCGGGCGTTCCGCGAGCCGTTCCTGACCGGTAATGCCGAGCACACGCGGGCGGCGGCGCTCGCGCTGATCGTCTGCACACTCGGCTTCGCCATCCTCAAGTTCACCGACCTCAAGGACAAGTCGGAGTGGGTGTTCCCGAGCGCGGGCGCCGGGGCGCTGATGGGCGGCCTCCTCTTCGGAATCGGCATGACGGTCGCCGGCGGGTGCGGCGCCGGCTCGATCTGGCGCGCCGGCGAAGGCCAGCTGAAGGGCCTCACCGCCGCCGGCCTCACCGGCAAGCTCGGGGCGGCCGTATTCCTGCCGTCTGCTCTCGGCTGGGGCGGGGCGCTCGTTCTCGTCATCGTGGTCATGGCGGCGTGGGCCGCCGCCGCCACCTGGAACGAAGAGTCCGGTCGGTTCAGTGCACTTCAGTGAGAGGAGAACCGCGATGAGGGGCATGGGGCGGCGTGAGTTCCTGCGAACGTCGGGAGTGGGACTGGGTGTCGGCCTGCTCGGAGGCGGATGCGCGACCGCGATGAAGGGCGATTTCGCTCCCAAGACGTCACGCCGGGTCGTCGTCGTGGGCGGCGGGTGGGGCGGCGCGACCGCCGCGAAGTACGTGCGGCTGGGCGATCCGGCCATCGAGGTCATCCTGCTCGAGCCCAACCGCCAGTTCGTCTCGTGCCCGTTCAGCAACCTGGTGCTGAGCGGCGTGCGCACGCTCGACAGCATCACGTTCGACTACGCCAGCCTCCGCCGCCATGGCGTCCGCCTGATCCACGAGGCGGCGAGCGCGGTGGATCCGGCGGCGCGCCGCGTGCGTGTGGGCGAGGGCTATCTCGAGTATGACCGGGTCGTCGTGGCCCCGGGCGTCGAGTTCCAGTGGGAGCAGGTCGAGGGCCTCGCCCAGAACCAGGACAAGGTCCTGCACGCGTGGAAAGCGGGGCCGCAGACCCAGGCGCTGGCCGAGCAAATTCGCGCCATGCCCGACGGTGGCGTCTTTGTCCTCACCATCCCGCCCGCCGCCTATCGGTGCCCGCCGGGGCCGTACGAGCGCGCCTGCCAGGTCGCGTGGTACCTCAAGCAGAGCAAGCCGAGGTCGAAGCTCGTCATCCTCGACGCGAACCAGAACATCATCTCGAAGACCGCGCTCTTCCGGGCTGCCTGGCGCGAATACCCGAACATCGACTATCGCGCGTCGAACAAGGTGGTGAAGGTCGACCCCGGCGCGCGCGAGGTGACGACGGATTTCGGAGACAAGGTGAAGTACGACGTCGTGAACCTCATCCCGCCCCAGCGGGCGGGCACCATCGCCGTCCAGGCCGATCTCGTCGGTGCCGACAAGCGCTGGTGCGAGGTCAATCACGTGACGTTCGAGTCCGTGAAGGCGCCGAACGTCCACGTCGTGGGCGACTCGACGATCGGGCTGCCCGTGCCGAAGTCAGGGAACGTGGCCAACGCCATGGGCAAGGTGGCGGCCATGGCCATCGTCCACCAGCTCAACGGGAAACAGCCACCCGAGCTCGCGCCCGGGAACACCTGCTACTCGTGGGTCAACGACCGCGAGGCCATCGCGGTGGTCAACACGTACCGAATCGAGAACGGCAAGGTGGTGCAGATCGAACAGAAGCTGACGCCCGGCCAGAGCATCGCGGTGGCTCAGAACTCGCTCGGGTGGGCGCGGTCCATCTGGAACGACGTGATCGGATAGGGGGGAGGACAAGCCCATGCAGTTCGTGATCAGCCTCGTTCTCGTCCTGGCCGCGGCGTCGGTGGCCGGCGCCGGTCCGCTCGACCATCCGGGCGCCATGAAGGCGCTCAACTGCTCGGCCTGCCACGGCTTCGCCGGCCAGAGCATCGCCGATACCATGCCGAGCCTCGCCGGGGTGTGGCCGGAGTATTTCAAGAAGGCCATCGCCGACTATGCGTCCGGCAAGCGGCCCTCCACCGAGATGGAGCCCTATGCCAAGCAGGTGATGCAGTTCGGAGTCGACGACTATGCCGCTTACTTCGGCAGCCTCAAGCGCGAGCCGGCGAAGATGCCCGTCGATGGCGCGGCCGCTGGACGTGGCCGGGCCGCAGCCGTCCAGTGCGCCGGGTGCCATGGGCCCGAAGGCCAAGGCGATCGCGCCAAGCTCGTGCCGGCGCTCGCCGGCCAACCTCCCGGGTATCTCAAGAGCCAGATGACGCTGTTCAAGCAGGACCGCCGCAGCCCGGGCGATGCCAACCTCAAGGCGCTCAAGGCGATGATGCAGGGGTTGCCCGACAGCACCATCGAGGATCTGGCGGCGTATTACTCGAGCCTTCGCTGACTTGACGGACCTGGATTCTGGATACAGAATCCAGGTCACCAATGTCCAGCCCTCGCGTCGCTCCTCTCCGGCGGCGGCGTCTGGTCGATGACGCCACCCAGACCCTGCGCGACGCCATTCTCGACGGTCGCTTCACGGCCGGGGCACGGCTAAGGCAGACCAACCTCGCCGATCAGCTTGCCATCAGCCGGACGCCGGTCCGTGAGGCGCTGGGCCGGCTGCAACACGAAGGCCTCGTCGAGCTGCTGCCGCGCGGTGGCGTGCGCGTGCCGGTTCTCGCGCTCGAGGAGGGGGCCGAGCTGTACGACCTGCGCGAGGTGCTCGATGGTCTGGCGGCGCGCCTGGCTGCGCAGCGCGCGGCGCCGGCCAGCTTCGCCCGGCTCGAGAAGTCGCTCGACCGCATGGCCCGAAGCCTGGCCGGGAATAACGCCAACCAGTGGTTCGGCGCCCACGTCGCCTTCCACCAGGAAATTTTCCAGGCGAGCGGCAACGCGCGCCTGATCGCCCTGTCGGCGGTCGTCAGGCTCAGCATCCAGCGCTTCCACCCCGTGCTGCTCCGGACGCCCCATCGATTGGCCGATGCCGACCGTGAACACCGCGCGATCCACGCGGCCATCGCCGCCGGCGACGGCGAGCGCGCCGAGCAGCTGGCGCGTGCTCACATCGTCGGTGCCAAGGAGATCGTATTGAAGGTGATGGTGCAGGGAGACCGGGATGGCGCTGTTCAAGCTTGAGAAGAAGGCGCCGCGCGGGCCCGCCGGCAAGTGGGATGTGGTCGTCGGCGAGGACATGTGCAAGGCCTGCGGGTTCTGTCTCAGCGTGTGCCCGACCGACGTCTTCGCGTGGCGAACGACACCGAACAAGATCGGATGGTTCCCGATGATCGTCGCCCACGAGGGCAACTGCGTGGGCTGCATGCTCTGCTACCAGATCTGCCCGGACTTCTGTATCGACGTCTCGATGAAGTGCGAGCCGAGCAGCGCCGGAGCTGCCCGCGGTGCGAGGTGAGCGCGATGCGCGAGCCGAGCGGTGAAATGGTTCGAAGGATCACGATCGCTGCGAGGCGAGCGGTGAAATGATCGAACATAAGGAAACCCTGGTCGCGCCGTGGCAAGAGTGGGCCCGGCGGAGCATCAAGGGCCGCCGCCTGCTCGAGGCCGGCACCTACGCGCTGACCGAGGGCGCCATCGCCGCGGGCTGCCGCGTCTTCGCCGGCTATCCGATCACACCGGCGACCGACATCGCCGAGTACATGTCCAAGCGCCTGCCCCAGGTCGGCGGCTACTACATGCAATGCGAAGACGAGCTGGCCGGCATGCATGCCTGCGCGGGCGCCAGTCTCGGTGGGCTCAAGGCCATGACGGCGACGTCGGGGCCGGGCTACACGCTGATGCACGACGCGTACGGGTGGTCCATCACCAACGAGATCCCGCTCGTCGTTGTCGACGCCATGCGCGTGGGGCCGATCAGCGGCATCACGGGAGCGCCGGGCCAGGGCGAGTTCTACATCGCACGCTACGCGAGCCACGGCGGCAACTTCGAGACGATCGTGCTCTCACCGTCATCGGTGCAGGAAGCGTTCTGGCTGACGATCGACGCCTTCAATCTCGCCGAGCGCTTCCGGACGCCGGTGACGATCCTCACCGATCAAGTGATCTCGGACATGTGGGAAGACCTCTTCATCCCCGATGACTACGACGGTCTCGACTTCGTGATCCCGCGCAAGCACAACCTCATGATGCCGTTCTATCCGGTCGGCAGCGCCGATCTCGACGTGCCGCCGAACGTGATCGGTCACGGCACCGGCGTGTGCGTCTCCGCCTACACGCACACGGAGGAAGGCTATGACATTGAAGAAATGGAAGCCCAATGGGCGCAGACGTTCCGCCTCGTCAACAAGATCCGACATCATCGCGCCGAGCTGACGCGCTACGAGACGCTCGGCCTCGACGACGCCGACGTCATCGCGGTGGCCTACGGCGCCAACGCGCGCACGGTCAAGACCGGCGTGCTCCAAGCGCGGCGGCGCGGCGTGCGGGCCGGCTTCGTCCGACTCATCACCCTGTGGCCGTTTCTCGACGAGCTGTTCGAGCGCGACGCCCGCTACGTGGTGTGCGAGCTGAACTACGACGGCCAGCTCGTGCGCGAGGTGATGCGTGCCGCTCCCGACAAGCGAAAGGTGCACTTCATGGGCAAGAGCGCGGAGCTGCACACGGTGGCCGAGGTGGTCGCCGGGCTCGACGGTGTGGCCCGGAGCGGCAAGATCCCCGAGCTCCCATATATATGGACCGAGGTCAGGTGATGAACAAACTGGCAAAGAAGTACCTGCGGCCAAGTCAGATCCCGACCAAGGCCTGCCACGGCTGCGGTATCGGCATGATCGAGAACTGGCTGCTCCAGGCCATCGACGAGCTGGGCCTGAAGCAGGAAGACGTGATCTTCGGCACCGGCATCGGGTGTGTCGGGCGCCAGACGTTCGCGACCTGGGGCGGCGACAACTTCGGGGCCACTCACGGTCGGGCGCTCGCGATCGCAACAGGCCTGAAGCTGGCGCAGCCCGACAAGAAGTACCTGATCGTCGTCGGAGACGGCGACGCCGCCTCGATCGGCACCTCGCATCTGATCCATGCCGCCCGCCGCAACCTCGGCGTGACCGTGATCTGCGAGGACAACATGGGCTACGAATCGACGGGAGGCCAGTTCTCGCCGACCACGCCCGCCGGCTACGTCACCAACTCGAGCCCGTACGGCATGGTCGAGCCGCCGTTCGACCCGTGCGATGTCGTCAAGGCCGCCGGCGCCACCTTCGTGGCCGAGACGACGGCCACGCAGTGGCACCAGACCGTGAAGATCGTCAAGAAGGCGCTCGCCAACGACGGCTTCTCGTTCATCCACGTGCGCTTCCCCTGCAACGAGAACTTTGGAGCGTATGCGCTGGGAACTCGGGACACGCTGAAAAATCTTGAATGGATTTATGAACACACTCAGGGCAGAAAGACGGACGGTAGCGAGAGTGATTTTGTATGGGAGACCGGTATCAAGCACGATGCGTCCAATAGCCGGCCCGAGTTCTCGCGCATCATGCGCGACATGAACGCCCGCGTCCAGGCCGACCTCGCCCAGAAGGCGGCGAAGAAGGCGGCGACGTGACGCCGACCGCGGAGGGCCGTACCGAGATCCTGATCTCCGGGTTCGGCGGACAGGGTGTGATCCGCATGGGCCAGATCCTCGGCCTGTGCGCCATCAAGCAGGGCCACCGGGTCACGATGCTCAAGAGCCACGGCACCGAGACGCGTGGCGGGTACGTGCGGGCCCAGCTCGTGATCTCGCCGCGGTACGTGGACAGCCCCGTGGTCGAGAACGCCGACGTCTTCGTCGCGTTCTCGGCGCCCGCCTATCGGAAGTTCTTCGACTTCTGCCGGGGCAAGATCCTCTACGACCCCGAGATGGTGGAAGAGATCCGGAGTGACGCTCCCGAGCGCCACGTGGCGGTGGCCGCCACCCAGATGAGCAAGGAGCGCTTCAACAACGTGCTGTTCGCGAACATGATCATGCTTGGTGCGCTGACGCGGGTGGCGGCACTCGACTACGAGGCCATGCGCACGGCCATGGTGGAAGTCATCCCCCGCTTCCACGAGCAGAATCTCGGCGCGCTCGAGGTCGGCTACCAGCTTCCGGTTCTCAGCACCGTCTGACGTGACCGCTCCCGAACGCCCCTGGCATCGCGTCTGGCCCGCTCACGTGCCGCACTCGCTCGCCTATCCCTGTGAGCCGGCCTGGCGCCTGCTGGAGCGCAACCTGCCGCGGTTCGCCGATCGCGTTGCGCTGAGGGAGATCGACCACGAGTCGCTGGCCGACGGCCGGACACTGACCTACGAGGCGCTGTGGCGCGCCGTGCGCGGCGCCGCCACCGGCCTCGCGGACGCCGGCGTCGAGAACGGCACGCGCGTCGGCTTCTGCCTGCCGAACAGCGCGGCGCTCGTCATCGGGTACTACGCGACGTGGGTGGCCGGCGGCACCGTCGTGCCGGTGAATCCCGGAGCGCGCGAGAGCGAGATCGAGCAGCACCTGACCGATGCCGGCGTCGCCGTCGTCGTCGGTCCGTCGGGGCACGCGGCGGAGACGGTGGCGGCACGGTTGAAGCTGCCGTTCATCGACGTTGACGAGTTCCAGGCGATGGAAGCGCTGCCGGCGGCGACGCCGGTCGACGCCGATCCCGAGCGCGGCCTGGCCGCGCTGCTCTACACGGGGGGAACGACCGGAGCGCCCAAGGGCGCGATGCTCTCCCACCGGAACATCGTCGTGAACACGATTCAGTTCGCCGAGTGGTATGCCTTCGCTCCCGGTGAGGAAGTCTCCGTGTGCGCGCTGCCCCTGTTCCATTCCGGCGGGATGTCGGGCGTGATGAACGTGCCGCTCTCGGCCGGCGCCACGCTGCTCGTGTTCGGTCGCTTCAGGCCGGCGGCCGTCGCCCAGGCGGTGACGCGTCACCGCGTGACGCGGCTCTTCGGCGTGCCCACGATGTTCATCGCGCTGCTCAACGATCCGGCCGGACGCGCCGCCGACTATTCGGCGCTCCGCGCGTGCCGCACGAACGCGGCGCCCCTGCCGCCGAGCGTGAAGTTGGCCTTCGACGAGCTGGTCGGCCGCGAGGTGCTGATCGAGGGCTACGGCCTCACCGAGACGAGCCCGCTCACGCACGCCAACCCGATCCATCGGGCCCGGGCCGGCTCCATCGGCCTGCCGCTGCCCGACACCGACGCCCGCATCGTCGACGTGAAGAGCGGCTGCGACGTGACGCCGGGCCAGCCCGGCGAGCTTCTCATCCGCGGGCCCCAGGTGATGCTCGGCTACTGGAACCGGCCCGCTGCCACGGCGGAGGCGATGCACGATGGCTGGCTCAAGACCGGCGACATCGCGCGGATGGACGACGAGGGGTACTTCGCGGTCGTGGATCGACTGAAAGACATGATCAACACCGCCGGCTTCAAGGTATGGCCCCGGGAGGTGGAGGAGACGATCTACGCGCACGAGGCGGTCGCGCTCGTCATGGTGATCGGCGTCCCGGACGACTACCGCGGCGAGGCGGTGAAGGCCTGCGTCGTCCTCAAGGACGGCCACCGGGATCGCGTGCGGGAAGGCGACATCGTCGAGTTCTGCAAGGCGCGGCTCACCCCGTACAAGGTCCCTCGTATCGTCGAGTTCCGCGATGCGCTGCCGCAGACGGCGACGGGCAAGATGCTGAGGCGCCTGCTGCGGGAGCCGTCCTGAAACCGACCGTGCGGAGAGCCGGGGGAGTTCCGAGGGGGGCGTAGCCCCCTTCGGAGAGGAGACCGAGGATGAGAGTGAGGGCGCTAGCGTGCGCGCTGCTCGTGGTCGTGGCCGGCTCGGTAGCGGCGCAGGAGAAGTTCCCCAACCGCCCGGTCGACATCATCTGCACGTGGGGGACTGGAGGCGGCGCCGACACGATGGCCCGGCAGATCTCGAGCCTGAGCCAGCCCTTGCTCGGCGTGGCGCTGCCCGTGTCGAACGTGCCGGGCGCGTCGGGGAATACCGGTCTTGCCCAGCTCCTCAACGCCAAGCCCGACGGCTACACCATCGCCACCTACATCCAGGACACGCTGATGACGATTCCGATGGGCCTGGCCCGCCACAAGGTGGAAGACCTCGAGTGGATCGTCCGGACGCAGGTGGCCGACTCGTTCCTGTTCGTCAGGTCCGACTCGCCGTTCCGCTCCATCCGGGAGCTCTTCAAGCACGCCCAGGCCAATCCCGGCAAGCTGCGCGTCGGGGCGACGGGCTTCGGCACGGTGGACGACGTGACCGTGAGGGTCCTCGAGAAGAAGGGCTACAAGATGACGACGGTGCCCTATCCGAAGCCCGGGGAGCGTTACGCCGCCGCGCTCGGGGGTCACACGGAGGTACTCTACGAGCAGGCCGGCGACGTGCTGCAGTATCTCAAGGCCGGCCAGCTCAAGCCGCTGATCATCTTCGCCGAGAAGCGCCATCCCGCGTTCCCCGACGTCCCGTCGTCGAAGGAGCTGGGCCTGGACGTCACGCTCCCGCAGTTTCGTGGCCTGGTGACCCGCAAGGGCGTGCCGCCGGAGCGCGTGAAGGCGCTGGCCGATGCCTTCACCCGGGCGATGCAAACGCCGCAGTGGAAGAAGTTCGCTGACGAGTGGTACATGAGCCCGGACAGCGTCATGACTCACGAGCAGTTCGGGCCGTGGATCGCCAGCGAGGCGGCGACATTGGAGCGGCTCGTCAAAGAGTTCGGGCTCCGCAAGTAGGATGCCGGCTCTCGCCCGGGTCGTCGCGCCGCTCGCCGGCGTGATCGTCGCCGCCGCGCTCTTCGCCGGCACCCGCGGCCTCGACGACGTCGCCCGCGGCGAGCAGCTCGGCCCCGGGTTCTGGCCGCGGCTCGTCCTGGTCGGCCTGGGCCTGGCCTGCGCGGCCAAGGTCGTCGAGAACTTTCGTCGGATCACGCCGAGCGACCGGGCCGTCGGGCTGGCCGGCGTCCGCAGGGGCACGCTCGCCGTTGCCATCGCGATGATCGTGCTCTACGTCGCGCTGGCCCCGTGGCTCGGCTTCGCGCTGGTCACCGCGGGATTCATCGCCGCGTTCATGGTGCTGGCTGGGGCGCGCTCGCCAGCCACCGTCGGGTTGGGGGCGGTCGCGGGAACCGTCGGGCTGCTGTACTTCTTCGTCAAGCTCGTGTACCTGCCGCTACCCAAGGGCGACGGCGTCTTCGAGACGGTGACGCTGGCGCTCTACCGCGGTCTCCGGATCTTCTAGGCCGCCGCACATGGGCGAGATCCTCCTCAATCTCGGGAACGGCTTCGTCAACGCCGTCCAGCCGCTCAACTTCCTGATGATCGTGGTCGGCCTGACCATCGGCATCGTCGCCGGCGCGCTGCCCGGCATCACGATGCTGAATTCCATCGTCCTCGTCCTGCCCTTCACCTACCTCATGGGCATCGTGCCGGCGCTGCTCTTGATGATCGGCGTCTACTGCGGCGGCGTGTTCGGCGGCTCGATTACGGGGATCCTGTTCAACATCCCCGGCGATCCGATGAACGTGCCGACGACGTGGGAGGGCTACCGGCTGAGCCGCCAGGGCCAGACGCAGTACGCGCTCGGCCTCGCCATCATGTCGTCGGCGTTTGGCGGACTGGTGAGCGCGCTCTTCCTCGCCTTCTTCGCGCCGCCGTTCGCGCGCTTCGCCCTGACCTTCTCCACCGTGGAGTTCTTCTCGGTGGTCGTCTTCGGCCTCGCCAGCGTCTCCGTGCTGGGCCAGTCCTCGATGGCGGCCGCGCTCGTCTCGCTCTTCGCCGGGATGTTTCTGGGCACCATCGGCACCGAGGCCCAGTACGGCGTCGAGCGCTTCACCTTCGGCATCCCGTTCCTCAAGACCGGCGTGGACTTCGTCACCGTGCTCATCGGGCTCTTCGCCATCGGTGAGGTGCTCGACCAGATCGTGAGCGGCTCGAGCGAGCCCGCGGCCGTGACGCCCGGTGCCCGCGCCGTACCGCGGCTGCCGCTGCTCGCGCTCTGGCCGCTCCGCGGGCCGCTGGCGCGAGGCACCGCGGTCGGGATCGCGGTCGGCGGCCTTGCCGGCGCCGGGGCGACGGTGTCGTCGTTCGTGTCGTACGGCCTCGAGAAACAGCTCTCGCGAACGCCCGAGCTGTTCGGCACCGGCCATGCCGGCGGCCTCGTCGCTTCCGAGAGCTCCGTCAACGGTTCGACCGGCGGCGCCATGATCCACTTGCTGACGCTCGGCATCCCGGGCAGCGCCGCCACCGCCGTCATGATGGGGGCGTTCCTGCTCCATGGCATCCAGCCGGGGCCGCTCCTCTTCACGAGGCAGACGGCCGAGGTCTACACGATCGTCGCCGGGATGATCCTGGCCAACGTCCTCATGATCGGGCTGGGCTTCCTGGCCGCGCTCTCGTTCGCCATGCTGATGAAAGTGCCGCCGCCCATCCTCAACACCTTCATCGTCGTCTTCTGCTTCCTCGGCGCCTTCGCGCTCCGCAACGATCTCGCCGACGTCTGGCTGACGATGCTCTTCGGTGTCCTCGGCTTCTTCATGCGGCGCTACGATCTGCCCATCCCTCCGCTGGTGATGGGAATCATCCTCGGGCCGATGGCGGAGCAGTACTTCCTCACGTCGATGGTGGCC
>MNEG01000135.1 GCA_001917585.1 Candidatus Rokubacteria bacterium 13_1_40CM_68_15
CCAGTCGCCGTAGCCGA
The DNA here is from genome assembly GCA_001917585.1 of Candidatus Rokubacteria bacterium 13_1_40CM_68_15. Classification (GTDB taxonomy): domain Bacteria; phylum Methylomirabilota; class Methylomirabilia; order Rokubacteriales; family CSP1-6; genus 40CM-68-15. The sequence goes on from MNEG01000135.1 coordinate 18, forward strand.
CGCCCATATCGGCGAAGCGCGCGCCGATGACGATGGTCGACAGACCGGCGATGCACGTCGCCCACGCGCACATGGGACACGGCTCGCAGGTCGTGTAAAGTGTCGCGCCCTTGAGCGGTCCGCTGTCCGCGCGGAGGCTTGGATTCACGACGCGTAGGCGCGCCGAGAGCTGCCGGATCGCCACCGTCTCGGCGTGCGCGGTGACATCGAACGTCGAGGTCGCCTCATTGCGTCCGCGCGCCACGACCTGACCGTGGTGGACGATGAGGCTGCCGACGGCCATGTTGCCCTCGGCGCCAGCTTTCGCCGCCTCCTCTATCGCCATGCGCATCCACCGCTCGTGCTCGGTGCTCATCGGATTCTCCTCACTCTCGATGGTCGACTGCGCGAACGCACTGACGCGTCTCGGGATTCGTCGTCGGAGGGATCGGTGCGGTCATTGTCGCTCGACCGCCGTCGGGGCCGACGTCCCGCCGTAGTCACCGTCGTCGCCGTCCGACTGGTCCCCCACGCCAGGCGCTCGATCGGCAGCGGTGTGTCGTGAGCCCCGGCGATCATTTCTCGCCAACGGGGTTCGAGTCGCCGAGCGATCGCGAACGTCCGAGCCCGCTCGACGCGCAGCCGCTCGCCGATCTCCTGCAGGCGATCGCATGCCTTACCGAGGTCGGCCGTCACGGGGCGGCCCTCCTCGACGACAATCCGTCCGTCGACGATCACCATGCGGACGGCGTGGCCACTTTCGGCATAGACGAGCTGGGCGATCGGATCGTTCAGCGGCGAGAAGGCGGGCGTGCGACGGTCGAGCAGGACCATATCGGCGCGACGCCCCGACTCGATCGCACCGATCGCGGTATCCCAGCGCGCTGCGCGAGCCCCGCCGGACGTCGCCATGCGAAAGACTTCTGATGGCGTCAGCCAGCGGCGGTAATCGGGATCGGTGACGTGGTGGACGAGGGCCGCCAGCTTCATCGCTTCCAGGATGGACTGCCCGTCGTTGCTGCTGGTGCCGTCGCATCCGAGCGCGACGTTGACGCCGGCGTGGAGCAGTTGCCGCAGCGAAGCCAGCCCGCTGCCGAGTTTCAAGTTGCTCGCGGGGTTGTGCACGACGGTGGCGCCGGCGGCGGCGATGCGGGTGACATCGTCGTCGTCGAGCCAGACGCCGTGCATGATCGATGTCCGCTCGGTGAGCACGCAGAGCCGCTCGAGGTGACCGATCATGCTCGTTCCGTACGTCCGCGGACCCTGCACCGCCTGCAACCGTGTTTCCTGCACGTGAATCACGAACGGGAAGTCGCGCTCGACGGCGAGGCGGTGGATGCCTCGGAGGAGCGCATCGGGACATCGCTGCGGCGCCGACGGGTTGGGGATGACCCGCGCGATCCCGCCGAGGCGATCCTCGCGGCGCATGATGCGACGCATCCAGCTCATCAACGCGCGGCCGTCGGGTATCCGCACGCGGCCGAGTTCGCGCAGGATGCTCCGAGGCACGCGCCCGCGATCGACGGGCAGGGTGGCCAGCAGCGGACGATCCATGAGCTTGACGCTGACCCACGCCCGGATGCCGGCGTCGCGGTACGCCTGCATGATCGCTTCGACTAGCTCGTCCCGGAAGTCGAAATACAGCGAGACGTCGTCGACGACGCTCGTCACTCCATTGCGCAGCATCTCGAGGCACGGCACGAGGGTGCGCCAGTAGACCTCGTCAGGAGTGCGTGGCCGGTTGCCGAGGACCGGGTGGCCATAGAGCGCCCAGATTTCCATCGGCGCGGCAGGGACGCCGCCGCGGTTGAAGGTCTCGTACGTATGCGCGTGCGCGTTGACCAGACCCGGGATCACGATGCCATCGGCCGCGTCGATCACACGATCGCTCTCCCGGCCGCGCAGGCCCCGGCCCATCTCGACGATGCGGCCCGCCTGTATGCGGAGATCGATGCGCTCGAGCGGTGGCGCGTCCGCCGAGCGGAGGACGAGGGGGCCGCGGATCAAGAGGTCAGGCATGCGCCCGCTTCACTCCTCGACGATGGCGACGGCACGACACCAGCCACCGCTGCCGCGATGGACCTTGACCGGGAAGCAGGCGACCTTGAATCCCAGGGGTCGGGGAATCGCCCCCAGATTCGCCATCTTCTCGATGTGGCAGTACTCGCGGTCACGCCCGGCGTAATGGGCGGGAAAGAACGCGGCCTGATCGCCGCGGCGCAACCGCTCGACCATGGTTGGGATCGGGATGTCGAATCCCCAGCCGTCCGTGCCCATCATGCGGATGCCGTGGTCGATCAGGTGCAGCGTGGCCTCGCGCGACATCCCAGGATGGCGCCGGTTCCAGTCGGGCTGATCGAAGAAGCGATCGCATCCCGTTCGGATCAGAACGATATCGAGCGGCCGGAGCCCGTAGCCGATCCGCGCGAGCGCGGCGTCGATGTCGGCCGGCCAGATGAGCTCGTCGGCGCGTTTCGCCGTGAAATCCAGCACGACCCCGTCGCCGTAACACCATTCGAGAGGGATCTCGTCGATCGTGCGGGCCGGCCGGCCTTCGGATGTCGGCCCGTAGTGCCAGGGCGCATCGACATGGGTACCCGCATGCGTGGTGAGCGTCACCACCTCGGTCGCGGTGTGCAGGTGGGGCACCGGAAATCGGTCGGCGCCGATGTCGTAGGTCTTCGCACGCTGGCGAGCGACCTCGGCGTGGTCGAGGTAGTGGATCGTCTGTTCGTGCGTATCCATGGAGTAGTTCATCAGCGGAACGCTGAGGTCGATGATGCGGGTGGGTCCTGACATGCAATCCTCCGGGCGGTCACAAGGATCGGACCGAGGTGGCACCGGCGGTGTCGCCGTGGAAGATCCGCACGGCCTTGAGATCGACGACCGTCACCGCGACCCGATCCCCCTTGGCCCAGACCCTCGCGCTCTCGACCTGCATACGCGGCCGGCTCACGCGCAGGCGCCACGTCTCGCCGACGACGACCTCGTACTCCATCACCGGCCCGGTATGCAACGCGAGGCTGACCACGCCGGCCCAGGCCGGACGGTCTGATGGCCACGTTTCGGACAGGGCGAGATTCTCCGGCCGGACCATCACGACCACGTCCTCGCCGGCCGGCCGCACGGACGCATGGCACGGCACCTCGAGCGGCACGCCAGCCACCTCCACGCGGAGCCGGCCCGCGCTGGTCCCGCGGATCCTGCCGTCGAGGAGGTTCGAGCTGCCGATGAAGTCGGCGACGAAGAGGTCACATGGCCGATCGTAGATGACCTCGGGCGCGGCGCACTGCACGATCCGCCCCGCATGCATGATGGCGACGCGATCCGACATCCGCATCGCCTCCTCCTGATCGTGCGTCACGAAGATGGTCGTCATCCCGAGCAGCGCGACGAGCTGCTTCACCTCGAGCTGCATCTCGACCCGAAGCTTCTTGTCCAGAGCGCCGAACGGTTCGTCGAGCAGGAGCAGCACCGGCTCGACCGCGAGCACGCGGGCCAGCGCGACCCGCTGCTGCTGGCCACCCGAGAGCTGATGCGGGTAGCGGTCGGCGAAGCCGGGCAGTCTGACGAGGCGGAGCATCTCCTGCACGCGGCCTGCGATCGCGGTGCGCGCCCGTTTGCGCATGCGCAGCCCGAACGCGACGTTGTCGGCGACCGTCATGTGGGGAAAGAGCGCGTAATGCTGGAAGACGATACCGATGTTGCGCAGGTGCGGGAGGACATCGTTCATCACTTCGTCCCGCAGGACGACCTGGCCCTCGCTCGGCGGCAGGAACCCCGCGATGCACTTGAGCAGGGTGGTCTTGCCGCAGCCGGAGGGCCCGAGCAGCGTGACGAACTCGCCCGGCGCGACGTCGAGACTCACGCGGTCGACGGCGGTCACCGGGCCGTAACGGCGGCTGACATCCACCAGCCGGAGATCGGGCCGCGCGTTCGTCGGGCTCGGCGTCACTGGATTGCCCTCGATCGCGGACGCCGGCCTCACAGGCGGATGACCCGCGTGAGGCCCACCGCCCAGTGGGCGAGCAGAACGACGGCGAACGTAATGAGGACGAGCACCGCGGAGATCGCTGCCGCCGCGGGGTCGAAGTCGAAGTTGATCATGGCGAAGAGCCGGATGGGCAGCGTTTCGACGCGAGGGCCGGCCAGAAAGAGTGAGACGGTGAGATTGTCGAAGGACGAGATGAAGGCGAAGGCGGCGCCGGTCGCGATGCCGGGCAGGAGATTCGGAAGGATCACGCGAAGAAACGTCTTCCAGGCGTTGGCGCCCAGGCTTCGAGCCGCCTCCTCGAGGTGCGGATCGAGCAGAGCGAGGCTGGCCGCCGTCGTCCGGATCACGTAGGGCACGATGATCGCGACGTGGCTCAGGACGAGGACGGGCACCGACAGCGGCAGGCCGATCGCAGACACGAACATCAACGCCGCCAGACCGTAAACGAGGGACGGCAGGATCAGCGGTGACATCAGGAACGCGTTCAGAGCCTCGCGGCCGGCGAACCGGCCGCGCACGAGGGGAAACGCTGCGGCCACGCCAAGGACGACCGCCACCGCGGTCGCGGCGGTCGCGACGATCAGCGAGCGCCAGGCGCTGACGCGCACTTCCGCGAGCGCCATGAGGCGCGTGAACCAGCGCAGCGACAACCCTTGAGGTGGGAACGTGATGTATTCGCCCGCCGTGAAGGACGCCACAACGATGATCAGCGTCGGTAGCAGAAGATAGAGCAGACCACCGAGCGCGAGCGTCCAGATCGCCACCCAGAACGTCACGTGGCCCACGCGACCGCCCAGGCGCCCCGCCGGCACAGAGGACAGCGCATCTCGTGGCGCCGCGGGCTCGGCTACGAGCGGCCGCTCAGGCACTGCCTGGCCCGTACCGGAAGCGGCGGCCGAGCGTCATCCCGCCCCACACGACGGCGAGCGCGACGACGAGGAGGATCAGCGCAGTCGTCGATGCGGTCGACCAGTCGAGGGTCACGATCGCCGACTGGTAAATGAGCGTGGGCATCACGTTGAACGAGCCGCCGCCAACCATGACCGGCGTGATGAACGCGCTGATCGTGAGCGCGAAGCTGAGGATGGCGCCCGCCACCACCCCGGGAGCGCTGAGGGGCACGGTGACCTTGAAGAACGCGCGGGCCTGGCTGGCCCCCAGACTTACCGCCGCATGCTCCAGCGACGGGTCGAGCTGCTCCATGGCGTTGATCAGCGGCAGCAGCATGAACGGCAGCTGAACCTGGGCCAGCGCGATGCGCACACCGTCGAGCGTGAAGAGGAGCTTGACGGGGCCGTCGGTGAGACCCGTTCCGATGAACACCGTGTTGATCAACCCGTGCTTACCCAGGATGACGATCCAGGCGAACGAGCGGACGACGGCGCTCGTCAGCAGCGGCAACAGCGTCACGAAGAGGATGGCGAGCCGCCAGACCGGGCCCAGGCGCGTGTAGAGGTAGGCAAGGGGAAAGCCGAGCACGAGGGCGACCGCAGTGACCTCGAGCGAGAGTCGCACGCTGAGGCCGAGCGTCTGCAGGAAGAAGGTGTCGGTGAGGAGCTTCCGGAAGTGAACGAGCGTCACTCCGGACACGCCGGGCGCCCGCACGCTGAAATAGAAGAGCATGCCGAGGGGGACGACGAAGTAGACGACGAGGAAGAGCGTCGCGGGCAGGACGAGCTGCCAGAGTCGCAGCTGACGACTCCAGACGGCCCGGCGTGCCCGCGCCCCCGATGTGCTCAGACTTTGATCTCGCGGTTCCAGCGGGCGATCCATTCCGCCCGCTGCTCGTTGATCTTGGGCCAGTCCAGGGTCTTGAGGCGTTCGAGGTCGGCGGGCGTCGCCGGCACGATCCCACGCAGCTCGGGCGCGACCTCGATCCCCTCGATCACGGGGCCGATGTACGAGGGCGCCCCCGCCATCAACTTCTGACTGTCTGGCTCGAGTCCCTGGTTCAGGTACTCCAGCGCGAGATCGGTGTTCGCGCCTTTCGTGATGGCCAGCCAGGCGAGACCCGCGATGCCCCCTTCCTTCGGCAACACGAACTCGACGCCGGTGCCCTTCATCTTCACGATCGTGGTGTCGTGATGCCACATCGGAGCGATGTTGATCTCACCGCGCTCGAGGAGCGTGCGAAGGTTGGCGGGCACGGCCTGGATCGACGAGACGCTCGGCAGAAGGGACTTCACGGCCTCGAACCCGGGTTCGACGTTGCCCTCGTGACCGCCCCGGAGCCGCGCGAAGCTCAGCAGCGTGACCGTTCCCAGCGTGCTCGCGGGCGTGCTGAGCCCGATGTGGCCCTTGTACTCCGGCTTCCACAGGTCGGCCCAGGATTCCGGTCGCGTCTTGAGTGTCCGGGCGTTGTAGGCGATGCCGATCTGCGAGGCGCCGATCGGCACGCCGAACGGCTCCTTTGCCCGATACTTGGCGTAGACGCGCCTGGCGTTGGGAATCCGGTCCATCGGCAGCTGCTGGAACACGCCCTCTTTGACGGCGAGCAGGAAGGGGCCGTCGTCCACGAGCGCGACGTCGACCGGTGGTCGACCTCCCGCCGAGGCCTTCGTCCGCGCTACCAGCTCGGCGGCGAGCATCGAGACCAGGGTCACCTTGATGCCGCGCTTCTCGAGCGGCTGGGCGATGGCGGCGCGATGCCCTGCTTCCCATCCGCCTCCATAGGTATTGGCCACGAGCTCCTTGGCCTGCGCGGCGGCGCGGCCGGGGACGGCGGCCGCGAGCGCCACTGCCGTGCCGCCTACCAACACCTCACGTCGGGAGATCCTCCTCGTCGGCATCGGTTCCTCCTTGAGTACGGCGCATGACTACAGGACCAGCGCGAACGTCACGCCGAACCGATCGGCGCAATCGACCTCTTGCGTGAGTTGCATGGCTCCCCGGCCGGCATAGGCAGCGGTGAGGTCCTGCTGCGTTTCGTGATCCGTGATGATGACCCATTGGGTCGCCGGGGGATACAGCGCGTACCGATCGAGGCTGTGCCAGACGCCGCGGCCGAGCACGTATCCCTTGGTGCCGTCGAGGAGGAAGGCGCGTACGTCGGATGGAGACGGGCCCTGGTCACCGTCACCCGGATCCGCGGGCGCGACAGCGACCACGGCCGGCGAGCCGCCCATCGGCAGAAATGTCTGCGTCACGTTGAAATGGCGCTCGAGCTTGCTGAACGACAGTCCGCGGTACGGCGTGTGCAGCAGCATGATCAGCGGCGTCCCCGACTGGAAATCGACCGCCCAGCCTCGCGTGTCACTCGCCGTGTGAAAATCCGGCGCGCGGTCTTTGGCGGAGATGATCTGACCAAACGGCGCGAACGCGTCGTCGGTGAGCGGCTCGATGTTGACCTCGTGGACCGTCGCCATGTGGGCCTCCGCTCGCGCGTGGCTCGTCCGGTCGCGCGGAGACACCGATATACGCCGCGGCGACAGGTTTGGCAAGGGAATTGCCGCGGTTGACAAACTCCGAGTGACCGATTACATAGCCGGCGTTGAAGATCCTCCTTGCCAACCCGAACGCGACGGAAGCGATCACCGAGGGCTGCGGCGTGCTCGCGCGAAAGGCCGCTTCGCCCGGAACCGAGGTGATCGCGTGGACGAACCGTGAAGGGCCGCCGGTGGTCGACAGCTTCTATGCGGACTACGCGGCCGGACGCGCGCTGTCGCGGTCGCTCGCTCGCTGGGCACCGCCGCCCGACGCCGTCGTGCTCGCCGGATTCGGTAACTACGGCACGGCGGCCGTGAAGGAAGTCATGGACGTCCCTGTTCTCAACCTGGCAGAAGCGGCCCTCGCCTTTGCCATCCCGTTCTGTCATCGCTTCGCGGTCCTGACGACCTCGCCGCGCATGATTCCGTACACGCAAGACCTGATCGCGCTGCTCGGCCTGGCCGGGCGATGCTCGGGCGTTCGCGCGGTGAGCCTCCCGCCGCTGGACTCGACGGATCCGTCACCGGCGGCCGCGGAGGCCGAGGTGTTGGCGGCCGTCGAGCACCTCGTCGCCGAGAGCGCGGCCGATCTCGTCATCCTGGGGGGCTCGCGATTATCGCCATACGCCGCGCGCATCGGCGATCGTGCGCCCGTGCCCATCGTGGAGCCCGTCGCCTGCGCCGTTCACATGGCCGAAGCCGCCGTGCGTCTTGGCTTGCGGCAGAGCAAGCTATGCAAGTTCGCACCGCCGCCGGGCATGCGGGACCCATGGGCATGAACGACGACCGAGACCTGATCGGTTACGCGGCCACGCCACCGGATCCGAAGTGGCCGGGCGGGGCCCGGCTCGCGCTCCAGATCGTCATGAACTACGAGGAAGGGGGCGAGCGCTCGATCCTGCACGGCGACGAGGAGGCCGAGTCGTTCCTGCAAGAGGTGGTCGGGGCACCACCCGTGCGCGGCGCCCGTAACCTCCAGGTCGAGTCACTCTACGAATACGGCAGCCGCGTCGGATTCTGGCGACTGATGCGGGTCTTCGCAGAGCGCTCGATCAAGATCAGCGTCTTCGCCATCGGCATGGCGCTCGAGCGCCACCGCGAAGCCGCCGCCGCGATCGTCGAAGCCGGGCACGAAGTCGTGAGCCACGGGTGGCGCTGGATCGACTACCAGTCGGTCGACAGCGCCGTCGAGCGTGAGCACATGCGGCTGGCCATCGACAGCCTCACCCGCGCCACCGGAAGCCGCCCGCTCGGCTGGTACACGGGGCGTCTGAGCCCGAATACCCGCCGCCTCGTCGTCGAGGAGGGCGGATTCCTCTACGACTCCGACGCCTACAACGACGACTTGCCGTACTGGGTGCGGGTGGCGGACAGGCCGCACCTCGTCATTCCGTACACGCTGGACAACAACGATATGAAGTTCGGCACGCCGCAGGGATTCAGCACCGGAGACGACTTCTTCGCGTATCTACGGGACGCCTTCGACGTGCTCTATGGCGAGGGCGCCGACCGCCCCCGGATGATGTCGGTGGGGCTTCACATGCGTCTGGCGGGGCGACCGGGACGGCTACGGGGTCTCACGAGATTTCTCGACCACGTCGTGCGGCACGACCGCGTGTGGATGTGCCGGCGCATCGACATCGCTCGGCACTGGATCGCGAATCATCCGCCCCGGGCGTCGTCATAGACGAGGCGTGTCGATGATAAGGTCGTGCGCATGACGCCGTACGGCGATCTGCATCCGAGTCCACGCATCCTGCTCGGGCCCGGTCCATCGATGGCGGACCCGCGAGTGCTCCGCGCCATGTCGACATCGCTCCTCGGACAATTCGATCCCGAGTTCACCGCGATCATGAACGAGGTGACGGAGCTGATCCGCTTCGCATTCGAGACAGAGAATCAGCGCGCCTTTCCGGTCCCGGGAACGGGCCGCGCCGGTCTCGAAGCCGCCATCACGTCGCTCGTCGAGCCCGGCGATCGCGTCGTGGTCGGCGAGTGCGGACGTTTCGGTCTGCTGCTCATCGAGATCGCCGAGCGCTGCGGCGCCGAAGTCGTCGCGATCCGCGGCGAATGGGGGCGTGTGCTGGAGCCGGACGCGTTCGCCGCCGCCCTCGATGGCCGGCGCAGCAAGCTCGTCGCGGTGGTCCACGGTGAGACGTCGACCGGCGTGCTGCAGCCGCTCGAAGACATCGCGCGTCTGGCGCACGCGCACGACGCGCTGCTGATGGTCGACGCCGTGGTCACGCTCGGTGGCTGCGAAGTCGCCGTGGATCGCTGGGGCGTCGATATTGCCGTGGCCGGGACGCAGAAATGTCTCTCCTGTCCGTCGGGTCTCGCGCCCGTCACCTACGACGCACGGGTGGATGCCCGACTCGCGCGGCGACGCGAGAAGGTGCGCAGCAACTACCTGGATCTCGCGCAGATCGCCGACTACTGGAGCCCGAGGCGCTTCAATCACCACACGGCGCCGACGACGATGGTATACGGCCTCCGCGAAGCGCTCCGCGCGTTTCACGCTGAAGGCCGAGCGGCGCGATTCGCGCGGCATCGTCTTCACGGCGACGCGATGCGGTCGGGCGTCGAGGCCCTCGGCCTGTCGATCTTCGGCACGGAGCCGCCAGAGCACCGCTTGCCGTTCCTCATCCCTGTCGTCGTCCCGGACGGCCTCGACGAGCTTCGCGTGCGACGGCGGCTGATCGACGAGTTCGGTGTCGAGATCGGCGCGGCGTTCGGCCCGTTGCTGGGCAAGATCTGGCGCATCGGCACCATGGGCTACTCGGCGTCGCGTCAGAACGGGCTCA
>MNEG01000147.1 GCA_001917585.1 Candidatus Rokubacteria bacterium 13_1_40CM_68_15
TGTCCAGCCCGAGGTCCCGGGCCAGCGAGAAGTACGTGTCGCGGCTGAGCGCATTCGCGTTGACGGTGACGCCGTGCCTCATCTCCCAGAACTTCCCCTGCTCACCCGCGCAGCGGACGGCCAGCGCTGCGGGTCGCGCGTTGGCGTGGAAGTCGAGCGGGAAGTCACGGGTGACGAAGCGCACCTTGCCGGTGTCGATGTAGTCGCGCTTGATCTGCTCGAACGTCCCGGTGTGGAACGTGCGGCAGAAGGGGCACTCGAGGTCGGTGAACTCCACCATGGTGACGGGCGCGTCGTCGCGGCCCATGGCGTGCGCGCCCCGGAGGTCGAGCTTCACGTTCTCGTCGGCCGGTCGCTGCGGGGCGGCGGCCGCTGGCTGAGGCGCGCGCAGCTGCTGGAGCACCTCGCGCAGCTGACGGATCTCCTGGATGAGCCTCTCCGCCTGCTCGCGAGTGATCGGATCCTGCGCTGCAACAGGCGCGGCCGTACCAACCGCCACGGCGAGGGCGAGCGCAACGAGCCCGGCCCGAACGAGCGTTCCCTGAATCGTCATGTTCCCTCGATTATTGCACGTTCGCGGTGACCGACGTTGCCGCGCCGAGGGTCAGGGTGCAGCTCTTCGTCTTGGCGCCGCCGCTCGAGCATCCGCCGGACCAGATGGCGGTGCGTCCGTTGCTCACGGTCAGCGTGACCGACGCGCCGCTCGCGAAGCTCGCGCTACCCGTCGTGCCGACGTTCACATTGACTCCCGCCGGGCTCGACGAGATCGACTCACCGGCGCGCCCGGTGGCGGTCACGGTCAAGAGCGCGGTGGTCGCGGTCCCCAGGCTGCAGACGTTGGCGACGCCGCCGCCGCCGCACGTCTGGGGCGCCGTGCAGGATCCACAGACAAGCGAGCCACCGCAGCCATCCAAGATCGTGCCGCAGTTCTTGCCCTGAGCCGCGCAGGTGGTGGGCGTGCATGCGGCGGTGGATGGCGTGACGGTCAGAGTCGCGGCTCGGCTGACCCCGCCAAACGTCGCGATGATGTCCGATTGGGCGGCCAGGCCCATGACCACTGGAGTCGTGACCGTGAAGGTGGCGCTGGTGGCGCCTGCCGGTACGGTAACGCTGGCGGGAACGCTTGCCACTGCCCCGGTGCTCGCCAGCGTCACCACGGCGCCACCCGCGGGGGCCGCGGCGGTCAAGGTCACGGTGCCGGTCGAGGGATTACCGCCCACGACGCTGGTCGGGTTCAAGGTCACGGAGGAGAGCGGGAGCGGAGCTCCGGCCGGATTGATCGTCAATTGTGCGCCAGGCGAGCTGTTGCTCCAGGGGGCGCTCGCCGAGACGGTGACGAATTGCTGCGCGCTCACCGCGCTCGTCGTGATCGTGACGGACGCACTGTTGGCGCCGATCGGCACGGTGAAGGAGCCCGAGCAAGCCGGCGTACCCGTGCACCCCGCGAACGTTGCGACCTGGACGTTGGACGGGCTGCCCGGGCTCACCCTGACCGACACGGTAGAGCTCGCATCCGTCGCCTGCACGACACGGTTGAGAGCCACCGTGGCCGTGAGTGATCCACCGCCGATCACCGCCCCAGGAGTCAGGGTCAGGGATTGGATCTGGAGCACCGGCGGCGTCACGACGACGTTCTGGGTCAGGATGGCGCCCGCGCCGGTCGTGGCACTGACGGTGGCGGGGAGATTGGACAGCACGCTGCTCGTGGCCGTGAGGACACCGAGATCGCTGTTCGTCGTGCAAGCCGGAAGGATGACAAAGCTTCCGTCAGTCACAAAGGCGCTCGCGGGACTGCTCGTCACCGTCACTCTCGTCCCGCCCACGGGAGCGGGGGTCGAGGGCGGCAGCGTGCCACTGGCGAAGGCGTTCGTGCCTCCGGGAATCGTCGAGATGGGCGTCCCGCCGGCATTCGTGATGCTGAACGAGACCAGCGGCGGCACGGGCAGCGTTCCACCGGGGTTGAGGGTCAGTGGCGACCCCACCGAGACGAGATTGCGGAGCCTACCGGTCGCTGCTTCGGTGTAGCTGATCAGCACATTCAAGGGCACCGTTGTGGGTGTCGTGACGACACCGGTCGGCTGCACCCAGCTCACCGAAGTGGCGCCCGCCGCGATGGTGAGCGGGATGAGGTTGCCGCAGAGTGGCGGGACGTCGAGCGTGGCTCCCTCGAAATTGACGAAGGCTGAAAGGTGAGGCTGCGTCAGCGTCGCGGTCAGGGTGACGTAACTTCCGCCGATCGTCGCGTTCGTCGAGAGCGTCAGCGGGGCAGTGTCCGCGAAACAGGTGTCGCTGGCGACCGGCGTCGCGAACCCGATGTTGGCTGTGACCGGCGTATCGTTGACCCCAGTCAGGCAGCCCGTGGAGCACGTCTGGGTCAGTGTGCAGTTGTTGATCGTCCCCCGAGCTCCACCCGTGCATGAATAGAGAGCCCCCGGAGTGCAATTGTCGATGAAGGCTCCTCCGCAGAGCGTTCCACTGTAGGGATTGCCCGAAACGTTCGTGGCGGTGCACTGTGCCGAGGCTGCGGGGGGCGGCGTCCCGAGGCCGCAGACGTTGGTGACGCCGCCGCTGCCGCAGGTTTGCGGAGCGGTGCAGGCGCCACAGGTGAGCGTGCCGCCACAGCCATTCGGGATCGTGCCGCAGTTCTTGCCTTGCGCCGCGCAGGTCGTGGGCGTGCAGGCGTTGGGCGGCGGAGGCGGCGGCGCTCCTCCCTTCGCCAACCGGACGAGCGGTTGCACCTCGATCGCGTTGGGATTGAGCGCCCCCAGATCTTGCACGCCCGGTGCCGTCTGCGCGGGCGGTGCGCCCGCGACCGGACCCGGGTTGGCGATCCCCACGATTCCGCAGGCAATCGCGACGATGAGCAGCAAGGGCCAGAAGCGGCGTGGGGTCATTGTCTGCTCCTCGTCCGAGCGTGGGGTCTGCGGATGGCGGCCGCCTTCACCGCCAGCGGGCGATCATGTAGACGGCGATCAGTGCGATCACGATTCCGTTGAGGGCGAAGAACGCGGCTCGTCCGGTCGTGAAGACAGTCTCCAGGTCGAACATGGCCGATCCCCTCCCAGGACGAGCGGTCCCTAGGCGACGAGCAGCGGCCATGCCATGGCGATACCGCCTCGTCTTTCGCCACATTGCACGAGGGCGGTTTAACGCCGGCCTTGAACTGTCAACTCTTCCGACTCGGCTGTGTGGTCTAGGGCTCCTGATGGCAGGCGAACGTGCCGATTGACCGTGGAGAGCCATGCACGCGACGTCGAGGACCCAGCTCGAGAATCGATCGCTGCAGCACGTGGAGTGCCCGGTCCAGGAGCGGGCGGCGCTCCTGTCGCGCGGCTACCCGTCACTCCGTCTGCACGACCTCACCCGGGCCGATCTCGAGACGCTCGGAAGCTACACGGAAGTGTTCCGTGCTGAGGTAGGCACGATGATCTTCCACGAGGCGACGCCAGGGAGCTGGATGGCCCTTGTCGTTTCCGGCGAAGTCGAAATCCGCAAGCTCGACGCCGGGAGACGCGATCGAATCCTGGCCACGATCGGACCGGGACATCTCCTCGGCGAGATGGCCTTCCTCGACGGCCAGACGCGCTCGGCCACGGCCATCGCTGCCAAAGACACGTCGATGCTCGTCGTCACCCGGCACGCGTTCGAAAACCTCGTGCACGCCCATCCGACGCTCATCGCCAAGCTGCTGCCCGGGCTGATCCGGCTGCTGATCCTTCGCCTGCGCAGGACCAACGTGAAGCTCGTCGATCGCATGACCGATTAAGAAAGTGGGGGGCCACGAGAGGGCCTCCCATGTCACTACTCGCTCGAGCGCCGGATGTCCACGATCGGGGGAACACTCGTCGACGTCTGCTCGAAGTGCTCGACTCGGGTGATGCGGGCCATGCGAGTGATGATGTCGCGGATCCGCGCGCCCGCCTCGAGGGCCTTGTCGATGCGAGGGTCCTCGCGATCCCGTCCGAGCATCGTGAGGTACCCGAGGATCACCGAGAGCGGATTGTTGATCTCGTGAGCCGCCGCATTGGCCAGCTTGGCGATGGCGTGCAACTCCATCGCCTGACGCTCGGCCAGCTCAGCCCGCTTCCCGTCCGAGATGTCGACGAGGATCCCTTCGAACACTCCGTCGTCGCGCAGGCCCACGTTGATGCGCAGCCAGACGTCCGTCCCATCGCGTCGCCGCCAGTACAGCTCACGATTGTTGACCGCGCCCTGTCGATCCAGGCCGTCGATCACCGACTCCCGGTCCTCGGCCTTGATGTAGAAATCTCGCGCGTTCTGGCCGACGAGGGCGCCCCGCGACTCGTGACCGAGGAGCCGGGCCATCGCATCGTTACAGTCCACGATCGTTCCATCCTGCCGGGTCCACAGCACGCCGGCCAGGTTGCGCTCGAAGAGAAGACGGTATCGCTCGCTGGCGGTCTCGGCCTTTTTCTGCTGGTCCTGCGCTTCCCGGAGCAGCCGCTTGGCGCGGAGGAGCATCGCCACCTGTCGCCCGATCTCCTGCAGCGTCTGCCGCTGCACGTCGTCGAACGAGCGCCGCTCTTTCCACCAGACCAGGTAGAAGGCGCCAGCGATCTCGTCGTCGACCACGACCGGGACCACGGCCCCCGATTGGTGGGGAAACGCCCGGAAGAGCCGGTACTCGAAGCGGGCGTCGTGCTGCACGTCGTCGCTCCAGGCCACGTCGCCCGAGCCGAAAACGGAATCGCGGAACCCCTGCTCGTCGATGGGAAGGGTTGCCGCCATGAGGGTCGGCAGCATGTCGCGGGGAACGTGGTAGGCGGCCGAGGGCACGAGCATGCGGAGATCGGCGTGGAGGAGGTGGACGGACACGGTCTCGGCGCCGGTGAAGCGTGACAGCTCGCGGCAAGTCTGGCGCAACGCCTCGGTGAGATCGGTCGCGCCACCCACGATCTTGAGATCGCGAGAAGAGCAGCCGCCGCGTCGCTCTGCCAGGTGCTGTCCGTCATGGTCGGCCCCCTGCGGATCAATCGAGGCGGACAAACCGACGGTATGTCGTTCCGGGGAGGGGCGTCAAGGAATTCCGAGGTCTGCTACCATCAGCCGCCAGCGGAGGGGACCACGATGAAGATCCACCGGTTGTATGCCGACGAGAAGGGTGAGTCGCACTTCCAGGATGTGGAGATCGAATTCAAGGAACAGTCGCGCGCCGGGCGGATGTCGGCGCGTCTGCCGGCCAGCGGGATCATCTTCCGCCAGGTCGCGCCCGACTACGACCTCGACTGGCATCCCGCGCCTCGGCGCCAGTACATCGTCAACCTGGACGCCGGCGTGCAGATCACGGCCAGCGACGGCGAGGCGCGCCGCATCGGCGCCGGCGAGGTGATCCTCGTCGAGGACACGTGGGGCAAGGGTCATCTCTCCAAGGCCCTGGACGGCAAGCTGCGCCACTGCATCTTCGTGACCCTGGACTGAATGGATGCGGCGACGCCCGGCGAGCAACACCGCACCCGGATAACGCGGCCCGACGGTCGCGTCGTCAGCGTGGCCCGGCTGCGCGGGCAGCTCTTCGTCTGCGCGACCGGGTGTTGTTGCGGCCGGACCGGCGACGGATTCCCGCCGTCTCCACGCAGCTCTACCACGACGAGTGGGAGCGGCGGCGGCTCCGCGACGTCGTTCATCTCACGATCGGCGGGTGCCTCGGGCCTTGCGTGCTGGCGAACGTCGTGCGGTTGCAGTTCGACGGCCACGCCCTGTGGTTTCACTCCATCAACGCGGACCCGCTGGTGCTCGCCCTGTACGACCACATCGAGGCGATGCTACGGGCCGACGGGCGTCTGTCGCCACCGCCGTCCCTGGCCCGCTACCAGTTCAGCGGATCTCGCTGATGCGCGTCGTGGCGTGGAACATCCGGGCGGGTGGCGGGCGGCGCGTCGGCGCCATCGGGCGGCAACTCGCGCGCTGGCACGCGGACGTCGTCGGCCTTTCGGAGTTTCGGATCACGCCACCCGGCCGCGCGCTGATGACCGCGCTGGCCGCGACGGGCCTTCGGTACCAGGTGACGACGGCGGAGCGTGGGCGGCCCGGCAGCAACGCCCTGCTCGTCGCCGCGCGCTGGCCCCTCCGCCGGGCGCGTCTTCAGGGCGGGCCGTGCGAGCCCGGGCGGTGGGTCGTGGTCGAGGTCGCGGCCCCGCTGCCGTTCGTCCTCGGCGTGATGCACGTCCCGAACCGCGCCGGCGGCCGAAAGTACCCGTTCCTCGACGCGGTGCTGACGTGCGCCCGCCGCTGGCGTCTTCGCCCAGCCCTGCTGATCGGCGATACGAACTCCGGCCGGCGCGGCATCGACGAAGAGGTGCCCGCCTTCAACGCCCGCGAGGAAGGCTGGATCGACGCGCTCGCCGGCTGCGGGTGGCTCGACGCGTTTCGCCACCTCCGCGCCGACGCCCGCGCCTACACGTGGTACTCGCCGAACGGCCGGAACGGCTTCCGGATCGACCAGGCGTTCGTCGACGCTCCCTTGCTCACACGCCTCAAGGACGCCGCCTACGTGTGGGGCGGCGCGACGCGCCGAAGACGGCGCGACCTCCTCAGCGACCACGCCGCGCTGCTCATCGACATCGCCGAGCTCTGAGCGAGAGTCGCTTTGACAGCAACGCTCGCATAGGGCATTGTCGCCGCCATGCATTTCGGGATCTTTCTCGAGGAACGGCGCCCCGGGACCAGCGAGACCGCGGCGTTCCAGGAAACGCTGGACCTCGCGGAGGCGGCCGAGGCGTCAGGACTCGACGGGGTGTGGCTCGGTGAGATCCATTTCAATCCCACGCGCTCCGTGCACTCGGCGCCCATCGCGCTGGCGAGCTACATCGCCGCCCGCACGCGGCGCGTGCGGATCGGCACGGCCGTGCAGGTGCTTCCGCTCGGCAATCCGTTGCGGATTGCCGAGGACGTGGCCACCGTCGATCATCTCAGCCGGGGCCGCTTCGACTTCGGCATCGGCCGCAGCGGCTCGCCGCGCGCGTACGACGCGCTGGGCATCCCCTACGCCGAGAGCCAGGCGCGCTTCGAGGAGTGCCTGCAGATCATCCTCGAGGCCTGGAAGGGCCAGCCGTTCAGCCACGAAGGAAAATTCTATCGGTTCCAGAACGCGACGGTCGCGCCGCGCCCGTATCAGCTTCCCCATCCGCCCCTGCGCATGGCCGCGAACTCCCGAGAGACCTTCCCGATCGTCGGCCGGCTGGGGCTCCCGCTCTTCGTCGGATTGCGGGACCTGAGCATCCCGGAGCTCCGCTCGCACCTGGCCGCGTACCGGGCCGCGTGGCGGGAGGCCGGGCACTCGGGAGACGGTGACGTGTGTCTCCGCATTCCCGTCTACATCGGAGCCACCGAGGAAGAAGCCGTCGAGGAGCCGCGCGAGAACACCATCTACTTCTTTCGGCGTCACGCCGAGCTGACCCGCGCCGGACTCGGGCGAGCGGACACCGGACCGACCGACCGGCGCCAGGCCCGGCTCGCTGAGCTCACCAGTCTGTCGTACGACGACATCCTGGAGACGCGCGTGGCGTTCGGCACCGCGCGCAGTTTGACCGATCGCCTCGCCCGCCTACGGGACGAGCTGCGGCTCGACGGCATCGTGGCCGAGCTCAATCCCAGCGGTCAGTTCCCACTGGAGCGGATGCACCGGACGCTCCGCCTCCTGACGCGTGAGGTGATCCCCGCGCTCACGTGACGGCGGACGGGCGCTCGAACACGAGGGGCGCGTCACGGTCGTGACGTCCCTGGCGGAACAACTCTCGCGCATTGGGCAGCTCGTAGTAGATCTCGAGCAGGTTGCCGTCGGGGTCGTGGAAGTAGATGCTCTTCTGACTGACGTGGTCGATCGCGCGGGTGACCTTCACCCCGTGCTCCTCCAGGCCGAAGTAGGCGTCCCTGAGCGCCTCCTCACTGCTCACCCGGAAGGCGACGTGACCCAGGCCGAGACTGCCCGGCGCGCGCGGCTGGGCGTCGTCCTGATCCGAGGCGGGGAAGAGATCGAGCGAGTGAGCGTGACCCTCGAGCGCCATGAAGACGCCACCATGCTCGGGGTCCTCTTCCGTGACCTCGAGGCCGAGGACGGTCGAATAGAACGTCTTCGCCCGCTCAACGTCGCTGACCCGCAACAGCACGTGTCCGATGCCGGTGAGTCGTATCATCGTCGCCTCGCTAGTGTCGTGAGTCCGAGATCCGTCGGCAAAATCGTTCGACACTGGCGAGGATCTCATCGGCGGTCTTTGTCCAGATGAACGGCTTGGGCTGTTCGTTCGTCACCGCGATGTACTGCATGATGGCCGCCTCCAGCGCGCGGGTACTGCGGTGCGTCCCGCGCCGAATCTGCTTCTCGGTCAGCGTGGCGAACCAGCGCTCGACGAGATTGATCCAGGAGGCGCCTGTCGGGGTGAAGTGCAGATGAAACCGTGGGCGCTTCGCCAACCATCGGCGGATGAGCGGGGTCTTGTGGGTGGCATAGTTGTCGAGGATCAGGTGGATCTCGAGATCGTCGGGGACGGTATCGTCGATCGGGTCGAGGAACTTTCGAAACTCCACCGCCCGGTGGCGGCGATGACACGTGCCCGCGACCCTGCCGCTCTTGACGTCCAGGGCGGCGAAGAGCGACGTCGTGCCGTGGCGTACGTAATCGTGCGTCCGCCGTTCGACTTGGCCGGGGCGCATCGGCAGCAGCGGCTGCGTGCGATCGAGCGCCTGGATCGGCGATTTTTCATCGACGCAGAGCACCAGCGCCCGATCGGGCGGATTCAGATCCAGGCCGACGATGTCGCGGACCTTCTCGATGAACAGCGGATCCTTCGAGAGCTTGAACGTCTCCGTGCGATGCGGCTGCAATCCGAACGCACGCCAGATGCGGCTCACCGTGCTCTGGCTGAGGCCGCACCGCGCCGCCATCGCGCGGGTGCTCCCGTGCGTGGCGTCGCGCGGCATCGTTTCGAGCGTCAGTGCCACGACCTGCTCCACCTGGGCATCGGCGATGGTCCGCGGCGCGCCCGGCCGCGGCTCATCGAGCAAGCCATCCGCCCGCTGCGCCAGGAACCGACTCCGCCACTTGCCCACGGTCTGCTTGGTCACTCGCAGCTCGTGCGCGACGCGCGTGTTCGTCTTGCCGGCAGCACACGCGAGGACCAGTCGCGCCCGCTGCGCCAACGCTTGCGCAGTCGTCGGCCGTCGCGCCCACCGTTCCAACGCGTGGCGTTCCTCGTCGGTAAGCGTCAGCGGCGAACTCGGCCGGCCAGTGCGCATGAGCGTTCTCCTGTCTACCGTGAGAACGCTCGGTGCGTACATGTTGTTCCATCTTTTTCAGACTCAGGACACTAGTTGCCCTTGAGCCGCATGTCCTCGTAAGACGGCCACGGCGTCATCGGCACCAGATTGATGGCGTGCTCGGCCACACGTGGCCCAACGGCCATAAGGGCGCGGAAGTCCATGACCGGCGCGAACATCACCCGGTCGATCGTGAGTTGCTGGATCCGATGGAGCAGGGCCTCGCGCTTGCGCACGTCGCGCTCGCGCGCCTGCTGCTGGAACAGATCGTCGATGTCGGGGTAGCCACCGTAGGCATAGCCGCCCTTCGAATAGATGAACTCCTGCACCCGACTGGCGGCGTTGCCCGAATTGCCCACCGCGACGAGGAACAGGCCACGCAGCTTCTTCTCGCGCCAAGCGGCGTAGAAGGCCGCGCGCTCCATTGGCCGCATCTTCACGCGGATCCCGACGGCGTTCAGGTAGTTCACGACGGCCTCCGCCGTCGTGAAGAACCCCGGGATCGCCGCGAAGTCCCCGGCGTCCAATCCATTGGGATACCCCGCCTCGGCGATCAGCTGCTTCGCCTTTTTCGGGTCGTAGGCCGGCGGTTCGACCTGCAGGGCGAAGTCCATGACGCGAGGCACGATGACGCCCGCCGGCGGGCAGAAGCCCAGACACGCGGCCTCGTTGATGGTCTTGCGGTCGATCGCGTGGTTGACGGCGAGCCTCAGTCGCTTGTCGTGCCACGGCGACTTCGGGTCCCACTGCTCGACGAACTCGATCCAGAAGATGGACGCGTGGCGCGAGGCCAGCAGCGTCAGGCGCGGATCCCGCCTCACGTCCTCTCCCTCGGGGCCGTCCAGGGCAGCGGCGATGTCGGCCTCGCCTTTCTTCAACATCGCCACCCGCGTGGTGCCGTCGGGAACGCTCTTCATGACGATGCGCTTGACGGACGGCACCTTGCGCCAGTGCGCCGTATACGCCTCGAGCACCACCTCCACGCCGGGCGTGTGGCTCACGAACTTGTAGGGACCGGCGCCGATTGGATGCTTGCGGAACCCCTCGTCGCCGACCTGGGTCAGGTATTTCTTCGGCACGACGAGCCCCGCCGCCGTCGCCGTCGTCCCGTAGAAGGTCATGAAATCCGGCCACGGTTCCTTGAGAAGGAAGCGGACTGTGAACGGATCGACGACCTCGACCTGCCGGACGCGCGCGTGCAACTCCGTCGCCCCCGCGCCCTTGTACCGCTCGAAGCTGAACTTCACGTCCTCGGTGGTCACTGGCTCGCCGTTGTGGAACTTCAGCCCGCGCCGCAGCTTGAACTCGTACGCGAGCCCGTCGGGGCTCTCTGTCCACGACTCGGCCAGGCTATTACCCATCTTCTGTCCGGGCAGCGGCTTGACCAGTCCGTCGTGGAGCGCGTGGAGGATGCCGAACGGCGTTATCTGGGGCGGAGCGGTGGACGGGTCGAACCACGTGGGTGCGATCGTCACGTGAAACGCGATGACCGCCTCTCCCGTCGGTTGCCCCCCGGCCCCGTGCGTGAGGGCGAGCGTCAGCACGACGGCTCCGAGCAGCACGACGGCGCGTCGAGAAAGTGCGGAAGTCTGGCGCTCGCGCGACTGTGAATCCATGTTTCCGGCAGGCCCGAGAATCTGCGTAAAGCCGGGCCACGTCAAGTGGTGGCCCCCGGAGTGTTGGGGATACGTGAAATGGCCGCCCGGAATTGATACGTGAAATGACCGCTCCAACCGCGCTGCGTGAA
>MNEG01000025.1:0-8373 GCA_001917585.1 Candidatus Rokubacteria bacterium 13_1_40CM_68_15
GATCTGGCCGTCACCGCCGACCTGGATATCCCAGAAGAGCGCCTTGCCGAGACGGACGGCGGCCGCATTGTCGATGATGGTGCCGCCCGTCCGCGGCGGAACACTAACGGTCGACAGCGGGGCGAGGTCCCCGTCGGCGACGGCGAGACGAGCGTCCACCGACCACAGCCCCGCGAGAAGTGCGACGACGAAGGCCAAGCTTAGAACGGGATGCCTTCTACACCAGAACAGTCTGTTGCCGATCTTCATGAAAGGATCTCCGTGCGATATGAAGGCGGTTCGCAGCAACGCCGAGCACGGTTAGGAAAAACGGGCGGAGGGGAGCGAGGCCCGAGACGTACTCGAACCTCAGCCACGCTGCCATAGGCTAGAGCATTGTTCGCGCCAGATCTGGGTCTCAACGAAGTCGCCAACTTCCACAGCGGCAACAGCGCGGAAACCAGGAGTTGAAAGCTTTTCCGACGGGATGCGGTCGTGCCGAGGCTGTTAGCGGATCGGGCGACCCACGTCTGTGCTCACCGAGCGGCGCGCCGCGGAGAATCGCTGCTCGTCGCTCGGGTACGTCGACGACCTGCGATTGCGCGCGCTCACCGAGGGCACCTCAGAGGCGTCATGGTAGAGGCGCGTGACTCATCGAAGAAGACGTCAAGCGACGCTACTTCATCGTTGGACTACCCGAGCGAGCTCGTCGCGACGTTCTTTCACTAGCGTCCAAGCTGACCATAGCGTGTGCAACGTGACCAGTTTCCGTACAGTCGGATCCTGTCCCCCGAAGTCCAAGGGCGCGACATTCCTTCTCTCTTTACCCTGGTACCAAGGTTGCGGTAGGGCCCGGCCGATGATGCGGAGAGGCACAGGACGACCGACCGTAGCGCGTGGTGGCACAGTGACGGGCGTCTTCACGCTCGCGACCACCCACCAGGCCATGATCGAGGCCTGGCGAGCGCGGCATGGTTGCGCGAGCGCCTCGGCGGCGCTCCGTCAGATGATCGAGGCTGCTGAAAAGGCGGACGCCGAGACGGAGCCGCCACCGGGGGTGGCGACGTCGTAGCGGTGCCGCGCGCGGCGTCAGGCGATGTCGCCAAACGCGTGGCGGTCGACATCGAATGAGAGACAGCGCGCAACGGTTGTAAGCTCACGCCGTGAGCTCAGCGCCGGATGGACGAGCGCGGCGCTGACCTCGGAAGCGAAGATCAGCCAGGCATCGGTGATGGCGTAGTGGAGACGTTTTTCTCCCACGCGGTCGACCGCGAGGAACAAGCGGTGCCGTCGCTCATCCCAGATGGCGATCGCGAAAATCCCCGTGAACAGGTCGAGGGCGTGCTCCCCGTACTTTTCCCATGCATGGGCGACGACCTCAGCATCCGCCGCTGTGCGGAAGCGGTGACCCGCCCTCAGCAAGCCATCACCAACGTGCGGAGCGTTGTGGATCCGGCCGTCCAGCACGACGCGGACGGATCGCTCCCCGTTCGTCGCGGGCTGATCCTGACCCTCCGACGCGATGACGCCCGGGCCGGCGACCCCGAGTCCGACGCCACCATCGACGTAATACCCCCAGGCGTGACCGCTTCGATGAGCCAGACGACGCGTCATCTGCTCGACGACACTCGGGTCAGGCCCTCGATCGGACAGCGCGATGACGCCGGCGATTCCGCACACGGGGGCTGACTTTCCACCCACCCGTGTCACTGCTCCGCTTCGAACGAAGGTGCTCAGAGTGCATCTCATATCTGCCTCCACCGAGCGTGAGTAAAGTGAGGTCGCGCGTCCGACAAAACGGATCGGCACGCGGCGACCGACCGGCGCGCGGATTCCGAGATCCAGGGCCGCGCGGCCGGCCAGCGACGCCGGAGCGCGGTAGACGAGTTCGACAGCCGAGGACTACGGCGTGGGCGGGGCTCGGGCGCTTCGTGTGGAGGGATCGGCGAGATCGCCAACCCTGTCGTCGGCGAGCACGACGACGGCGACGACGATCGCGATACAACGGGCATCACTGAGGACGATGCGGTCGATGACCGCATGGAGGCTGAGGAGCGCGAGGATGTCATCGTCGAGTTCTGCGTCGTAAAGACCGTCCGTCCACGCCTCGTAGGTGCTGGCGCAGGCGAACGGCGTGAAGACGACGAGCCCGATCAGGACGACGATCAGTGCGATGGCACCGCGCATGGTGTATCCATCTCGTGCAAGGACCGCGCCGCGCTTGAAAGTATCAGTGTCGTGGCGCTACGAGACTCGCACGGGTCGCCGAATAGCGAAGGCGTTCACGTTTTCGACATGATCTCAAGGTCCGGGGGCTGACTATGCCGACGGTGGTCAGGCGCCCGCGAACGGGCTCTCGTCGGGCGCATAGGGATTGAGCGTGCGGGCGCGAATCGACTTGATCGGATCGCCGGCGACGTAGGAGGGTACTCGCGCGGCGCCGCTCGCCACGAGCAGGTTCTCAGTCACCAGTCGTTTCAAGTCGCCTGCGGCGACCCGGGGTGAGATGCCCGCCACCGCGCGGTACTCGGCATTCGTCATCAGGCCTCCGACGGCGGCGTGGGCGAGCGCCGAGACCATCCGCTCGGGCAATCCGCGATGTTTGACCTCGCGCTCCAGCTCCTCCCAGAGGTGGTCGTACTCCTGCGTGCGCCGCCGCAGCATCACAGCCTGGTAGTAGTGCGCGGTGAGGCAGAAGCGCACGAACGGGCGGGTGTCCCGCTCGGGTTGCCACCGTCCTCCATGGGTGCTGCGGAGCGCCAGGTCGTAAGCGCCACCGTTCACGCTCAGGTACTCGTCGATGCTCGCGAAGGGAGGGGCCACGATCCCGCCCCGGAACATGACGAGGGAGTGCAGCACGCGGGCCACGCGGCCGTTGCCATCGAGAAAGGGGTGGATGGCCGACAGGTTGAAATGCGCGAGGGCGGCCCGCACCAGCAGGGGAGGGTCGGAGCGCGCGTTGATGATGGCCACCAGCTCGGCCATCAACGCGGGAATCAGCCTGGGGTCGGGTCCCTGATAGACGACGTCGCCCCCTTCCTCCTTGCGGACGAAGATGCGGCTGCGCCGATAGCAGCCAGGATGCTTGGCGGGATCGTGGCCGACGATCAGATGGTGCAGACCGCGGATGATTCCTTCGTCGCACGCGAAGGTGGGATCGTCGACGAGCTGGAGAAGCCACGACAGCGCCGCGCGATACCCGGCAATGGCCGAAGGGTCGGCGTCGGCGGCATTCGGGTCCGACGACGGCCGTATCGCCCGCCATGGCAACCCCGTCCACTCTCGAGCGACGCGGACGCCGCCGATCAGCTCCTTGCGGATGGCCTCGATCTCGTCGATGACCTCCGCTTCTCGATCGCTGACCGGCGGCGCCTGGTACAGCATGCTAGGCGGGCTTGGGGACGACCCAGAGGATGGAGTCGGCGATGTACTTCGGCGTCGCCTGCCCCTGGCACATGGCCCACTGCATCAGCGGTTCATTGCCGTAGCGGACGTTGCCGCTGTGCCGTGACGGGTCCTTGTCGATCGCAGGATCGACGTCGGTGAAGCGCAGCTTGCGGCGCAGGAACTCGATGTCATCGGGCTGGCCGGTGAGGAATTCCCAGCCCGGCCGGACGCCGTAGGCGCGCGCGTATCGCTTGAGCACCTTCGGTGTGTCGTGCCGGGGGTTGAGGGTGATCGAGTACATGAAGATGTCGCGTCCGACGTGCCGGTCCAGCAGGCGCTGGACCTGCACGAGGTTGGCGGTGATGAGCGGGCACGTGCCGTCGGCGCACGTCGAGTAGATGAAGTTGATGGTGACGATCTTGTCCCTGATGAGATCGTCGTAGAAGCGTACCTCCTTGTCGTCCTGTGTGCGCAGGACGACGTTGGGCAGGTATCGCGCCTGGATCGACTCGCGCGGTGACGGCGCGGGCGGTGTCGATGCCACGTCGGCGGCCCGTGCGATGACCGCGCCGGCAACCGGGGCGAGCGCGGCGGCGGTGAGCCAGCGTCTGCGGTTCAAGGTTGGCATGGTCGACGCTCCTCTCGCGCGCCGGTCAGGGCCGGGTGTTGGTGTCGCCGGTGGTGGCGATGTCCCAGCGCAGCATCATAGCGTGGTCTTCGTGGATGACGTTGTGGCAGTGCATCGGATACCGCCCCAGGAAGTCCCGGAAGCGGAAGAAGAGCACGACGTCACCCCGCGGAATGAGCCGCACCACGTCCTTGCGCGAAAGGTTCACGCCGGTGGACGGGTTCGACGAGCTGAACGAGCGGCTGCTGCCGCTGCTGCCGAAGAGCCCGGGCGCACCACTCAGGATCTGGAACTCCTCGAAGTGTATGTGGACCGGATGGCTCCAGCCGAAGCCGCCCTGGAGTTCCCACTGCTCCACGGAATTCTGCTGGACCGTGAAGCGGACGGTGTCGCAGTTGAAGAACTGGTCGTTGATCACCCACTGGCCGTTACGCGTCCGGTCGAAGTTGAACGAGCGCTGGACCCTGGGCTGCGCCGCCGTGCTGGGCAGCGAGTAGAAGAGGGGGCCGGTGGCCGGATTGACGCTGTTGTCGGCCACCGTGGGGCCGTCGACGACGATCTTCAAATAAAGGTTGCCGGTGCCCGCGGCCAGGACGTTGCCAGTCGGGCCCTGTCCGTTGGTCTGCTCGAGACGATTCTCGATGTAGAGCGTCCGGCCGGCGAACGGCGCGAAGTCGATGATGACGTCGGCGCGCTCGGCCACGCCGAGGGCGACGGCGGGCACCTGAACCGGGGTGGGCAACAGGTTTCCGTCGTTGGAGATCTGCCAGAACATGTTGGTGACGGACAGGTTGTTCAGATCGGTCAGGTACATCTGCACGAAGCGCGAGGGCCCGGTGTTGAGCCAGCGGAAGCGGTAGCGGCGCGGGCTGACGTGCAGCACGGGCTGGATCACGCCGTTGACGAGGAACTTGTCGCCCAGAATGCCGTCCAGGTTGAACAGATCGAAGGCGAGTAGCTTGCTCGTCGGATCGAAGCACTTGTCGGCGAACATCATCGGGATGTCGTAGGTCGGGAAGGTCGGCAGGTGGAAGCCCGTCGTCTCATTGCCGGTGTCGAACTCGTTGAAGAGCAGGTAGAAGCCGGCGAGCCCCTTGTAGACGTTCTGAGAGGTGAAGTCCACGCGGTGGTCGTGGTACCAGAGCGTGCTCATCGCCTCGTTGATGTCACCGTTGGGCCGGTGGGTCGAATTGAATCCGGCGTACTTGTTCGGATAGTACTGGTCGTAGAAGTGGGTCGCCTCGAAGAAGTCACACGGGAAGCCGTCGCTCTCCGAGGGCGTGTGACTGTTGTGCAGGTGGGTGCTGACCGAGTTCTTGCCGAACCCGCCGTTGTTCGCGGGCAGATTGTTGACGTTCCGGACCAGGATCGGCGTGTTGTACTGCGCGACGTAAGTCGGGCCGGGGCTGATGCCGTCGAATACTGTTTGCGATCTGTGTCACCTGATAGAGCACTGGGGGTGGGAACGGAAGGCCGACACCGGGCGCCTGGTGATTGCGGGTTCGTCCTTCTCCCGCGGCAGTGTTCGGCGCCACCGTCGGCGCGGGGCTCAGCGAGGCCACCGCCTGTTTCACGGGCGGGATCGGCATGTTGATGGTGAACGGCGTCGTCGCCGGGCTCGCACACTGACCTGTCGTCGTTCCGGCGGCGCTCACGGCCCGCGCGCTCAACCCGTCTTTCGCGATGAGCATGCCCGTGCCCGTCAGCAGTCCCATCTTGAACAGATCACGGCGGCTGAGCCCCGCCTTGATGATTTCTTGCCGGTTGAGGAACGCGTGATACTGCGCCCGCTGTCTGGCTGGATCCGGTCGGGACTTTGGAAGATAGGCCATCGAACTTCCTCTCTGTGAGTGTGAGGAGCACGGCGTCCGGATGGAGCGCCGAGGACGAGTGTAGAAATGCCAGCAACCGGCGACGAAATCGAAATCAGCCCGCTCTGCTCGAATAAAGTCGCGATCAGAATGAAGTTGTAACGATTACGCCGGTCAGTAATTGTTTGCCGTGTGCGGCCACCGGGTAATGTTTTTCCTTCCGGCCGGGCTGGGCAGCGCCACACCATTCCTTGCTACACTGCGTCTCCGTGAGCCAACCCGACGTCCTCGTGCAGCGCGACGGCGCCATCGCCACCGTCGTTTTCAACCGACCCAACGTGCGCAACGCGATCAGCCTCAGCATGTGGGAGGATCTGGCTCGCGTGACGACCGATCTCGCCAAAGACGACGCCGTACGCGCGATCGTGTACCGCGGCGCCGGCACCCAGGCCTTCGGGTCAGGCGCCGACATCTCGGAGTTCACCGAGAACCGCAAGGACACGGCGACCGCGGTGCGCTACAACGCGCAGACGGAGGCCGCCTACACCGCGATCCGGGCCTGTCCCAAGCCTACGGTGGCGATGATCTTCGGCTACTGCATGGGGGGCGCGATGGCCGTCGCCATGGCGTGCGATCTTCGCTTTGCCGCCCAGGGTTCACGCTTCGGGATCCCGGCGGCGCGGCTCTCCATCATCTATGGCGCCGCTGCGGTGGGTCAGCTCATCGACCTGGTCGGCCCCGCGTACGCCAAGGACATCCTCTTCTCGGCGCGCACGGTCGAGGACGGCGAGGCGCTGCACATGGGGTTCATCCAGCGCCTGCTGCCCGCCACCGAGCTCGAGGCGTACACCTACGAGTACCTGCGCACCGTGGCTGACAACGCGCCGCTGTCCGTGCAGGGCGCCAAGGTCACGGTCGACGGCTACCTCGCCGGCCCCGGCGACGAGCACGAGGAGCGTCTGCGCGCGCTCGCTCTGAAGACGTTCGAGAGCGACGACTACAAGGAGGGTACGCGAGCGTTCCTCGAGAAGCGCCCGCCGCGTTTCCAGGGCCGCTAGGCGCCGCCGTCGTGCGCCTGGCGTTTCTCACCTCCACGCCACCGACCGCGACGGAGGGCAGCGGGACGTTCGTCGCGGTGGATGGGCTTGGGCGCGGGCTGCGCCAGCTCGGTCACGAGGTGACGCTGCGCACGCCGTCCCTCCGGACGCGCTTCCACACGCTCGACCGCTGGCTCTACAACGCCGGCGTCGCGCTCGCCCCGCCGAAAGCCGACGTCGTCGTCGGCGTCGATCTCGACGGATTCCTCTGGGCTCGGCGGCGCCGGCATCAGCCGTTCGTCGTCGCGCTGAAGGGCATCATCGCCGACGAGTTGCTCAACGAGCGAGGTCACGTGCGCCGGCTCCTGACGCTACAGGCCAGCTGGGAACGCGCGAACTGCGCGCAGGCCGACCGCGTGATCGTGCCCAGTCAGTACTCGGCCGGCGTTGCCGTGGTGGCCTATGCGGTTCCCGCGGCGAAGATCGCCGTCGTGCCCGAGCCGATCGATCTCGGCGCGTGGCGGGAGCTCTTCGTGGCGGGGAAGGCCCGCCCCGCCACCAGGCCGACCGTGCTGGCCGTGGCACGCATGTATCCGCGCAAGCACCTGGACGATCTCATCACCGCGGCGGCGCGCCTGCGGGGCCGAATCGCTGCGCTCCAGGTGCGCATCGTAGGGGAGGGGCCGGAGTCCGTGCGCTTGCGCGCGCTCACCGCTCGGCACGGTCTTGGCGACACCGTCGTGTTTCTCGGGCAGGTCCCGCGCTCGACGCTCGCCGTAGAATATGGACGAGCACACTGCTTCTGCCTGCCGAGCGTCCAGGAGGGCTTCGGGATCGTGTTCACCGAGGCGATGGCGGCCGGCCTTCCGATCGTCGCGTGCCGGGCGGCGGCGGTGCCGGAGGTCGTTCCCGACCGTCGCGTGGGCTTGCTCGTCGCCCCGCGCAGCCCGGACGAGCTGGCGACGGCGCTGGAGACGCTCTTGAACGACGCGAGACTACGTCGAGAAATGGGAGAGGAGGGACGACGTCACGTGGAAGCGTTCGATCTGATGCCCGTGGCCCGGAGCTTCCTCGAAGCGCTGCCGGCGTGAGCGCCACCGCTTACAGCACGCGCCGGTTTTCGTTCGCCGCCGGCCATCGTTACTGGGTCGAGACGTGGCCGGCCGCCGAGAACGAGCGCGTCTTCGGGCGGCTCACCGTCTCCCATGGTCACAACTACACGGTGGACGTCACGGTACGCGGCCCTATCGACGAACGCACCGGCATGGTGATCGATCTCGGCGAGCTCAAGCGCATCGTCGGTGAGACGGTGGTGGACCGCTTCGATCATGCGGATCTGAATGCGGATCCACTCTTTCGGAGCCGTGTGCCGACCACGGAAAACCTCGCCCTCGTCATCTGGGATCTGCTGGCGGCCAAAGTCGGCGCCGAGCGCTTGTGGCAGGTACGGGTGTGGGAAGACCCGACGTTGTATGTGGACGTGCGAGGGGAGGCGCGGAGCGACGAGCCGAGGCCTTCAATGACCGGGGAC
>MNEG01000025.1:8432-39107 GCA_001917585.1 Candidatus Rokubacteria bacterium 13_1_40CM_68_15
CCGGGGACGTGCGAGGGGAGGCGCGGAGCGACGAGCCGAGGCCTTCAATGACCGGGGACGTGCGAGGGGAGGCGCGGAGCGACGAGCCGAGGCCTTCAACGACCGGGGTCGTGCGAGGCGAGGCGCGGAGCGACGAGCCGAGGCCTTCAACGACCGGGGTCGTGCGAGGCGAGGCGCGGAGCGACGAGCCGAGCCGTTCACCGACCCCGATCGTCCGGGAGGAGCCGCATGAGCGTTGAGCTGACGCGCGTGTATCATTTCAGCGCGGCCCACCAGCTCGGTAACCCCGCGCTGTCGCCGGAAGACAACGCGGGCCTCTACGGCGCGTGCGCCGGCGTGCACGGGCACAACTACTACCTGGAGATCACGATCGCGGGGGAGCCCGATCCTGTGACCGGTATGATCTTGGACCTCGCGCAGCTCGACGATCTCGTGCAGCGGAAGCTCCTGGATCAGGTGGATCACCACTCGCTGGAGAGCGTGCCCGTCCTCGCCGGTGTGATCACCACCGGCGAGAGTTTGGCCCGGGCCTTCTGGCGCCCGCTGGCCGCCGCGCTGCCCGCCGGAGCACTCAGCCGCGTGACCGTAGTGGAGACGGCGAAGAACCGATTCGAATATCGAGGCGAATCATGAGCGAGCAGCCCGGAGCCATCTCGCGCCTCGTCGAACAGCTCCTGAAGGAGCTCGGCGAGGACGCGTACCGTGAAGGTCTCGAGCGAACGCCGGAGCGTGTCGAGAAGTCGCTGCGCTACCTGACGTCCGGCTACCGGATGAAAGTACACGATATCCTCAACGACGCGCTCTTCGTCGAGGAGTACGACGAGATGGTGGTCGTCAAGGACATCGACGTGTTCTCTCTGTGTGAACACCACCTTCTGCCCTTCGCCGGGAAGTGCCACGTGGCCTACATGCCGCGGAAGAAGATCGTGGGTCTTTCGAAGATCCCCCGCCTGGTCGAGATGTACGCGCGCCGGCTGCAAGTGCAAGAGCGGCTCACGACGCAGATCGCCACGACGCTCGATGAAGTCCTTCAGCCGCGCGGTGTCGCCGTGGTCATGGAGGCGGTCCATTTGTGCATGCTGATGCGCGGCGTCGAGAAGCAGAACTCCAAGGCCGTCACCTCGGCGATGCTGGGAGCATTTCGCGATCGGCCGGAGACGCGCGCCGAGTTCATGGCGCTCATCAAGAGCGGCCCGGGGCTGTCGATTTGAGCGCGCTGGCTGGCCAGACGGCGATCGTCACGGGTGCCGGGCGCGGTATCGGCCGGGCGGTTGCCCTCGCCCTCGCGCGCGAGGGCGCCGCGGTGACGCTGGCCGCTCGGACGCGGCAGGAGATCGCGGCGGTGGCCGCGGAGATCCGCGAGGGCGGCGGCCGGGCCCTCGCCGTGCCGACCGACGTGACGCAGGACACGGCCGTGGAAGCGCTCGTGGATCAGACGGTGGCCGAGCTGGGACGGGTCGATCTCCTGGTGACGGCCGCTGGAGTTGCCGCCTTCGGCCCTGTCAGTGGCTCCAAGCCGAACGACTGGGATGCCATGCTCGCGGTGAACCTGCGTGGGGCCATGGTGTGCGCCCGGGCGGTGGTCCCGGCGATGACGCGCCAGCGGCGCGGCACCATCGTCAACGTGGCCTCCATCGCGGCGACTCGAGCCATCGCGGGCGCGGCCGTCTACAGCGCAACGAAGGCGGGGATCGTGGCCTTCAGCCGGGTCCTGGCCGAGGAGGTCCGCGGTGACGGCGTCCGCGTCGGCGTCATCCTGGCCGGGGCCACCGACACTCCCCTCTGGGACACGATTCCGAACGCTCCCGACCGTGGCCGGATGCTGCGCCCCGAGGACGTCGCCCGGGTCGTCGTGCTGATGGCCGCACTCTCGCCACGGGCCGCGCTCGAGGAGATCACCCTCCTGCCTGCGGGCGGTATCTTGTGATAGGATTTGAAATAGATCGAGACCGGCAGGAGGCCTGGTAATGGTGACCCTTACTGAGACGGCTGCCAAGAAGGTGACCGAGTTACGGCAAGAGGAGGGCAAGCCGGACTGGGGGCTGCGGATCCGCCTGGTGGGCGGTGGCTGCTCCGGAATGTCGTACGAGCTGGGCTGGGAAGAGGAACAGGCCGCCGGTGACATGGTCGTCGAGTCCCAGGGCATCCGGGTCTTCGTCGATCAGCACAGCGCGCCCTATCTGTCCGGCTGCGAGATCGACTTCGTCGACAACAACATGTTGGGGGCCGGGTTCGCCATCAACAACCCCAACGTGAAGTCGAGCTGTGGCTGCGGGCAGTCCCACCGCTTCTAGCCGACCCGCGTAGCACCGACGTGCGTGTTCGGGTTCGTTTCTTCGCCCGGTACCGTGAGGCCACCGGGCGCGAGCGGCTCGAGATCGACCTTCCCGACGATGGAACCGTCGAGTCCGCCTGGTCGGCCGTGGTGCATCGTCATCCCGAGCTCGAAGCCTACCGGCCGTTCACGCTCTTCGCGGTCGGCCACGATTACGTCCCGCCCGAGCACCGGCTTCAGGCCGGCGACGAGCTCTGTCTGTTTCCGCCGGTGAGCGGCGGCGCCGGCGGCGATCGCTATCAGGTCGTCACGACTCTGCTGTCGCCGGACGCGGCGGCGGCTGCCGTCGACCATCCCGGAGCCGGCGGTATCGTCGTCTTCTCAGGCGTCGTTCGCAACGAAACGGGCGGTCGGCCCGTGAAGTACCTCGAGTACGAGGCGCACGCCGCCATGGCCGAGGCGAAGATGCGTGAGATCGGCGACGCCGTGCACGCACGCTGGCTCGGGGTGAAGCGGATCGCAATGCTCCATCGGGTAGGTCGACTGGAGATCGGCGAGTCGAGCGTGCTGATCGCCGTCTCGGCTGCGCATCGCGGTGACGCGTTCGAGGCTTGCCGCTACGCGATCGACACGCTGAAGCAGACCGTCCCGGTCTGGAAGAAGGAGCACTTCGAGGATGGCGAGATCTGGGTGGGCCTGCAGGGAGGCTAGCTCCCTGGGTGCGCCCGCCGTCCTCGACACAGTTCGCGCTACTCTTCGCCGCCACGCGATGCTCGCGGGCGGCGAACATGTCTTGATCGCCGTCTCTGGCGGCGCCGACTCCACCGCGCTCCTGTCGGTACTCACGAGCCTGGCGCCCGCATATCGACTGCGTCTTTCCGCTCTTCACGTCGACCACCGTCTGCGGGCGGACTCGTCGCGTGACGCCGAGCACGTGCGGGCCCTCGGCGCGCGGCTCGGCGTCCCGGTGGACGTGACCGCCGTGACGGTGTCGTCACGCGGGTCGCTGGAGGACGCCGCCCGTCAGGCACGCTACATTGCGCTCGAGGCCCACGCGGACCGGATCGGCGCCGATCGCATCGCCGTGGGCCACACGGCCGATGATCAGGCCGAGACCGTGCTCATGCGCGTGCTCGAGGGCGCTGGACTGCGGGGACTGGCCGGTATCCCGCCCACGCGCGGTCGCATCATCCGTCCGCTGCTCGATCTGCGTCGCGGCGTGCTGGAGGCCTATCTCGACGCCGTCGGCCTCGGTTGGATCGAGGATCCGACGAACCGCGATCCCAGGTTCCTGCGCAACCGGATCCGCTACGACGTCCTGCCGCTTCTCGCAACCGCGCACGCCGGTGATCTGCCGGCGACACTCGCTCGTGTCGCCAGCGAAGCGCGCCACGCCGTGGACACGCTCGAGCGGATGGCAGCCGATGCGCTGGAGCGCCTGGCCACCATCGAGGGCGACGCGCTCGTTCTCGCGCGCTCGGCGCTGGCTGCGCTGCCGCCGCTGGTCGCCGCCGATGTGCTGCGTCAGGGGGCCGTGCGCCTGGGTCGCCGTGGGCCCTTGCGCGCGTGGGCCCATCGCGGCTTGCGCCGGATGCTCGCCGTGCCAGCGCCGCGGCGCCCGTTCCGGCTCGGCGGCGTCACGCTCGAAGTCAGCGGCGACCACGTCAGGATCGGCGTCGCCCCGCCCACCCACGTGAGGCCGCGCGCCCTCGAGGTGCCCGGCGTGACGTTGCTACCAGAGATCGGCCTCCGGATCGAGGCACGTCACGTCGCCGCGGCCGGTTACGTGCTTCCTCGTGATCGCGGATGCGTCGCCTTCGACGCCGACGATCTCGCGATGCCGCTCCACATCCGCGGCCGGGAGCGCGGCGACCGCTTTCGGCCGTTTTCCGAGCCGGGCGAACGGCGCCTCAAGACATTTCTCATCGACGCCAGGGTGCCGCGCTGGGACCGCGACCGGTTGCCCCTCGTCGAGGCCGGACGCGAGATCGTGTGGGTGGGTGGCCTCCGCCGGGGGGCCCAGGCCCCGGTAACCGCTGCGACGCGGCACATCGTCGAGCTGACCGTCAAGTCTCTAGCGGATTAGCGGTCGCGCCCAGTAAAATCTCCTGGTATCGAATGCGAGTTCTCCTTGTCCTCGTCTCCGTGATTCTCATGATCGCTCCCGCGTGGGCTGAGCGTCGCGAAACGTCGGACGTCAGTCCCCAGGCCGTGCTGCGCGCGCTGGAAGATGCGTTTGCCAACGTCGCCGACCGCGTGACGCCGGCGGTGGTGAACGTCAGTGCCATTTCTCGCAAGGATGCGCCGTCCACGGAGCTTGAGCGGTTCCGCGACTTCTTCGGCGATGAATTCGTCGAGCGTTTCCGCCGCCGCCGCGACGAGCCGCGGGCCACCGGCTCGGGCGTGATCGTGGATCCTTCCGGATACATCCTGACCAACAACCACGTCGTCGAGAATGCCCAGGAGATCATCGTGCGGCTCTCGGACGCTCGGAAGCTCACCGCGCGCCTCGTCGGTCGCGACGTGAAAACCGACCTCGCCGTGCTCAAGGTCGATGGCGCCGAGCCGCTGCCCGCGGCCGAGCTCGGCGACTCCGACCGCCTCCGCGTCGGCCAGTGGGTGATCGCGATCGGAAACCCCTTCGGCCTCGACCGCACCGTCACCGCCGGGATCGTGTCCGCCACCGCGCGGACCCGCGTCGGCGTGGCGACCTACGAGAACTTCATCCAGACCGATGCCTCCATCAATCCCGGCAACTCCGGCGGCCCGTTGCTCAACCTCGACGGCAAAGTCGTGGGCATCAACACCGCCATCGTCGCTTCGGGGCAGGGAATCGGCTTCTCGATCCCCGTCAACATGGCGCGCGACGTGATGCGGCAGCTCATCGCGCGCGGTCGCGTCGTGCGGGGCTGGCTCGGCATCGTCATCCAGGACGTCACCGACGAGCTGGCCTCGAGCTTCGGCGTCCGGGAGCGGCAGGGCGTGCTGATCGCCGACGTCATGAAGGGCGGTCCGGCCGAGGTGGCCGGCGTCCGGGCGGGCGACGTCGTCGTGCAGTTTGCCGGCGACGCCATCCGAGAGGTGCCGGAGCTTCAGCGGCGGGTGGCCGCCGTGACGCCGGGACAATCGGTCACGCTCGTCGTCGTCCGCGACGAGGCGAGGCTCCCGATCACGGTTGCCGTCGCCGAGATGCCGACCGACGAGCCGGCGGCGGCGCGCAGCGACGCCACGTGGGGGCTCACCGTCGAGCCGCTAACGACCGATGATCCGGCCAGGCTCCTCGGGCGTTCGTTCTCGCACGGCGTGGTCATCACCGAGGTCGCACCGGGCAGCGCCGCCGAGCACGCCGGTCTGCAGCGTGGCGACATCGTCCTGGCCGTCAAGCGCCGGGTCGTGAACGATGCCGCCACGTTCTATCGCGAGCTGGCGGCGCTGAAGCCCGGCGACGTCGTGCCGCTGTGGGTCCACCGTGCCGGCACCGGCGGGGCCGGCCGCAACGAATACGTCGTGCTCGAGCGACCGCGCCGGCCATGAAGGCGACGGTGGCCGAGACTCCCACCGCGGTCCGGCGCGGCACCGTCCTCGTGGTGGACGACGAGGAGGGCGTGCGCGCCTCCGTGCGCGCGATTCTGGAGGAGACCTGCGACGTGATCGAGGCCGAGGACGGTGGCGTCGCGCTGGACGTCCTCCGGGCGCGCGAGGTCGACGTCGTCATGCTCGATCAACGGATGCCCGGAGAGCCGGGCATCGAGGTCCTGGCCCGCATCAAGGCCCTCGATCCTACGATCGTCGTGATCCTCGCCACGGCCGTCCGGGACGTGCGCACGGCCGTCGCGGCGATGCGGCTCGGCGCCTATGACTATCTCGTCAAGCCCTTCGACGTGGACGACATCAACCTCCTGGTCCAACGCGCGCTGGAGAAGCGCGCCCTCGAGCGCGAGGTGCTCTGTCTGCGGTCGGCGCTCGCTCCCAGCGGATGGGAGAGTGCCAATGCCTTCGAGGGACTGGTCGGCCGTCACGCCGAGATGGTCCGCATCTACCAGCTGATCACGCAGCTCGCCGAGACGACGACGACCGTGCTCATCACCGGTGAGAGCGGCACCGGCAAGGAGCTGGTGGCGCGGGCGATCCACCGGCGGAGCCCCCGACGTGACCAGCCCTTCGTCGCCATCAACGTGGCGGCCATCCCCGACACGCTGATCGAATCGGAGCTCTTCGGCCATGAGCGCGGTGCCTTCACGGGCGCGCACGCGCGCAAGCTCGGCAAGTTCGAGCTGGCCCACAGCGGCACCGTTTTCCTGGACGAGATCGGCTCGCTCCGCCTCGATCTGCAAACGCGTCTGCTCCGCGTGCTCCAGGAGCGCGAGGTCGAGCGCATCGGCGGTGTGCGGCCGATCCCGGTCGATGTGCGCGTGCTCGCCGCCACCAACGTCAATCTCCGCATGGCCGTGCGCCAGCGGGCGTTCCGTGACGATCTCTTCTACCGCCTGAACGTCGTGCCCATCGACGTGCCCCCGCTGCGCCAGCGGCGCGACGACATCCCGATCCTCGTCGAGCACTTCGTGCGCAAGATCGCCCGTGAGTGCAACCGCGACGTCCGCTCGATATCGGCCGGGGCCCTGGAGACGCTCGTTCGCTATGACTGGCCCGGGAACGTGCGCGAGCTCCAGAACGTCATCCACCGGGCTGTCGTGCTCGCCCGCGAGCCGGTGATCCAGCTGCATGACATTCCGCTCGACCTGGCCCTGCCCGAGACGGGGGTCGGGCTGACCGAGGACACCGGCCTGCCCCTGCGCGAGGCCTGCGATCAATTCGAGCGCCAGTACGTGCTGCGGGTGCTCGAAAGCGTGCGCTGGAACGTCAGCCGGGGGGCCCGGCGGCTCGGTGTCCATCGCAATACGGTTCTCTCCAAGCTGGCCGCCTGGGGCGTCCAGCGCCCGACGGGCGCCGACGGGCGGAGCGCGTCGCTGTGACCGGCCGCGGCCTCGCCGCCGCGCTCCTCGCCGCGATCGCGATGCTCGCCGTGACTGCCCCGGCGTGGGCCCAGCCCAGCGAGGCCGACGTGTTCGTGGCCGAGGGCATCCTGGCGCTCGAGGACAAGAAGTACGACGAGGCGCTGCAGAGCTTCCGCCGCGCGCTCCAGCGCGAGCCCGGCCACGTCGAAGCGCTGTACTACGCCGGTGTCACACTGATGGCGCAGAACAAGGCGGCCGAGGCGGCGCCCTTGCTCGAGCGCGCGCGCAGGATCTCTCCGAACGAGGCGTCCGTGGCGTATCAGCTCGGCCTCGCCTACTTCGGGTTGAACCGGTACGACGACGCGCAGATCGTCCTCGAGGACGTGTACCGGCGTGATCCCGGCCTCGATTCGCTCGGTTATTACGTGGGCTACCTGCGCTACCGCAAGGGCGATCATCAGGGCGCGCTCCAGGCGTTCCGCGCCGGGCGCACCACGGATCCCAACATCGCGCAGCTCACGCGCTTCTACACGGGACTCGCCCTCAACGCCATGGGCATGCCCCGGCAGGCGGCGGCCGAGGTCGAGCAAGCGCTGCGGCTCCAGCCCGCGTCGCCGCTGACCGGGCCCGCCGAGCGTCTGCGCCAGTCGTTCGCCGAGTCCCGTGAGGCCGAACGGAAGTTCCACGCCACCCTTCGCGTGGGCGGGTACTTCGACGACAACGTGAACGCGCGACCGAATCCACATCGGAGCAGCGACACCGTCAACGCGCTCCGCCATCCCGAGAACCAGAGCCCGGGCGAGCTCGCCTCGCTGCGGCTGGAGTACGACTGGCTGAAGACGGGACCGTGGACGTCGACGGTCGGCTATTCGTTCTTCACCACGTACAACAACCGCCTGCCGTCGTTCAACATCATCGATCACCTGGGCACGGTGACGGTCAGCCGTCAGGACCTGCTGGGATCGATGCCCCTCGTCTCCGGCGTGCAGTACGCGTACGAGTACCTGACGCTTGGCGGTAAAGAGCTGCTTCAGCGCCACGCAGCGTCGATCTACACGACGCTGGTGGAGGGATCCCACAACTTGACCAACGCCATCTTCCGGGCGGAGGTGAGGGAGTTCGTGGAGACACGTCCGCTCGACCGCGAGGAGTTCCAGGACGGCAACAACTACATGCTCGGCGTGCTCCACGTCTTCCGCTTCGCCCAGGACCGCCACCTGCTCAAGCTCGGCTACCAGTTCGACCACGAGTCCGCGCAAGGTGCCAACTTCGCCTATCTCGGTCATCGCTTCCTGGTGGGGGGGCAGTACACGCTGCCCTGGTACAACGTGCGGCTGATCTACGACTTCAATCTCCACCATCGCAATTACCTGAACAAGCACACGCTCTTTCCCGAGGACGACCCGGGCACGCGCAAGCGCCAGGACGACGAGTACACGCACCTGCTCCGGGTGGAAGTTCCGGTGCGCCGCGGGTTCACGGTCGGAGCCGACTACCAGGGCACGAATCAGCGGTCGAACCTGGCGCCGTTCACCTACGAGCGGAACATCTACACGCTGTCGGTTTCCTTCACCTACTGAGCCGCTGAGACGAGAACGGCCCCGCGTGCCTACGCGGGGCCGTTCGATTCCTCGCGCCGGACGCGCTCAGTTGCCGCCCAGGCCGCTGGTGCTTCCCTTCAGCTTGCCGTTTTGCAGGATCACCTGGACGCCGCTCGGGAGCGTGAACGTCCCGCTGCCCGGTCCGCTGTTGGAGACGCCGCTGCCCGACCCGCTGCTGCCGGAGCCGCTGAGGCTCCCGGGCCCGCTGTTGCCGCTCCGCTTGAGCTCCTGGAGCAGCACGTTGAGCTGCTGCCGGTCGGCGGGCGAGAGGCTGTTCAAGACTTTGGCCGAGGTCGCGGCGTCGTTCCAGGCCTCGCGGCCATTCTGCCTTCGCGTCGCGTCCTG
Source organism: Candidatus Rokubacteria bacterium 13_1_40CM_68_15 (assembly GCA_001917585.1). Lineage (GTDB taxonomy): Bacteria > Methylomirabilota > Methylomirabilia > Rokubacteriales > CSP1-6 > 40CM-68-15. Next base: position 17,609 of record MNEG01000025.1, read on the forward strand.
GACTGACTCGTCCTGACGCAGGTCGGAAGAGCCGTTCACCGAGGGTTGAATCGAGTTCGCAACGGTGCTGTCTTCTGACGACAAGCCGCGGTTCGGGATCATCCCGCCGGTCATCACCTCGACGGCGAGGGCCTGCGACTGGGTGACGAGAGGCGCGTTCGCCGCCGCCGGCGGCTCCGCCTTCGTCGCCTTGAAGCTGTTCGAGAGCTGGCCCGCCTCCGACGGCGTCAGCGAGCGGGTGATGGGCGGCGTGAGCCCGGTGAACCGCGCCTGCTGGTTGGGACCCAGCGTCACGCCATTGCCGAACGGCTGGGCGCCCTGGAGCTGGCGTACGAGCACCTCGCCGGTGATCACGGTGAACCGGGTCGTGTAGGCGGCGGCGCCCGACGCCGTCTGCGCCGTGGCCTGATCGACCTCGACGATCACGATCGTGCCTCGGATTCCCGCCACGGCATTGGGGGTCCGGATCTCGATGGTCTCGCCGGGCTTCATGCGCTCCTTGGCGACGGCGATCGCGGCCCGGCCCACGCCGATGTTGACGGTCGAGACGCTCGGCGCCTCCGTGATGGTGAGCGACGAGCGCTCGCGCACGGTGACGATCGCCTTGCCGCCGAGCAGGATGCGGGCGACGGAGTCGTCGCCGGTGATGACACGGTCCTGCACGAAGACGTCGTCCTTGAATTTCAGTGGCAGCGGTTGCGAGAGCGACGCGCGTGACACCGTCGCGGTCCCGTGCAGCGTGGTGACCACCCCCGCCTTGGTCAGCTGAGCGAAGGCGGCGGCAGGCGTGACGAGGACGAGAGAGACGAGGGCGAGGGTGAGCCGGGACAGAGTGAACGTCGTTGCCTGCATTGACGGCCTCCTCCGAGCCCGTCGATCTTCGCCGGCTCTCGGAGGCGCGTCAATGAAGAAAAGGAACTATAACTGTATATATCGAGGTATATATCCCCTGGCTCTATCGGCGCTTTCGAAGCGACTTGAGCTCCTTCTGAAGCTGGCTCTCCTGGCTGGGTCCCCGGTTGGAGCCCGACTTGTCGTCTCCTCTCCCAACGTTGTCCGAGCCCGAGCCGGACCCCGTCGTGGAGCCGGACCCCGTGGCGGTCAGCGATGACGAGGGGAGGAGCGAGGGCGCGGGCGTCGTCACCGCAGGGGCAGTGAGCGACGATGTCGTCGGCGACGGCCCCGCGGTGGTCGTCGAGGTGCTTGCAGGCTGGCCGCTGGAGGTCGAGGTTCCGCCGGAGTTCGAGGACGTCGTCGTGGTTTGCCCGCTGGTGCCGGTGGACGTGGTACCCGAGCCGCGCAGCGTGTTCGTCGTCTGCTGCAGGAGGTCACTGGAAGGCGGCGCCGGCGCGTCCTTGAGGCTGAGCTTGAACTCGTCGCCCAGGCGCTGCCGGGCGTCGGTGGTGATCGGCTGTACGGGCCGCGGGGGAGCCGCCCCGGTGATGCGAATGGCCTGGGACGCGGTCACGAGCACGCCGGCCCCGACCGGCTGGCGCGTGAGGCCGTCGAGCTGACGCACCTCGATCGCGCCGGTCAGCACCGTGATCGTCGTCGTGAAGCCCTTGGCCGCCTCACCCAGTTGCGAGGTGACCTGCGACACTTCGGTGATGACCACGGTGCCGCGGATGCCGGCCACCGCGTTCGGCGTGCGGATCTCGATCTGCTCGCCCGCTTTCATCCGCTCCTTCACCACGGCCAGCGCGATCTTGCCCGCGGACACGTCGATGGTGGCGGTATGCGGCGACTCGCTGATCGTCAACGCGGAGCGCTCGCGCACGGTGACGACGGCCTTACCGCCGAGCAGAATGCGCGCGAGGGCGTTTTCCCCGGTGACGATGCGGTCGGCGACGAACACGTCGTCGCGCGGCTTCAGCGGAACGCCCTGCGGTGCGGACGTACGCGTCAGCGTGGCCGAACCCTGCAGGGTCGTCACGATACCGACGCGCGCGAGCTGAGCGTCGGCCGCGACGGTCAGCAGCGTCATCACTGCGAGAGCAAGCAGACCCACCACGCGTCCGGCGCTCATGGCACCCTCCCGGGCGGCCAAGACGAGCAACAGGGGTGCCAGAGCCGGCTCCGGGAAGACTCCCCGGTGCGGCGCGCACTTGCGCGGTTGCCAAACCGACCCGGATGACAAAGCGTGTCGGGGCGCCGCCACGCTGACACGTGTCGGGGCGCCGCCACGCTGACACGTCACACGGCGAACATCCCAGCATCTGGGCGGCGGCGCGAGCGGCCACGAAGCGCGGGAAAGGCGGCGCTACCAGCGAATGGTTGGGGCTACTTCCGGTTGATGCACTGCACGAGACGCCAGCCGTTGAAGAGATTCACCTTCACGATCAGCTCGGGCGTGAGTCCCACTCGCGTCAGCAGCGGCGTCATCGCGAGATTCGATTTCCAGCCGAGCCGCGTGCACACCGGGGCGACGAGATCCTCGACGTGGCCGAACACGCGTCGCTCGCTCCTGAAGTGATTGAGGATCACGATGGTGCCGCCGGGGCGTACCACGCGCCGCATCTCCCGGAGCACGGAGACGGGATCGGGTACGGCGGAGATCACGTACGTCGCCACCGCCTTGTCGAACTCGTTCTCGCCGAAGTCCATCGAGGTGGCGTCCATCACCTTGAGCGTCACGCTGGGCATCGTCAGCGTCTGCACGCGCTCGACCGCCTTGTCGAGCATCTCCTGGGAGAGGTCGATGCCGGTCAGGTGCACCGCGGGCGGATAGAGCGGCAGATTGAGGCCGGTCCCGATGCCGACTTCCAGCACGCGGTCGGCCGGCTGCAGACCTAGACGAGCGATGGCGGCGGCGCGGCCCGGAGCGAAGATCCAATCGAAGATGAAATCGTAGATCGGCGCGTACAGTTCGTACGCGCGCTGGACCTGCCTCTTCTCCAGCACTACGTCCACGCGGTGCCCTCCAGCGCTATGGACGGGAGGCGGTCCCGTCGCTGACCGCACGAATCCCGGAAATGCGCCGATATCTTAACCGCCCGTGGTCGCCTTTGCAAAGCGCCTTGGCCACTACAGCAGGAAGCGGATCAGGAGCGTGGCCAGGCCGAGAAATGAAAAGAATCCAAAGACGTCGGTGAAGGTGGTGATGATCACGCTCGACGCGATTGCCGGGTCGATCCGGAACGCCTTGAGGGCGATCGGAACCAGGGTTCCGACCACGGCCGCGACCAGCATGTTGAAGAGCAGCGCGAGACCGAGGATGACCGACAGGAGTACCTGCCCTTTCCACAGGTAGGCGATGACTGCAATCACGAGGCCGTTGGCCGCCCCGGTGGTGAGCCCGAGCCACAGCTCTTTCCAGAGCACGCGGCCCAGCACGTGCCGCGACACCTCGCCGAGCGCGATGCCACGCACGACGACGGTGGCCGTCTGCGTCGTTCCGATGCCGCCCATGGAGGCCACGATCGGCATGAAGACCGCGAGGAGGGCCAGCGACCGGATCGACGTCTCGAAGAGGCCGATGACCGACGCGGCGAGGACGGCCGTGCCCAGATTGACGAGGCGCCACACGAGCCGCTTGGTGAAGACGGCCTCGGGGGGATCGAGCACGGTCTCGTCGCCAGCGACGCCACCCAGGCGCTGGATGTCCTCGGTGGCCTCCTCGTGGATGACGTCGATGACGTCGTCCACGCCGATGGCGCCGAGCAGCCGGTGGCTCGCGTCGACGACCGGCACCTGGACCAGGTCGTAGCGCTCCACGAGTCGGGCGACTTCCTCCTGATCGGTATCGACGGTCACGCTCTCCACGTCGGCGTTGCGGATGACGTGGATGGGCGTCCGGGGATCGGCGGTCAGCAGCCGGTGGAGCGGCACGAATCCGACCAGGTGATCGTGGTCGTCGACGACGTAGACGTAGAATGCGTCGTCGCCCGACTTGGACTTGCGAATGTGCTCGATGGCCTGGGTCACCGTGGCCGCTTCGTGGACGGCGACGAACTTCGGGGACATCAGGCGGCCGGCGGTGCCCTCACGGTAGTCGAGGAGTCCCTGGACCTCTTCGGACTTTTCCTCGGCCATGAGGTCGAGGATCTTTTCCGCCTCTTCCTTGGGAAGCTCCTCCACGACCTCGACGACGTCGTCGGCCGGCATCTGGTCGAGGACCCGCGAGACTTCCTGCTCGTCGAGGGCGCGCAGGAGCTCGCGCTGGGTGGGATCGTCGAGCTCGGACAGGACCTCGCCCGCGTGCTGGGAAGTGAGCAAACGGAAGAGGCGCACCTGGTCGGGCAGCGGGAGCTCGCGCAGCACCGACGAGATGTCGGCGGCATGAGCGTTCTCCAGGAGGCCGGCCAGACGCTCGTCGCGCCCGCCTTCGAGCAGCTCCTTGACCGACTCGGTCAGGCGCTCGGTCTCGCTCACGCGCCCGTCCGTCCCCGCCCGCCGCGCAGTGCGCGCAGAAACCGCGCGCTGATGGTTGCCGCCACGTCGTCGGCGGGCCAGTCACGCTGCTGGATCACCGCCTTCGCCATGGCGCGGTGCCCGCCCGCACGTCCGAGGTCGCCGAACGCCTGGCGCACGACGTCACCGGCGGCGCGATCGTGACCGACGTTGCGCACCGAGATGTGCAGCTCGCTCTCGATCGCGCCCGAGACCACCGTCCAGTCCGCGCCCTCGACCTGGAGCAGCAGATCGGCGAACTGAGCCGCCAGCTCGCGGTAGGGCATCGGGCCGAGGTGGGCGAACAGGACACCATCCACGAGCCGGCGCCGCGTGATGGCCTCGGCCAGCAGGTCGAGCACGGCAGGCGGCAGCTCCGGTCGCTCGATGCGCCGCAGCGCACCGTGGTTGGCCAGACCGTGCAGGAACGCGAAGGCATCCATGTCCGCGCGAGTGGCGCCGCGCTCGAGGGCCAGCGTGTCGGCCTTGATGCCGTAGAGCAGCGCGGTGGCCAGTCGCGGGCTGACCTTGACGTCGACCGCGCGCAGGTACTCGGTCAGGATCGTCGACGTCGCGCCGTAGGAGGGACGCACATCTTTGAGTCGTGCCCGCACGGGCGCTTCCGCCGGGTGATGGTCGATCACGAGATCGATCTCGCCGAAGGCCTCCTCGAAGAAGGCGGGCTGCGCGTCGACCATGGCGACGCGGTCGTAGTCGCGTACCGCGGTCGGCGCAATCCGCTCCACGTCGATGTCGAGGATGCGCGTCATGGCCCGATTCTCGGGGCGGCCGACGGTGCCGAAGGTACCGATCGTGGCGCCACCGCGCGTGCGGCCGAGCACCACCTTCAGGGCGAGCGCGGAGGCGATGGCGTCGGGATCGGGATCGTCCTGGATCATGATCAGGACCCGCTCGGCGCGCTCGAAGTGCGCGCGCAGCCGGTCCACGCGGGCGTGGGTGAGCGCGCGCTCGAGTGCGGGTTCGACGACCCGCTCGGCCAGGACCGTGGGCGAGAGCACCGTCACGTCACCTCCGGGCGTGGGATCGCCTTCGTCGGCGACGACGACCACGGGCGCGGCCGGCGCGGCCTTCCGCAGCGCGGCCAGGACACGCGCCCGGCGGGCGCCCGGCACCGCCACCACCGCGGCTTCCTGACCCGAGACAAACGCGCGGCGGTAGACGCGCTCCGCCGACAGATCACCGGCCAGCGCGCGGCCCCCTCGGCGCGTGATGCGAGCGGCCAGCGCGGGACGCGGCACGACGTAGATCGGTTGCTCGCCGCCCAGGGGCGTGGGCCCGAGCATGCGCCACAGGAGGTCATCGTCGGCCACGAGGACGTATCGCATCGTCACCTGAAGTATGGACCGGCGCCGGTGATGGGCAACGGTTTTATCACATCGCTGCCCGCACGCGCCGGTAGGCAGGCGCGGCCTGCAGCCGCCGGCGCAGCGCCGCGTCGATGCGTTGCGGGCCGGTGATCGCGCGCGGATCGAGCAGCCGGTCGAGCGCGCTGCGGTCGACGAGACCGCGAGCCACGACCACCTCGCGGAACGGACGCCCCGACGCGAGCGCCTCCTTGACGAGCTCGGCCGTCACCTCGTAGCCGAGGTAGGGCGAGAGCGCCGTCGCCTCGATCAGGCTGCCCCGCACCAGGGCGGCGACGCGCGCGCGGTTCACCCGCAAGCCTTCCACGCACCGGGTGCGCAGCAAGTGAAGAGCTCGCGTCAAGAGCTCGAAGGCCAGCGCGAGATCGTCGGCCACGAGGGGCGTCATGACGTTGAGCTCGAGCTCACCGGCGGCGGCGGCGAGCGCGATCGCGTGGTCGTAGCCGCACACCTGATAGCACGCCATCTGCACGGCTTCCGGTACCGACGGATTGACCTTCCCCGGCATGATCGACGACCCCGGCTCGACTTCGGGGAGCCGTAACTCGCCGAGACCGGTATGCGGCCCGGAGGCGAGGAGCCGCAGGTCGGCGCAGATCTTGGCCACGTCGACGGCGACGCCGCGCAGTCCCCCCGAGCAGGCCAGCAGCGGACGCAGGCTCCACGTCGCGGTCACCGGACTCGCGGCGGGAACGAGGCGACGCCCAACCAGGCGCGACAGCTCGCGCACCACGCGAATGCGGAAGCGCGGATGCGCGGTGATTCCCGTACCGACCGCGGTGCCGCCGAGACCGATGACCCGAAGAGCCCGCACGGCAACGTCGAGGGCTTCGGCCGCCTCGTGAATGGCCTGGGCCCAGCCGGTGAAGACCTGCCCGTACGTGATCGGTACGGCGTCTTGAAGATGCGTGCGTCCCGGCTTGACGACGCGCCGCTCGCGGACGGCCAGGCGACGAAACGCGGCTTCCAGCCGCGCCAGCTCCGCGGCCAGATGGTCGGCGAGCTCGAGGGCCATGAGGCGGATGGCGGTCGGCGTCACGTCGTTGGAGGACTGGCCGAGGTTCACGTGGTTGTTGGGATGGTTCGGCGTGTAACGGCCGCGGCGGCCACCGAGCCGCTCGTTGGCGAGGTTGGCGATGACCTCGTTGACGTTCATGTGCATCGGAGTGCCGGCGCCGGCGTGAAGGCTGTCGAGGACAGCCACGTCCGGAATGCGGCCGGTAGCGACTCGATCGGCGGCGACCTCGATGGCGCGCGCCCATCGGCGCGGCAGGGTGCCGAGCGCGGCGTTGGCGCGCGCCGCCGCCTTCTTGATGGCGGCGTACGCGCGGATCAGCGCCGGGTGCGGCGGCCGGCCGGTGAGATGGAAGGTCTCGAGCGCGCGCTGCGTGAAGATCCCGTAGAGCGCGCGCGAGGGAACGGCCTTCGCGCCGAGGCTGTCACGCTCTCGGCGCATCGCAGGGCATGAAGGCTACGCGGCGAGGTCCTCGGTCTCGCGCACCTGGAAGCGGTGCCGGTCGCCGTGGGCACCGGCGATCAATCGCGGCCGCTTGCGATATCTCCCGAAGTACCAGGCCTCGAAACACTCGCGGTGATACGTCCCGCTCGATGCGACCACCTGCGGGGCATAGCGGGCAACCAGCATGAAGCAGCGGCCGCACGCCGGCGCGCCCTTCATGTCGATGTCGATGACGTTCTGCTCGTCCATGGTTCCTTCGATCCCTTCCCGGCCGGGGGTCATCGCCCCGATCGCAGTTGACGATGGTGAAGGCAAGCGGGATGCCACGACCAGGAATGTGGGATTTCAAGGGTTTGGCGGGCCTCCGGCGCGCGCGTGAAGTTTTTACCTGCGCAAGCCTTACATCAGCCTGGCCCAGGTGCTGCGGTGACGCTCGGTCGATCGGCGCGTGGGATCTGCGTGAGCTCACTCATCAGCAGGCCCGCCCACCGGAAGATGTTCTGCTCTCGAACGTGGGCCCGCATGCGCGACATGCGGTCGCGGCGTTCGGCCGGCGCCATCTCGATGGCGCGGCGAATCGCCTCCGCGGTGCCCTCGATGTCGTAGGGATTCACGAGCAGGGCGTCACGAAGCTCGCGGGAGGCTCCCGTGAAGCGGCTCAGGATCAGGACGGCATCGTCGTCGTCACGGGCTGCGATGAACTCCTTGGCCACCAGGTTCATGCCGTCGTGCAGCGAGCTGACCATGCAGAACTGGGCGGCCCGGTACCAGGCTCGGATCTCACGATGCTCGTGATGGCGTTCGCGGTAGACGATCGGCTGCCAGCCCCACTCGCCGATGTCGTCGTTGATGCGCCGGACGATCTCGTTGATCTCGTGCTGGAGCAGCTGGTAGCGGGGGATGCGACTCCGGCTCGGCGACGCGATCTGCACGAAGACCACGCGCCGCCGGTACTCCGGCCAGCGCTCGAAGAAGCGACGGATAGCGCGGAGGCGTTCGGGCAGGCCCTTGGTGTAGTCGATGCGCTCGACGCCGATGCCGAGGAACTCGACGGGCGTCTCGAGCGTGGGCAGCTCGCCGTCGAGGGCCGGTGCGCGTTCGTCGGGCTCGGGGGCGACGCTGATCGGAAACGGCATGACGCGCGTGGTGTGGTGGCCGCGCACGACGGCGAAATCGTCCCACTCCACGCGGCCCTCGATGGTCCGCTCCACCGTTTCCAGGAAGTTGTTGCAGTGGAACTGGGTGTGGAAGCCGACCAGGTCGGCGCCCAGCATGCCGAGCAGGATCTCTTCCTGCCACGGGCAGATGCCGAACGCTTCGAAGTTCGGCCACGGGATGTGCCAGAAGAGCGCGACGCGGGCGTCCGGGCGCGTACGCTTGATGAGGCGCGGCGCCAGCGCGAAGTGGTAATCCTGCACGAGCACGACGGGAGCCTCGACCTTCTCCATTTCCTCCAGGACCGTCGCGGCGAACTTGGCGTTGACGGCTCGGTAGTGCGCCCAGTCGGCGGCACGAAACTGCGGGCGCTCGTGCACGATGTGGCAGAGCGGCCACAGGCCCTCGTTGGCGAAGCCGTAGTAATACCCGGCCTCCTCGTCGGGCTCCAGCCAGACCCGACGCAGCGTGTAGGCGGGATCGTCGGCGGGCAGGGCGATGCGCTCGCCGACGATTCGGTCGGCGTCGCCGCTGCCGTGGGCGACCCAGACGCCGCCGCACGCGAACATGATCGGCTCCATCGCCGTGACGAGGCCGCTGGCGGGTTGCAGGGCGCGGATGTCGCCGCCGTCGCGCACGTGGCTCACCGGCTCGCGGTTCGAGAGCACGAAGATCGGGCGGGCCCCGAAGCGCATCTGGACGAACTGCTTGAGCCGCTCCTCCGTCCAGACGCTCTCGCCGCGCAGGCGAAGTCGCGCCTCGCGCTCGGCGGCCGCGCGCACGCGGGTCAGCGTGCGGGCCAGACCGGTGACCTCGCCGGCCAGGGGACCGAACAGGCTGGCGTCGGCATCGGACGGCGGCGCGACCGGCTGTCCCGTCTTGAGCTGCTTCGTCCACTCCGCCATGCGCGCGATGGGCCGGGTGATCGTCCAGCGCACGAGAATCCAGGTGATGCCGGTCAGCAGCAAGATGAGGACGCCGAGGCGAACGGCGGTCCGTTGCCAGAGCGCGAGCTCGTGCATCTCGACGCCCTCGGCGTCGAGCAGGACGGCGATGGCGCCCACGACCCGATCGTCGCGGTCGAGCGGCATCACTTGCACGAGCGTGGGCCGCATGCCGACGCGCAGCAGCTGCCGCACGGGCGCTGCCGTGCGGATGGCCTCGGACACGAGGGGGGCGACGGGTCCAAGGACACCACGGATCTCCGGCGAGGCGTTGAGCACGCCACCGAGCTCGTCGTAGATCGCCACGGTACGGTCGGTGAGGCTGAAGCGCTTGACGATGCGATCGAGAGCCGGCTTGGGCGCCGGCCCGCGGCCCACCACGCGCTCGGTCGCTTCCCGCACGGCGTCGGCCGCGAGCACGGCCCGCCGTACGAGGTCGTCTTCCAGACGCGTACGCTCTTCGCGGATCTCCAGGTAGGCGAAGCTACCGGTGACGACCAGCGTCGCCAGCCAGATGCCGGCCAACAACCGGAGCAGCAGGCGCATGAGTCAGCGCGCCCTCGCTACTCCGGGGTCACGCCCCGTACTTCGTCAGGCGCTGGGCGTTGGCCATGACGAGTGGCATCAAATGCTGCGCCGGCATCACGCCGAGGATGCCGGCGGCGCAGGCCCGCTCGGTGAACGCCTCGACCGGGTCGGCGCCGCAGTAGCGGGACCAGAGCAGGACGGGCACGGGCTGCCAGCCGTGGCTGGCCAGCACCGACGGGCTCGCGTGATCGCCGCTCACGACGATCACGTCGGGGCCGAGCGCGCGGATCTCGGGAACGAAGGCGTCGAAGCGCTCCAGGGCCGCCACCTTCGCGTCGAAGTCGCCGTCCTCGCCGGCCTTGTCGGTGTCCTTGTAGTGGACGAAGAAATAGTCGTAGCCGTCCCAGTGCTGGCGCAGCGTCGCCACCTCGTCGGCGAACCCGGAGCCGGTCTTGAGCACCTCCATCCCGACGAGCCTGGCGAGACCGCGGTACATCGGATAGGCGGCGATCGCCGCGGCGCGCAGCCCGAAGATTTCAGGAAAGCGGGGGAGGGCCGGCAGCTGATCGAAGCCGCGCAGCAGGACCATGTTGGCCGGCGCCGCATCGACGAGTCGGCGGCGTGCCTCGTCCACGAAGCGGTTGACCAGCTCGGCCGTCCGCTCGGCACCCGGCTCGAGGCCGCGGACGGGAAGTGGCGCGGTCCCCAGGGTCTGCGGATCCGTCTCGCTGAGGCGCCCGCTGAGGCCGGTGCCGCGCAGCACCAGCACGAAGCGGTGCTCCTTCACCGGCTCTACCAGCACTTCGACGCCGGGAAGCCGGATGTCGCGCAGCCGCTCGGTCAGGCGAATGCACTCTTCGGTCGAGATACGGCCAGCCCGGCGATCGGTGATGCGGCCCGCGGCGTCGACCGTGCAGAAATTTCCGCGTGCGGCCACGTCACCGGCGCGGAGATCGAACTCGATCCCCAGCGCTTCCAGCACACCGCGGCCGACCGGGTAGCGCAGGGGGTCATAGCCGAAGAGGCCGAGGTGTCCGGGGCCGCTGCCCGGCGTGATTCCGGGCGCCACGTGACGGAGCAGGCCACACGCGGCCTCGGTCGCGAGAGTGTCGAGGTTCGGCAGGCTCGCCGTTTCCATCTCCGATTTGCCGGTCTTCGCGCGGGGCAGGCCGGCGAGGCCGTCGAGGGAAAGCAGCACGATCTTCGTCGTGTTGGAAACGACGAGCGGGGCGAGCAGGTCTAGCATGGTCGCAGTGTACCCGAGAAGCATGGTTGATGCCGGGGACGCGCGGTGCGTCCCCGGCGATCAGCCCGTGCCCTCATCGTCCTATCGTGCTCAGGCGTCCTTGATGGGATTCTCGAGCGTGCCGAGCTCGGTGATCTCGAGCCGGCACGAGTCCCCCGGCTGCAGGAAGACCGGCGGCTTGCGGGCGAAGCCGACGCCGGGCGGCGTGCCCGTGGCGATGAGATCGCCGGGTGACAGCGTGATGAGGTTCGAGAGGTAGCTGACGAGGTAGCGGACGTCGAAGATGAACGTCTTGGTGTTGCCGTTCTGCATGAGCGCGCCGTTCACCCACAGCTTGAGCTCGAGGACGTGCGGATCGGGGACCTCGGTCCGGTCCGCGATGTACGGCCCGACCGGCGCCATGGTGTCGCCGATCTTGCCGGCCGCCCACTGGCTGGTGATGAACTGAAAGTCGCGGGCGCTCACGTCATTGACGATCGTGTAGCCGGCCACGTAGTCGAGCGCGCGCTCGCGCGGCACGAACCGTGCGGTGCGGCCGATGACGACGCCGAGCTCGACCTCCCAGTCGAGCTGTTTCGACCCGCGCGGTCGCAGGATCGGCTCGCCGGGATCGAGGATGGCCGTGTTCCACTTGGGAAAGATGGGCGGCTCCCTGGGAATCGGCTGGCCGGCCTCCTCGGCGTGGTCGCGGTAGTTGAGGCCGATGCAGATGAACTTGCTGGGGTCGGCGATCGGCGCATGGAGACGGGACGCGCTCCTGGGCACGGTCACCCACTCCGTGATGGAGGCGATCGCATCCTGGCTGGCGGCGCCCCCTTCGAGGAACTCACGTGTCGAGCTCGGCACGAGGGCGGCGGCGATGGCCTGCGACCGGGCCACGCCGCGCTTCCCGAGCGTGGCAGCCAGGCTGGCCTGGAGATCGGCGATGCGGTCGCCCTGAAGCGCGCCGAGGCGTGGCGACTGACCATTCTGAGAGAAGCGTACGAGCTTCATGGGACTCCTCCGGGCGGCAAAATGTGGGAGGGATTATATAGCCTGACGCGGACTTACGCCGCGCGGGCCGCCGCGCCGTGAAATTGGCGGGACGGCCCCGGCTGCCGGCGCTTATGATGGAATCTACGCGTTCCTGACTTGAGGCAAGGAGGATGTGACGATGGTCGCTCGAATGATCGCGCTCGCAATCGTGATAGCTCTGCTGGCGACCGGCCCGCTGTCGCCGGTGATGGCGCAGCAGGCGGCCCAGCCTGAAATTTCGCCGGATGCGGTGCCCGCGACCAGCGAGCGACCGCCGCTGCTCGGCGGCGCCGGGTACAACACGGCGGCGACCGTGATCACGGTGGCCAAGACGCCCTTCAACATCCTTCTCTGCGGCCTGGGTGGTGTGACGGGCGCTGCGCTCTTCCTGGTAACCCTGGGCAGCGGATACCGCGCGGCGACCCGCGCAGTGGCGGAAGGATGCCGGGGACCGTGGATCGTGACCGGAGACGACATCCGTCCCGATAGCACGCACTCGACGGCTTCGTACGGGATGGGCGCGCCCTAAGCACTCCGATCATCCTCGGCTGAGCGTTTCGCCCGTTCGCTCGCGCTCGCTTCTCGCGCTCGTCTTCGCCGGCCTGCTGGCGGCGTTCGCCGCCGCTCTGTGGGGAACGATCGTCAGCCCGTCGGCCTATGAAGTGCGCGGGGAGGTGGTCGCGAGGCCCTCAGCAGACCTGCTCCTCGTGCGACACGAGGCCATCGCCGCGCTCGGAATGAAGGCCATGGAGCTGATGGCGGTGTTCGGGGAGCCGGCGCAGCTGGACGCCGCCGGCGTGCGCCCCGGCGATCGTGTGCGATTGGCGGTTCGCCAGCGCGACGATCGGCTCGTGCTCGTCAGGATCCAGAAGGAGCCCTGACGCCTACCGAGGTTGCCGACGATCGAGGGTCTTCAGATACGCCACGAGCGCCTCGATGTCGGCGTCACTGAGGTGGTACCCGAATGCCGGCATCCCGGGCCGCCCGAGCGGCGCCCCGCCGTGCTTGATGATGTCGAAGAGATACCGGTCGGGACGGCTGTGGGCGGCACTGGCGAGATCCCCCGGGCGGATCAGGAAGAGCGCGGCCCGCCACGACCCCCGCCCGTCGACCCCATGACACGTCACGCAGTATGCGTAGTACAGGCGCTCGGCGTGGCTCGCGCCGGCTGGGGGCTTGGGATCGTTGAGGAGCCAGGCCAACGCGGCCGCGATGGCCCCGACGACGACGAGGGCGGCGACGAGGCCGAGCAGGGGCCGGCGCACGCCTGGCAGGATACCACCCGTCCTTTGACAAGCGCGGCGCCGGCGTGTAGGGTGCGCCCCACACGCTCCCAGTCGGAGGGCCGCGATGAACTACTTCGTGTCGGAGGGCGCGCCGAGGATCATCCTGGCGATCTTCGAACGCGACGATTTCCTGCTCGAGGGCCTTCAGGACGTGGTCCACAAAGAGGGCATCGAGACGGCCACGATCGTCAGCGGCATCGGCTCCCTCCAACGCGCCAACATCCATACCTTCGCCCGCTTCGGCTTCCCGCCCGAGGAAAAGCACCAGACGTTCGAGGGAGCGCTCGAGATGGGGTCGCTGCAGGGAAGCGTCATCGGCGGCGAGGTCCACGCCCACGTCACGTTCTACCACTGGGATTCGGGAACGAGCATGGTCGGTCACCTCGATCGGGGCACCCAGGTGGCGTACATGGCCGAGGTCACGTTGGTCGAGATCGAGGGCGTCCGCGCCGAGCGCTACCGCGACGCCGCCGGCGACTACCGTGTGCGCGACTTGACAAGGGTCGCAGTGACCGGGTAAAAAAATCCATCGGTTACGCGTTCGGGTGGCTCCTCCCTAGAGTTTGACCGCTCGACCAGGAGGTCTGCGATGAGCGATCCACGGCCCGTTCCCGTTAAGGCCTCTGTCAGTCGTCGGCGATTCCTCACCGTCGCCGGTGCTGGCGTGACGACGAGCGCGCTGCTCACGATGCTCGATGCGCGACAGGCGCCCGCGCAGATCCGGGGCACGACGCTACGCATCCTTCAGTGGAGCCACTTCATCCCCGCTTACGACGCGTGGTTCGACAGCAAGTTCACGAAGGAGTGGGGCGACAAGAACGGCGTCAAGGTGCGCGTGGACCACATCCCACACCTTGAGCTGCCGGCGCGGATGGCCGCCGAATTCGCGGCCGGCGCGGGCCACGATATCATCATGAACGCCTCCTCGATCCTGACGCGGCTCTACTACAGGAGCCTGGTCGACCTCAGCGACATCTACAGCCAGGGCGGCAAGAATCACGGCGGCTGGATTCCCGCGGCCGGGCCGCTCGTCGAGGTCGAGGGCAAGCACTACGGCATCCCGATGTTCTATATCCTGCTGCCGATGCTGTACCGCAAGGATCTCTTCGACGCCAACGGCCTGAAGGCGCCGGACACGTGGGAACTCGCCCGGGTTGCCGCGCGGACGCTCAAGCCCAAGGGGCATCCGACGGGCATCCAGTTCTCGCAGTGCGCGGACGCCAATCTCAACTGGCGCTCGCTGCTCTTCAGCTTTGGCGGCGCGGAAGCCGACCCGTCGGGGGAGAACATCCTGATCGACTCGAAGGAGATGCGCGAGGCCCTTCGTTTCGCCAAGGCGCTGTTCGACGAGGGCATGACCCCGGAGGTCTTCTCCTGGGACGACGCCTCCGACAACCGTTTCCTCGCCTCCGGCATCGGCAGCTGGATCCACGACGCGATCTCGGCCTACCGCACGACCGAGGATACCAACCCCGACGTGTTCAAGAACACGCACATTGGCCTGGAGCCGGCGGGGCCCGGGGGCAAGCGCGTCAGCGTGTCATCCGCCAACGTCTACATGATCTGGAAGTTCTCGAAGAACCAGCCGGCCGCCAAGGAGTTCTTGGCCCACTTCATGGACAGCGGCAAGGAGGGCATGACCCAGAGCCGCGGCTACAACATGCCCTACCTGCTCGCGGACGCCCAAAAGCCGATGCCGGTCATCGGCGCCGATCCGAAGATGCAGATCCTGCAGGACTTCCCGAAGATCGTCGCGTTCTACGGCTATCCCGGGCCCTTCACCACGCCGATCCAGGAGGTCGTCAACCTGTTCGTGCTGCCCGACATGTTCACCCGCGTGGCCCGTGGCCAGGCGATCGAGGACGTGATGAAGTGGGGTGTCGGCGAGTACCGTCGGATCTTCGCTAAGCACAAGAGGGCATGACGACCGCTTCGCTGCGCGGCGGCCCGGAGCCAACAGCCCGGGCCGCCGTTGTCTCTGCGCCTGCCCCTACAGCGGAGCGAGCGTGGTGGGGGACCCACTCCGCGCAGCGCAAGATCTTCGGCTACACGCTGCTGGCGCCGGCCGCGCTCTATGTGCTGCTGCTCGTGGGGGCGCCCTTCCTGTTCTCGCTCTGGCTCGCGGTGAGCGACGCCAACGTCGGCGATCCCGTGGCCCGCTTCATCGGCCTCGAGAACTTCCGGGCCGCCTGGGAGATGGACACCTTCTGGATCGCCATGCGGAACAGCGTGGTGTTTCTGGTGGTGGCGGCGATCTTCAAGAGCCTGCTCGGCACGTCGCTGGCCTTCCTCCTGCTCCAGAACTTCCGCGGGAAGAAGCTCATCCGTGGTCTCGTGGTCATCCCGTTCACGCTGCCCATCGCCATCAGCGTGCTCTCGTGGAAGTGGATGTACGACTCTCAGTTCAGCGTGATCAACTGGGTCCTGAGCCGCCTGGGCCTGATCGGCACGTACGGCTCTGACAGCTGGCCCATCTGGCTCGGCCAGCCGCACCTCGCCCTGGCCGCCTGCATCGCGGTGAACGTCTGGCGGACCTTCCCGTTCTCGGCGATCGTGCTCCTCGCGGGGTTTACCTCGGTGCCGCTGGAGGTCATCGACGCCGCCAAGGTGGACGGCTGCTCCTTCTTCCAGCGCTTCCGCCACGTGGTCGTGCCGATGATCTTCCCGATCCTCATGATCGGGCTCCTGTTCGATACCGTCTTCACGCTGTCGGACCTGAGTGTCGTGTACCTCCTGACCCAGGGCGGCCCGGGCAACGCGAGCAAGATCTTGCCCGTGCTCGCGTACCAGATCGGCATCCAGGCGGGGAACCTTGGCCGTGGCGCGGCGATCGCGCTCTTTCTCGTTCCACTGCTGCTCCCCGCCCTCTTCCTGGTGCTCCGGAACCTGAAGCGTAGGGAGTATTGAGGGTGGAGATGGCCACCCAGCGGACCACGCGCCAGAAGGAGACCCGGCGTCACCTGCTGATCTATGCGGGCCTGACGCCCTTCGTCCTGATCGCGGTCTTCCCCATCTACTGGATGTTGATCACCGCGTTCAAGCAGGAGCCCGACCTCTACCGGATGGGCAATATCCCGTTCTGGTTCAACCTGCCGCCCACGCTGAAGAACTTCTCGATCCTCTTCTACCAGACGCACTTCGGCGACTGGATCATCAACACCATGACGATCTCGGCGTGGGTGGCGCTGATCACGCTCCTGACCGCGGTCCCGGCGGGCTACGCGCTGGCGCGGCTCAGGCTGCCCGGCGCCGAGAACATCGGGATCGCCATCTTCATGACATACCTGGTGCCGGGGATCATCCTGTTCCTTCCGCTCTCGCGCGTGGTGGCGACGCTCGGATTACAGGATTCCTGGTGGGCGCTGGTGCTCGTCTACCCGACCTTTACCATCCCGTTCTGCACCTGGCTCATGATGGGCTTCTTCAAGACGGTGCCGATGGAGATGGAGGAGGCCGCGCGCGTCGACGGCTGCGGCCAGCTCGGCGCGTTCCTCCGCGTGGTGCTCCCGGTGAGCGTGCCGGGGGTCCTGACGTCGGTGATCTTCGCCTTCACGCTCTCGATGCAGGACTTCCTCTACGGGCTCGCGTTCGTCTCCCCGGGTGATCAGAAGCCGGTGCCGGTGGGCGTGCCGACCGAGCTCATCCGCGGCGACGTCTACTTCTGGGGCTCGCTGATGGGCGCGGCGCTGCTCGTGGGCTTGCCCGTCGCGGTCCTCTACAACTTCTTCCTCGACAGGTTCATCCAGGGGATCACGGGCGGCGTCGTGAAGTAGACGGCGATCTGGCGTGTTCGAGCGCCGGTTCTGCCGGCGCAGTCGATGTCGGGGAGGTACTTCGGTGAAGCAGCGGATGCTCGCCGCGCGCTCGCACGACGCAGGCGACGCTCACCTCTTTTCGCGGAGGAATCACTCAATGGTCACAAAGATGTTCGTCGCCCTCACCATCGCGCTTCTCGTCGACGTCGTGGGCCTGCCGGCCGACGCCCAGGACTCAAAGGATCCGAAGGGCGTCACGGTCAAGGGCCTCGTCACCTCGCTGGGAGGCTTCTCAGCCACCGTCAATGCGCCGCTGCTGATCACGGGCGGAACGGTTGCTCTGGA
Organism: Candidatus Rokubacteria bacterium 13_1_40CM_68_15; assembly: GCA_001917585.1. Lineage (GTDB taxonomy): Bacteria > Methylomirabilota > Methylomirabilia > Rokubacteriales > CSP1-6 > 40CM-68-15. Next base: position 35,115 of record MNEG01000025.1, read on the forward strand.
ACCGGGCGGCCAGACGGGACGTCAGCAGTTCAGAGTGCCGACCTACATCTACGTCGTCGAGGGGATCCTGACCACCTTCTATGAAGCGGGCCCCGTCGGCATCCAGGGTGCCCAGTATCATGCTGCCGGGCAGTCCTTCATGGACAACGGTGGGTGGTGGCACAACCACACGAACAGGACCGACAAGCCCCTGAAGTACCTGATGCTCCATCTCGGATATCCCGGGCGGCCGGATCCCATCCAGAAGCCCGAGCCCGAATGAACGGGAAGGGACGCCGCCGCCCTTGTCGCGGGTCGATCGCATGGGCGGCCGCTGTCCTCGCTGTAGGGCTGAGCTTCATGGGCGATTGGGCCCTGCCCTTGCGAGCTGCCGGCGTTGGGCTGGCGCCGGGGCTGCGCATCGAGGTGGTGGCGACGGGCATACCCAGACCGGCCCAGCTTGCGTTCTCGACGTCCGGATACCTCATCGTGCTGAGCCACGGCTGGCGGGGCGATTCTGCCGGGGAGATCTTCTGGCTCGATCCGGCGGCCCCACAGCCCGTCAACGCCTCGCTCACGCCCCGGGTCGTCATCCCGTTTGCCGAGGGACCCCGTAAGACCGTCCTGGGCAGTCTCGCCGTCGACGCAAGGACGGGCGATCTGTTCCTCGGAGAAGAAAACGGGAATCGGATCTATCGGCTCACGTCTGACCAGCGGCTCACGCCCATCGCCGTCGGTCTCAACCATCTTCTCGGCGGTTCGAGCCTGGCCGCCGACCGGCAAGGCCGGCTGGTGGTGCTGGACTACGCGAGCTTCGAGAGCCAGCTCCGTTCGGAGTCGCCGCCGCCGCCGTCGCTGGAATCGCTGGCCGCCGAGAACTACACGGGGCCGCTCGTCTTCCGCATCGATCCCGCCGAGAACGTGCCGCTGCCGAGGCGACTGGAGCTCATCGCCCCGATCTTCCCGCCGCGACCGGTGCGACGGGTTTCCGGCGAGCCGCTGCACCGATTCGTCGCCGTCGCGCCGCTGGAGCAGGGAGAGTTCGTCGTGCTCTCCTCGATCGGCGAAATGGTGATCCTCTCGCCGGAGGGCAAGTTGCGAAGCTTGGCCCGGCTCCCCTCCGGGCACTTCCACCGCACGAGCATGGCGGTCGCGCCGGACGGCAGCGTGCTGGTGAGCAGCGGGTTCCACATCCGCGAGGTGTATCGCGTCTCGGCGGCCGGCGTGGTGACGAGCCTCGCCCATGACCTCGGTGATCCGCAGGGGGTTGCCGTGGATCGGTCTGGCGCGATCTACATCGCGGAAACCGCCCTCCACCAGATCATCCGCATCGTCGCGATCGGCCGCTAGTCGTTCAGCTGCCCTCGACCATGGCCGCGGTCAGCCCGCGCACGTAGCCGCGGGCGAAGACGGCGCAGATGATGACCACCGGGATCGCCATCAGGTTGATGCCGGCCACCGCCAGCAGCTCGTCGAGGGCCACCTCCATCGTCGCGAGGCCGGCCGGCACCGTCTGGTTGTGCCCGCTGAGGAGGAAGATGGAGGCGAGCATGAAATCGCTGGCGATCGTCCCCAGGGTGAAGATCCCGGCGGCCACGATGACGGGCCGGCTCATGGGCAGGACGATCTTCAAGAAGGCGCGAGTCCGGCTGGCCCCCTCGATCAACGCCGCCTCCTCCACCTCGCGGGGGAGGTGCTGGAAGTGCGCCGAGAGAACCCAGACACAGAACGGCAGCGCCAGCGTCGGATAGACGAGGAGGAGAGCCAGGAGGTTGTCGTCCAGATGGAGCCGGATCACCACCTGGTAGAGAGGAACGAACAGGATCGTGTGGGGGATCACGTACGTCGCGAAGATGACGCGGCGCCACCAGCGGAACCCGGGCGGGCGCAACCGTCCGATGGCGTACGCCGCCAGAATGCTGGCCACGAGGGTCACCATCACCGAGCCGGCGAAGACGACGATGGTGTTCTCCAGCCAGTCGAGAAAGGGGTAGGAGCGACGGAGGGCGCGCCCCACGAAGCCCCGAACCTCGCCCTCGCGCTCGAACAATTCCTGGAAGTTCTCCAGCGTCGGGTTCATCACGATGAGGGGGTTGCCGAAGACGTCCTCCTGCGCGGTCTTCAGCGATTGGACGAGCATGAAATAGATCGGAAAGACGCAATAGACCGTGGCCAGGACCACCAAGGCCGCGTGGGCGAGCTTCCGCCACCAGGGCCGGGGGCTCATGCGCGCGTCGCTTCCGGCGGATCGAACATCCGAAAGAGGACGAGGAGGGCCGCCAGCAGCAGGGGAACCAGCATCAAGGAGAGCGCGGCCGCCGGGCCGAACTGTCCCCCTTTGATGGCGAGCCAGTAGGCGTGAGTGCCCACCACCGGGAAGATGATCCGCCCGGCCGTGAGCATCCAGACGTTGGCCAGGTCGGCGAAGGCGGTGGTGAGCGAGAGAAACACGGCGAGGGCGAGGAATGGTTTGAGCAACGGCACCGTCACCAGCCAGAAGCGGCGCCAGCGACTCTTGGACTCGAGGAGCGCACATTCGAACAGCTCGGGCGGAATGGCGTTGATGCCGGCCAGCAGGAACACTCCGATGAACGAGCTTCCCCGCCAGATGTTGAAGAGGCTCACGCTCAAGAAGGCCCAGGCGCCGCCGCCGAACGCGCTGTCGACGGCATACTTCATGTTTCCCATGAAGACGCTGTAGGCGGTCGGAATGGGCGGGCTCAGCGTCCAGTACCACCCGATGACGCTGACGCTGGCGGGGTAGGCCCAGGGCAGGAAGATTGCCAGGAAGACGAGCGCTCGCCCCCGGAACGGCCGCGCCAGCAAGAGCGCGAATCCGATCCCCAGCGCGAGCTTCGCCACGGTGGTGACGGCCGCGTAGACGACCGTCACCGTGACCGAGCGCCAGAACTCCGCGGTGGCAAGGAGACCCCGGTAGTTCGCCAGGCCGACGAATGCTGTCGGGCCGTCGTTGAGCGGTGAGAAGTCGGTCAGGCTGATCCAGACCTCCCAGCCGAGTGGATAGGCCAGCACCAGAAGCAGCAGAAGCAGCGTCGGCGTGAGCAGCGCATAGGCGGTCGCGATGTCATGCGCCCGCGAGCGCCGGCTGTGCCGGCGCGAGGGTTCCGGGCGGGCCGAGACTCGAAAGGGGGCCGTCGAGGCCCCCTCCGACGTTATATCGCCGCCTCGCTCTTCTTGTCGAAGAAGTGGAGCCGCTCGGCGTTCAGGGCCAGCCGGATCGGCTCGTGAACCTTCACGCGCACGGTGGGATCGACGCGCGCGACCATCGTGTGGGCGCCCACCTTGACGTCGAGCAGGATCTCGGAGCCGAGGGGCTCGACCACGTCGATGACGGCGTCGAAGGTGTAGTCACCCGAATCGCCGCCGGTGGCCGGGTGCAGGTCTTCCGGCCGGATGCCGACCGTCACCGGCTGCCCGGCGTAGGACTTGAGGCGATCGGTGCGGTCCGCCGGAACCTTCACGCGGAAGCCGGCCGTCTCCGCCCAGAGCGCACCGCCGTCCTTGATGGCAGCCTCGACGAAATTCATGGCCGGTGAGCCGATGAAGCCGGCCACGAAGCGATTGGCCGGCTTCGAGTAGAGCTCGAGCGGCTCGCCCACCTGCTGCACCCAGCCGTCCTTCATCACGACGACTCGATCGCCCAGGGTCATCGCCTCCACCTGATCGTGGGTCACGTAGATGGCGGTGGTTTCCAGCCGGTCGTGCAGGCGCTTGAGCTCGACGCGCATCTGCACCCGGAGCTTGGCGTCCAGGTTGGACAGCGGCTCGTCGAAGAGGAACACCTGGGGATGGCGGACGATGGCGCGCCCAACGGCCACCCGCTGGCGCTGGCCGCCCGAGAGCTGGCGCGGCTTGCGCTTGAGCAGCTCCTGGATGCCCAGGATTTCGGCCGCGTCCTGGACGCGCTTGGCGATCTCCGCCTTGGGGAACTTGCGCATCTTGAGGCCGAAGGCCATGTTGTCGTACACGGTCATGTGCGGGTAGAGCGCGTAG
>MNEG01000028.1 GCA_001917585.1 Candidatus Rokubacteria bacterium 13_1_40CM_68_15
CCACCTGATCGACCCCCACGCGGGCCAGGGCGCGCAGCGCGCGGTCGATGTCGGACGGCGTATGGGTGAGCAGGATCAGGGGCGCGCCGTCGGTGGCAAACCAGCCGACGCGGTCGCCGAACTGAGGGCTCTCGATCCAGACGTTGAGCGCGCCGGGGACGTGGCCGTCGCCGTATGTCGCCGGATCGCGCAGATCGAGCACGCAGGCACCGCCGGCGCTCACCGCCTCCCACGCCTCTCGGGCGGTGTAGGGCCGCGGCTTGGGCAGTTCCAGCGGCAGCGTGCCGAGGTTCTTGCCCACGATCGTCTGGAACGAAGGAGGCTTGGGGGGGAGCCCGGCCATCAGCAGATCGACGAACTCGGCCTTGCTGCGGGCGCGAAGCGCGGGGTTGAAGCGCCGCTCGAACCCGATGGTCGACGCCGTCTTGGACGACATCGCCCGACCGCACAGTGAGCCGGCGCCGTGCGCGGGATAGATCTCGACGGTGTCGTCGAGGCGCAGCAGTGACGATTGCAGGCTCTCCCAGAGCTGACCGGCGGCCTCGGCGCCGCCCAGGTCCGGGCGGCCGACGTCACCGATGAACATCGTATCGCCGGTGAGGACGAACCACGGCTCGCTCGCGCGTGCGCCATCGGTCACCAGCAGGCAGAGACTGTCGGGCGTGTGCCCGGGCGTGTGAAGGACCTTGAGGACGACGTTGCCGACCACGATCTCGTCGCCGTCCTGCACCGTCGCGTGCTCGAACACGGCCTTCGTCGAGCGGTGGAGTGCGATGGACGCCTTGGTGACGGCCGCGAGGTCGCGATTGCCCGAGATGTGATCGGCGTGCGTGTGCGTCTCGACGATCTGGGTGATGCGCAGGCCCTTCTTCCGGGCCAGGCGCACGTACTCGTCCACGCGGTCCCGTCCGGGATCGACCACGACGGCGCGACCGGCTTCGCCACAGCCGATCAGGTAGGACAGGCACCCTGATTCCTCGTTGAGTAGCTGGTGGAAGATCATCCGCCGTCTCCGGCGTTATTATAAGGCCCTTCGAACACACGGGTTTTTGCGATATTTTCGCGGCGAGGAGGGCCATCGATCGTGGCACGGACGAAAGTGGCTGCGGTCGGCGACGTGCCGGCCGGCGAGGGACGGGTGGTGGAAGTCGCTGGCCAGACGCTGGCGGTCTTCAACGTGGACGGAACGTTCTACTGCATCGACAACGCGTGCACGCATCGCGGCGGCCCGCTCGGCGAAGGTGATGTCGAGGGCCGCATCGTCATGTGCCCGTGGCATGCGTGGCGATGGGACGTGACGACCGGGCTCAATGTCAACAACCCGGCCGTCAAGGTGGCCTGCTTCGTGGTGACGGTGGACAACGGCGACGTCTTCGTCGATATTCCCGGATGATCCGGTATCTCCAGGGGGAGGTGAGGACATGCCACGGTTCATCATGATGGTGGTCGTCGCGGCCGTGGTCGCGGTTCTGTTCGCCGGTTCCGCGCTCGCATTCCAGTGTCCGAAGCTGATCGCACAGATCAATACCGAGAGCGGTAACCGGCTCGACGCGGCCAGTGCGGGTGCGAAACAGAAGGCGACTGAAGCCCAGAAACTGCACGCGGAGGGCAAGCACGCCGACTCCGAGAAGGTAGCGAAGGAAGGACTCGCGATGCTCGGCAAGGCGATGTAGCGAGCGTCGCGAGGTCGGTCGTGGCGTCCACCGCCCGGAGCGCGCGCTCCGGGCGGTGGCGTCTTCGTCAGGCGGCGGGTCGAGCGGTCAGGCGGCGGTGTCCAGCCCGCAACGCTTCTTCGGGTGAGCTGTACGCCGTCCACTCGCCGGCCCAGCTACTTTCGAGCACCTCGTTCCGGTATGCGTCGCGGATTTCCCAACACCAGAGGCAGGGATCAGGTAACAGGCGAACTTCGACAGTCAGTCGCTCGCTCCGATCGCGCATAGCCGCCCCCCTTTTCAATCGGACCCTCTGCACTCGCAAGCGACGTGCCGCTGAGTGACGAAGGGAGTCTTGCTCTTTTCGTCGACAGTTGCAAGACGCTTCGCGTCCAACCAACCCCTCCCGGGTGGAACTTCGTACCACCACTTGGTGAAAAGATTTCTCCTATGATCGCCCTGGCGCGCTGCTAGCATGGGCCTTCGTGGAGTTCCTCCTGGGGCCACCATTCATGGTGGGCGTCGCTGTCGTCGTCGGGCTCGGACTCATCTACGCACGACGCACGTACCAGCGCTGTCCGCACTGCGGCCGGCTGGTGCGCCGGGTCGCGCAAGGTTGGCTGCGCTGCGGTTTCTGCGGCCGTCAGTACCGGCGCGGGCTGCGCCTGCGGTGAGCGGACTGACGTGCTGACGTTCATTCCCAGCTGGCCACCCTCACGCGTCACCCTCGGCGTGATCGCCGGGCTCATCCTGCTGGCCGGGATCGGCATTGGGGCATGGTTCTGGTCCGAGGAGCAGGATCGCCGTGCGACGACGGCCTACGTCGAAGCGCTCAACCAGCTGGGCGGCACTGGCGCGGCGCCGCCTCCACCGGAAACGCGCAGCGCCGCGGCCCGGAGTCTCGAGGCGGCGCTGGCGCGTTATCCGTCCGCCGCGATGGCTGCGCTGGGGGCCTACGAGCTCGGCAACGTGCGCTACGGCGAGCGGGATTGGGCGCGGGCACGATCCGCCTACGAGATCGCGGCGGCGAGGACGGGGTCGCCGACCCTCAAGGCTTTGGCCAGAGCCGGCATCGGATATACCTGGGAGGCCGAACGAAATCCCGCGAAAGCCGTCGAGAGTTACCATGCAGCGCTCGCCGGTCTGAAGCCGGGCGATTTCTACTATGAGGATCTCTTGCTCGACCTGGCGCGCAGCCAGGAGCAGGCGGGCAAAAAAGACGCCGCCGTCGAGACTTATCGCAGACACTTGAAGGAGCTTCCCAGGAGTCCACGCGCCGACGAGATCAAGGGACGTCTTACCCGACTGGGGGCATCTCCCTAACGGTTTGGCGTCGTCGAGGCACCAGGCTTGCCGCCTTCCTGAGCCTCGACCATGGCCACCGAAGCCCTCGTTCATGCGCTCGAAGACGTCGCTACCCGCTTGCGCGTGGGCTGGCACGGCAAGCCGCCGCCGCCGGAGCAGGCCGAGACGGCGATCCGTGAGCTCGAGAGCCGGCGGCATCACGTGCCCCCGCCGCCGATCCGCCGCCCCACGACCGAGGCCGTGCGGTGGCCGACGTCGACCGTATCCGACCGTGGCCCGGCGCCGGCGGCGGCCACGATCGCGACGCGTGAGGCGTACGGCAACGCCCTTGTTCGCATCGGCGCCGCCGACCTTCGGATCGTCGCGCTCGATGGCGACGTGAAGAACTCGACCTACGCCGAGCGCTTCCGCGATGCCTATCCCGGGCGGTTCTTCGAGGCGTGGATCGCCGAGCAGAACATGGTGAGCATGGCCGCCGGCCTCGCCGCGCAAGGACTGATCCCGTTCGCCTCGTCCTTCGCGTGTTTCCTGGAGCGCGCGGCCGACCAGATTCGCATGGCCGGCTTCTCGCGGAGCAACGTGAAGCTCTGCGGCTCGCACGCCGGCGTGAGCATCGGCGACGACGGGCCTTCGCAGATGGGCCTGGAGGATCTGGCGCTCTTCCGCGCGGTCCCGGAAGCCGTTGTCCTGTATCCGTCCGACGGAATCGCCACCGACGCGTGCGTGCAGCTGGCCGCCAGTCATCACGGCCTGGTCTATCTCCGCACGACACGGATGGCGCCGCCGACGGTCTACGGCCCCGCCCCGGCGAGGCGTTTGCGATCGGCGGCCTCAAGGTGGTTCGCCGGGGCTCGGGCGACCGCCCTCACGATTGTCGCCGCGGGCATCACGCTCCTGCTGGAAGCCGTCGGCGACTCTGGTGTGCGCGTGCACCGTCTGGCGGTCCGCGAGATCCCACGGAGCGGGCCCCCGAAGAAGCTGCTCGAGCGCTACGGCATCGGGCGGGCCGCGATCGTTCAGGCCGTACGGACCATCGTGGCCGAGGCGACCCCGGGCCGGGCGGCCGCGGCGTGGGCTGGCGGCCCGCATTGCCGATAAGGCGCATTATGTAAACTCCGGCCACGGCCGCTGGCTGCACCCGCCGCGGCGCCGTGGATCAGCCCGGGATGTGGGCTTCTTCGGGCAGTTCCCCCCACTTCGGCTTCCACTCGGGCACCCTGAGGCCGAACTTCTCGCACAGGTTGGCCACCTCGCGGGCGAACGCCTGGCGGACCTCGTCGTTGTCGCGCAGCTTCAGCCGCAGCTCGCGATAGCGCTGGTTCTTCGGCGACCCAGGCCGGCCGAAGATGTTCATCGTGCGGATGTACCACTTGTTGAACGTCGTCTGCGCCTCGTCGTGAGTGGCGGGATCCTCGCTGAGCTTCTTGACCCAGAACTCGCCGTGGCGGATGTGGAACTTCTCCTCCTTGAAGATACCCTCGATGGCCCGCACCCACGGGCCGTAGGAGCACTGGCGCACGTCCTCGAGCTGGTGGCCGGCGCCGCGGTCCATGCAGAAGTTGAAGAAGACGAAATCGGGCCAGGTGTCGATCGGGTAGTAGAAGATGTTGACGCGCTTGTCGCTGGTGATGCGCTGGGTGCCGATGTCGGCGTCGGGCTCGATGCGCATCGTGAAGATCTGGTCGTGGACGGCCACGTGGCGGTCGACGTCGACTCCCAGATCGGCCAGCAGGCCGTACATCACGGCGGCGTGGCGCAGCTCGTCCTTGACGATCTGGGCGACGACGTGTTTCTCCTCCACGCCGGGCGCCTTCATGATCCACGGCACGTACCCGTACCCACCGGCCAGCTCGGAATCGGCCTGCATCGTCATGAGATGGACGAGGTTGTCGCGGTACTCCGGCGTCATCTCGCCCGCCGACTCCAGCCGCTCTCCGGTGGTGATCTTGCTCATCATCGTCTGTTCGAGGCTGCTCATCGCTCGTCCTCCGTCACGTTCGTTCCACCACGCGAACGGCCTTGCCCTCCGAGCGCGGGATCGTCCGCGGCGAGACCAGCGTCACCTCGACGCTCAGTCCCAGCGCCGCCTTGAGCCGCGCGGCCACCTCGCTGCGCAGCTTGCCGACCGCCGGGTGATCCGGCGCCACGCTGGCGCACCGCTCCAGGAACGCCGCCGCCGGCTCGACCTGGATCTCAACACGGGCCAGGGCGGCCGTCCGGTCGACCACCAGCAGGTACTGCGGCACCAGGTCGGCCACCCCCAGCAGGGCGCCCTCGACCTCCGAGGGATACACGTTCACTCCCTTGATGATAAGCATATCGTCGGCCCGGCCGACCAGGCGGGCCATGCGCGCCGACGTTCGCCCGCAGCGGCACGGCGTCGTCGTGAGCGTGGTGACGTCGCCGGTGCGGTAACGGATGAGCGGCATGGCGCGCTTGGTCAGTGTGGTCAACACGAGCTCGCCTTGCTGGCCCGCGCCGAGCGGCTCGCCGCTCCGAGGGTCGATGATCTCGGGCAGGAAGTGGTCGTCGGCAATGTGCAGGCCCTCGCGCGCCTCGCACTCACCGGAGACGCCGGGACCGATGATCTCGCTGAGGCCGTAGATGTCGTAGGCCGGACAGCCGAGCCCGGCCTCGAGCGCGCGCCGCACGCCGTCCGTCCACGGCTCGGCGCCGAACATCCCGTAGCGCAGCCCGAGCTGCTCGGGCTTGCTCCCCTGCTCGGCCAGTATCTCGGCGATGTGGAGCGCGAAGGACGGCGTAGCGCACAGCGCCGCCGGCTTGAAGTCGCGCAGGAGCAAGCACTGGCGGGCGGTGTTTCCCGAGGAGGCCGGCACCACGGTCATGCCGATCAGCTCGGCGGCCTGATGGAAGCCGAGGCCGCCGGTGAAGAGGCCATAGCCGAAGGCGTTCTGAAGCAGGTCGCCACGGCGGCCCCCGGCGGCCACGATCGTCCGCGCCATGACTTCGCGCCAGGTGTCCATGTCGCTGGCCGTGTAGCCGACCACCGTCGGCTTGCCCTTCGTGCCCGACGACGCGTGGATGCGGACGATCTCTTCGCGCGGCACCGCGAACAGTCCGAAGGGATAGTGCTCGCGCAGGTCACTCTTCAGCGTGAACGGTAAGCGGGCGAGGTCGTCGAGTCGATCGACACGCGCAGCACCCAGACGTTCCCAGTAGAACGGGATCCGTCCGACCGCCCACGCGATGGTCTCCTGCAGCCGCGTGAGCTGCAACGCGGCCCGATCGGTCGGCGACTGAGCCTCGGCACGAGGATTCCAGATCATCGGTCAGGCGGTCAGGACCGCCGCGGCGGCTCCGGGAACTGCTGGTCGACGACGCGATGCTGAAGCAGCCCGACGGCCTCGCGCTGGATGATGAGGATCAGGCGCTCGCGGGCCGCCCGCTCGCGCGCGTGCTCGTAGTCGGCAAGGCGCTCGCGGCGCTCCTCGGCCCCGCGCTGGCGGCGTCCAGACGGGCGAGCGCGGCGTGGGCGACACGGAGCGCCTCCTCGAGGCGTTCACCGGCCCGGCCCAGGGTGGCGGCCTTCTCGGCCGCGATCTCGGCCTCGGTGCGGCGCAGGCTCTCGCCGGTCCGGCGGCTCACTCGAAATCGACGGACTTCACCAGCCACTGCTGGCGCTGGAGGAACTGGGCCAGCGTGTCGACGACGCGGGCATCGACCACGCTTTCGAGACTGATGATGTCGGGCAGGATGTGCCGCACCTCCGGATAGCTCACGAGCACGCGACGGAGCGTCCGCACGCGTGGATCACTCGCGAACAATCCCTGCTCGCTCGCCCACTCGTCGCGCAGGTGGACGAGGATCCGGCGAGGTGGCGGCCCCTCTGCGCTCCCGTCGACGCTCACCGCCGGGGCCCCGGCACGCGGGAGCGCGCGAGCTCGTAGACGGCCAGCGTCCGGTCGACCTGAAGCCGCACGTCGAACTCGCGCTCGGCCCCCTCGCGCGCTCGCGTGCGCATCACGCGCCGGCGCTCGACGTCGACGAGGAGACCGATCACCGCCTCGGCCAGGCCCCCGGGATCGCCCTTGGTGAGGACGCCGGTCTCTCCATCGCGCACGACCTCGTCGCAGCCCGGGGCTGACACCGCGACGGCCGGCAGGCCGCAGGCTGCGGCTTCCGCCAGCACCAGCCCCTGCGTCTCCGTTTCCGAGGCGAAGACGAAGAGATCGGCGGCCTGGTAGCAGGTCGGCAGCGTGTCGTGGGGGCGCACGCCCAGGAACGTCACGCGCTCGCTCACGGCCGATCGAGCCGCGCGGCGTCGGAGCTCGCCCTCCTGGGTGCCGGTGCCGACCAGCACCAGCCGCGCCCGGGGCACCGTGCCGGCGACGCGCTCGAAGGCCAGGAGGATCAGGTCAACGCTCTTCTCGCGATCGAGCCGGCCCACGTAGAGCACGATCACGTCGCGCGGGTCGAGGCCCAGCTGCCGGCGCGCGGCCCCGCCGTCGCCGGGACAGAAACGCGTGAGATCCACGCCGGTGGGCACGACCGCGATGGGCGTGCGGACTCCGCGAGCGACCAGCTCATCACGGATCACGCGCGATGGCGCGATGACGGCGTCGGCGCCGGACGCGAAGCGGGTGCTGAGTCGCACCGCCACGTCTTCGACCAGGCTGCGCCGGAACGGGACGTAATGCGCGTACTTGTCGTAGCGCGTGTGGTACGTGAAGACGAGCGGGCGGCGCTGCTGGCGCGCGAGGCGCCGTGCCGCCGGACCGAGCAGGAACGGATGGTGACTGTGGAAGACCTCCACGTCGAGTCGGCGCACGCGCCGGGTGACGCGGGGCGCGAACGGCACGGCGAGGACGAACTCGGGATAGGTGGCGGCCGGGATCGACGGATACCGGATGACGCGGGGTCCATCGGCGGCGTCGGCGCGGAAACGAGGCGCCAGGACCCAGGCCTCGTGACCTCGGGCTTCGAGGCCCCGGCGCAGGGTCTCGACCGAGGTCGTAACGCCCCCGCAGAATGGCAGGTAGTTGTTGGTAAACAGCGCGACGCGCACCGTCCGCGGTCCGCCGTCAGGCCTTGTTGAACTTCTCGAAGTCCTCCGGCTTGATGCTGCCGAGCCACTCGCGCACGCGTTCGGGATCGTCGGCCTTGAGCGTGTCGGCCTCCTTCGGGGTGGCCACGTCGAGGGTCTTCGCCTTGCGCACCACTTCCTCGTCGACGTAGATCGGGGCGCCCACGCGGAGGGCGAGCGCGATGGCGTCGGAGGGCCGGGAGTCGACCTGGTACTCGGCGCCCGCGACCTGAAGGTGGAGGACGGCGAAGAAGGTGTTCTCCTTGAGGTCGGTCACGGCCACCTTGACGACGCGCGCCTCGATGGCCTCCAGGATGTTCTTGATGAGATCGTGCGTCATCGGCCGCGGCGTCGAGATCTTCTCCAGCTCGAGCGCGATGGCGTTGGCCTCGAAGATGCCGACCCAGATGGGCAGCGACCGCTTGTCCTCTTCGTCGCGCAGGATGATGATCGGCATGTTGGAGAGCGGATCCAGCGCCAGCCCGCGGACCTTCATCTCGACAAACATACGGCCTCCTCGACACGCGCAGCGAGGGTCCCCCGCAGGCTGTGCGGCAGCACGTCGGTGATGCGGATGGCGACGATGTCGCCGATGGCCACACGGGCATCGGCCTCGAAATTAACGACGCGGTTGCAGCGGGTGCGGCCGGCCAGCTCGTCGGCGTTCTTCTTGGCCCGGCCGTCGACCAGAACCTCCACCGTCTGCCCGGCGAGCTGGGCGCTCCGGATAGCGGCGGCCCGGCCGGCGACGGCCAGCAGCCGGCTGTTGCGCTCCGCTTTCACGGTCAGCGGCACCTGATCGGGCATGGTGGCGGCCGGCGTGCCTGGGCGCGGTGAGTACCGGAATACGAACACGTTGTCGTAGGCGACGCGCTCGACCGTCTCAAGCGTCGCGTCGAAGTCGGCGTCGGTCTCCCCGGGGAAGCCCACGATGAGATCGGTGGACACCGCCACGTCGGGCACGGCGTCGCGCAGCTCGGCGATGAGGTCGAGGTAGCGCTCGCGCGTGTAGCCGCGGTTCATCCGCGCCAGCACCCGGTTGGAGCCCGACTGCAACGGCAGGTGGACGTACTCGCATACTTTGGGCAGGTCGCGGATCGCGGCGATGAGTCGCGACGTGAAGTTGAAAGGATTCGAGGTCGTGAAGCGAATGCGGGCGATCCCGTCCACGTCGTTCACGGCGTGGAGGAGCGCGGCGAGGTCGGTGGGCGGTTGGAGGTCCCGGCCGTACATCTCGACGGTCTGGCCGAGCAGGGTCACCTCGCGGCAGCCCTCGGCAGCCAGCCGCTCGATCTCGTCGAGCACCGCCGCGGGTGTGTGGCTCCGCTGCCGGCCGCGCGTCACCGGGACGACGCAGAAGGTGCAGTGCTTCTCACAGCCCTCCATCACCGTCGCGAAGGACTTCAGGCGGGACGCGCCGTCGGGCTTGGCGGTGATCTTCACCAGCGGCGCCTCGCCCGTCTCCAGCACCGGCCGCGCGCGGCGCGCGCGCTCGACCAGCTCCCCCACCCGCGCGATGGCCGGCGAGCCGAACACGAGGTCGACGACCGGGGCCCGCTTGAGGATCTCGTCCTTGTGAAGCTGCGCCATGCACCCCATCACGCCCACCATGAGGTGCGGACGTGTGCGCTTCAGGGCGCGCAGCTCACCGAGCTTCGAGAACACCTTGTCCTCGGCCTTCTCCCGGATCGCGCAGGTGTTGAGGAGGATGACGTCAGCATCGTGCTCGCTGTCGGTGAGCTCGTACTGCTCCGCCTTGAGCAGACCCGCGACGCGCTCGGAGTCGTACTCGTTCATCTGACAGCCATAGGTGATCAGGTGGAGCTTTGCCATGAGTATTGGGCTCGATGTTGACTTCGACCGTAGCACCCACCCCCTGGCAAGTCAAACCATGACGCGGAGTTTCAGCGCACGGAATGCGCGGCGCACGAGCACCGTCCGCTGACTCATAAAACAACGGAGGGGTCTTTCGACCCCTCCGCTTGGTGAGCGCCCGACCGGTCTCGGTCAGGTCAGATCAATCGATCTCGTCCGGCCGGCCGGCGCCGCGGCCAGCGTTCGCCGTGCGACCGCCATGGTGACCGTTGCCGTTGCCGAACGTCAGCGGTGGCGCGACCCGGAACTGACGCTCGAGGCGCGCACGCCGCTCTTTCCAGCCTTCCTGGTACTCCAGCTCGTCCTCGTGCAGCGTCGCCGGCTGCTTGACGCCGTGAGCGAGCCTGAACTGGATGGCCAGCTCGCCAGCCTGCTTGCGAACCTGATCCCACGGCGTGCCGAGCGCGAACTGATCGGAGATGGCGCCGATGCGGCCCGTATGGATGTTGCACGACAGCGTCACGGCACTGAGGATTGGGCCCGACCAGTACGAGGTCTGCGAGTTGATCGGCATGGGCAGGATGTGGAGGTTGTGGCTGCCCCGGCAGTCGCCGGCCACCATCGGGCACGACGCCCATGGCGATGTGATCTCGCCCGGCGCCGGCCAGTCCCCCTGGGCGAAGGCGAGGAGCACCGGATCGTCCTTACCCCCGTAGGTGAAGCCCTTCTTCGTCTTGATGTTGTGCAGCCGCTCGGCCGACACCACGTAGCCGAGCTGATCGGCTTCGCCCTTCTCGTCACGCGACCAGATACGGGCGATGACGAAGCGGGACGACCGCGTGAGACCTTCGATGTCGTAGAGGTCCTCGGGCGAGCGAAGGCGGATCACCTTCTCTTGAAGTCCCTTGGCGAGCTCTTCCATCTTGCCGTCGAGGGCCTTCTGATCACGTGGATGGGCGCCCGCCTCGATGGCCTGAGCCTTGGTGTCGAGGTCGACGATGTCCATGATGTAGCCGCGCTTCATCTTCGAGGCGGCGATGATCAGTCCGGTGTTGAAGCGGGGCAGCATGTAGGCCCCGGTGGCGTAGTAGTTGAACGCCATCGGCTCGGTCTTGTCGGCGAACGACGCCAGCACCGTCTGCGAGGCATTGTCCTGCCGCACCGGGAACGGCAAGGCCACGGTGGCCGGGCCCGCTCCGCGTAGATTGCCGGTGAACGCGTCGGCCACCAGGTCCTGGCCGGGGCCGTAGAGTCCGAGCTCGGCCGCCTTGCCGGCGCCTTCCTGGAGGGCGTCCCACATGAGCTCGTCCACCACGCTCATCGGAATCGCCTCGGACATAATGCCGGTGACGCCGACATCATCGCCCGTGTGGGTGACGATGAACGAGGTGAACATCGGCTCGCCCCGGTAGCCGTTGTTGTCGAGAACGAACTTGGCGATGATCGACTTCACTTCTTCGGCCGCGACGACATGGCCGCCGACCCCGCCCACATCGGCCTTGGTGGCCTTGATGTAACGCTGGACGAGCGCGGGGTTCTTGGCGAAGACGTACGCCTTGTAAGAGAAGATGTTGGGTGTGTTGGTGACGGGGATCTTCTCTGCCACCGTCTGGGGAAGCCCGGCCAGCTCGTCCTTCGATTGGTGGTAATCCGCGAGCCCGGACCGGGATTTCCCGTCAACGGGGCCGTAGCGCTTGGCTGCCATGCAAGCCTCCCTTCGCCTCGTCGGCGGCTGTAAAAAAATCCGACAGTGCGAGTCTAACGGCGTACACTGGGGCCGTCAAGCAAGATATTTACGGCGATGAAATTACTTTCTGAACGTCACGGCGGCGAGCTCCGGCTCATGGTGCAGTGCCTGGAGCTCTATTACCGGCAGGGCCGCAGCCAGAAGGACATCGCGGCCGCGCTCGGCGTGTCGGCGGCCACCGTGTCGCGTCTCCTCAAGCGGGCCATGGACGAGGGGCTGGTTCGTGTGGAGCTGGCCCTGCCGCGGACGCCGGAGCTGGAAACCGCGCTGGCCGAGCGCTTCGGGCTGCGCGATGCGGTGGTGGTGGGCGCGGGCGGACGAGCCGACATCAGAGAAGAGCTCGGCATGGCCGCGGCCGCCTACCTCGAAAAGATCGCCAACAACGGCCGACGCATCGGCATCTCCTGCGGCTTCACGCTCTACCAGACGATCCGCGCCCTCCACGAGCGGCGTTTCCGTGACCTCGCGCTCTATCCGCTGTCGGGCGAGAGCACGCTGAAGCTCGTCGACATCTCGCCCAACACGCTCGTCGGCATGATGGCGGCCAAGTACCGGCCCCACGTCACCGCGTACGCCCTGCCCGTGCAACACCTCGTCTCGCTGCGCGACATCGAGCGCGAGCGGCGGCGACTGCTGCGCGATCCGGAAGTCCGGAAGATCTACGAGGCGGCCCGATCGGTCGACATGGTGCTGGTCGGTATCGGCCAGATCGCCGAGCAGACGCCGGGCTTTTGCTCGCTGGCCGAAACCTACGGCGTGAGCGTTCGGCGGCTCCGTGAGCTCGGCGTGGTCGGCGAGATCAACTACCAGCCGTTCGACGTCGACGGCAACCTGGTGGACCACCCCGAGTTGCGCGTCCTCATGCGCCGCATGCTGGCGGTCGACGGCGACCGCCTGCGCGAGCTGAGCCGACAGGACGACCGGACGGTGATCGCGGTGGCCGGCGGCAAGGGCAAGATGGATGCGGTGCGCGGCGCCCTGCTCGGCCGCTTCTGCAACGTCCTGGTCACCGACGAGGACATCGCGGCCGCCATCCTCAAGCGCTAGGCCGGAACTCCTCGAAGGCATTCACCGCGCGCCGGCTGTCAGTGTGTCGAGCGCCGGCTTCGCCGGCGCCACGGAGCCTGGGGGAGGTCTCGGAGGGGGCCGTCGAGGCCCCTTCCGATTTAAGCGCTAGGCCGGAACTCCTCCTCGAATGCTCCGATTCGCCGGAACCGCTCGTAGCGCTCGTTGACGAGCGCCGCCTCGGTCTTGCCTCGCAGCGCCCGCAGATGGTCGGCCAGCACGGCCTTGAGATTCAGCGCCGTGACGTCCCAGTCGCGGTGGGCGCCGCCGGCCGGCTCGGGGACGACCTCGTCGATCACGCCGAGCCGCTGCAGATCGGTGGCCGTGATCTTCATGATCTCCGCGGCCTCCGACGCCTTGGCCGCATCGCCCCAGAGGATCGCCGCGCAGCCTTCCGGTGAGATGACCGAGTACACGGCGTAGCGCAGCATCAGGACGCGGTTCCCCACGCCGATCGCCAGCGCGCCGCCACTGCCGCCCTCGCCGGTCACCACGGCCACGACCGGCACGCGCAGAGCGGACATCTCTCTGAGGTTGCGGGCGATCGCCTCGGCCTGGCCGCGCTCTTCGGCGGCGATGCCAGGATAGGCGCCCGGCGTGTCGATGAAGGTGATGATCGGCTTGCGGAACTTCTCGGCCAGCTGCATCAGGCGCAAGGCTTTCCGGTAGCCTTCGGGGTGCGGCATCCCGAAGTTCCGAGAGATCTTCTCGCGCGTCTCCCGCCCCTTCTGATGCCCGATGACTACCACGCTCTGGTTCTCGAAGCGGGCGAGGCCGGCCACGATCGCCGGATCGTCGCCGAAGAGGCGGTCACCGTGAAGCTCGATGAAATCCTCGAACAGCAGCTTGCAGAAGTCGCGCGTGTGCGGCCGCCGGGGATGGCGCGCGACCTGGGTCGTCTGCCAGGCGGTGAGGCTCGAGAAGACCTTCTGGCGCAGACGCTGGAGCCGCTCTTCGAGCTTGCCGATTTCTTCGCGCTGGGCGGGGTCGTCGAGCGCCTGCAGCTCGGCGATGCGCGTCTCCAGCTCGAGGAGCGGTTCTTCGAAGTCGAGCGTGTCAGGCATGGTCCACCGTCACGGCGCCGGCGCCAAAATGCACCTCGAGCTCGGCTACCAGCTCGGGAGCGGCGTCGACGGAAAGGCCACGTGTCCGCACGACCACCTCCTGCGCGGCCAGGAGCAGGTGGACGAAGACGGGCACGGGGCCGGGATGACTCCCACAGAGTGTTCTGAGCGCGGCAACCACCTCCTGCGGATCGGCGGCGGGACGAATGCGTACCCGCAGGGCGTTCGGTTCACCGGCGGACTTCACCGCTCCCCGCCCATCGGCGGCGAGCGCGGCCTCGAGCGGGCGGATGTCCTCGGCCAGCACCACGCGGCCCTTGTCGGCGTCGTCGATCCGACCGCGGACGAGCACCGGCTGGCGTCCACGGAGATGCTCGGCGGCTGCCTTGAACGGCTCGGGGAAGACGGTGACCTCGACGGTGCCGGCCATGTCTTCGAGCGTGACGAAGGCCATCCGGTTGCCGCTCTTCGTCGCCGTCTCCTTGAGGGCCGCCACCTGACCGAAGAGCAGCACGCGCGCCCCCGCGCTCTTGGCCGCGATCTCGCTCGTCGATGTCATGCCGAGGGATTCCACCATCGCCGCGTAGCGGGCCAGTGGATGCCCCGAAATGTAGAAGCCGAGGACCTCCTTCTCGAACTCGAGGCGCTGATCGGAGTCCCACTCGGGCATAACGGCGACCGGCTCGGCCTTCGGCGCGATCGCCGGCGTCGGCAACAGATCGAAAAACGATGCCTGGCCCTCGGCCTTCTCACGTTGCTGGCGCTGGCCGGTCTCGAGCGCGGCGTCGACGGCGGCCATGAGGTGGGCGCGCGGCAAGCCGAGGGAGTCGAACGCGCCCGCCTTGATCAGCGACTCCAGCACCCGGCGGTTGACCAGGCGCAGGTCGACGCGCGCGCAGAAGTCGTCGAGGCTCTTGAACGGACCGTCCTGCTTGCGCGTGGCGAGGATCGACTCCATGGCCGCCTCGCCCACGTTCTTGATGGCGGCCAGGCCGAAGCGGATCGTGTCACCCGCGACGCTGAACTGGACGGCGGAGACGTTCACGTCGGGCGGCTGCACCTTCAGATCCATGGTCCGGCACTCGTCGATGTACTTGACGATCTTGTCGGTGTCGCCCATTTCCGACGTCAGCAGCGCCGCCATGAACTCGACCGGATAGTTCGCCTTGAAGTAGGCGGTCTGATAGGCGACGAGCGCGTACGCCGCGGCGTGAGAGTTGTGAACGGCAATTCCGTTCGCGATGAAGCTGTGGGCGCCGGGGACTTCGAAGTCGTAGGTCGGTTCGGCCCCATCGATGGTGAACCGCTTGAACCGTGACCAACCCGTCGGGGAGTGGGCGATACTGTGCAGAGTTGGCGAATCCAGCCGCCTGGCCAGATACGCCAACGTCTCGCGGCGGATTCCGCCTCTCCACTGGTTTCCAAACAGCAGTCGGTAAGCGAAACCGATTTCCCTGCTGCCGGCTTTCAAGGACGCGTAACGCTTGAGGATTGCGCTGCGAAGCTCTTCGATGAACAGCCCTCGTGGAATGACATCCACGCTCCCACGCGATAAGAGGCTCGGGAGACTCCGGTAGGACGAGACCAGGCTGTCGAGCGCTTGTCGTTTGGCGCCGACCAGGTGAGGGCCCGCGAACGCACGGAATCGCACGTACGCGCCTCGACCACCCAGAATGTTCACCGTGAATCCCCGGCGCTGCGAGCCCCGGTACGCAAATGTCTTCTCGTGAATCGTGGATGGGATGCCGAGCTTGAGAAGCAGTCGGCGGACACCGATGGCCAACCGCTGCGAAGACGTCGCGTAGTAAATCGACCGAGTCTTCACGTGTACACAGCCATCCCCTTGAAATAGCTTGGCGACGAGAATCGCGATCGCGTCAAGGTCCCAACGGTCGACAATTGACGGGATTTCCTTGTCGCATGCCGTCTTGTGGCGAAGCCCGCATTCGTCGTAGAGGAATGAAACGGCGGCGGCAGGTTGTGCGCGATCGACTCGTATCGGTCGCACCGCGGATTGACCGCGGTCCGGTCGACGATCGACGCGCGCGGCCGTATTCGGAAACGTGGTGACGATTCTCGCCATATCCGCGATCTCGTCTTCGACCGTGGAGTGCAGATAGAAATGGCTGTCGTAGCCGAGGCCGCCTTCGGATAACGCGTAACCGAGAAGCGCAGGCAGGTGCTCAGGAACCGCTGTCCTTCCGCTCGGAAGTCGTCGTACCACGGCGACGAGATCGTGCGGGCTCAAGTCTTCAACGTTGACCCAGCCGCGCGGAGTAAAGACCGGGTGATCTGGGGTGCAGCGAACGGTCATGCCGTTCGCCAACGTGAGGGTGCCAACCTCTCTGAGACCGCTGGGACGTACGCCACGAGCGCGAAACGGGCCATCCTTCGTGAGAACGACGTCGCCATCCCTGACTTCAGTAATGCTTTTGAAGGATCCGTCAGCCATCTCGATGAGGCTGTCACGGGCAATGCACTTGTTGAATCCATACCCCGCGAACTTCTCCATCAGCTCCCACACGCGCTCGGCCTTGGGCGCCGCCGTGCCCTTCTCGGCGCAGCCGGCCAGGAACTTGTCGCGCTGCTTGGCCATGAGATCGCGATCCTTCTTGCCCATGGCCCGCCGCAGCGTGTCGGCCTCGCCCATCGTGAAACCGGCCATCTCGCTGGCGATCTGCATGATCTGCTCTTGGTACACCATGATCCCGTACGTACCCTGCGTGAACTTCTGCATCGCCGGGTGCTCGTAGGTGATCTTGGCCCGGCCGTGCTTGCGATTGATGAAATCCGGGATCAGCTCCATCGGGCCCGGCCGGTAGAGCGACACCATCGCGATCACGTCCTCGAGGCTCGACGGCTTGAGCCCACGCAGCGCATCGCGCATGCCGCCCGATTCCAGCTGGAACACGCCGAACGTCCGCGCGTCGGTGAGCAGCGCATAGCTCTTGGCGTCGTCGAGCGGCAGCGCGTCGAGGTCGATGGTCACCCCGCGGGAGTCGCGGATCAAGGCCACGGTGTTGGCCAGCACCGTGAGCGTCCGCAAGCCGAGGAAGTCCATCTTGAGCAGGCCGAGCTTCTCGATCGGCCCCATGGCGTAACCGGTGATCAACTCCGGCCGCTTGGGGTCCTTGTAGAGCGGAATGTGCTCGTCGAGCGAGTCGTCGGAGATGACGACGGCCGAGGCGTGGACCGACGCGTGGCGCGTGCAGCCCTCCAGGGTCCGCGCGATGTCCCACAGCTCGCGGACGTTGTTCTGCGTCTTCACCATCTCGGCGAGCGGTGGCGACTTCTGGTAGGCATCGTCGAGCGTGATGTTCAGCGGAAACGCCGGCACCAGCTTGGCGATCCGATCCACGTCGGCGTAGGTCATGCCCAGCACGCGCCCGACGTCGCGGATGGCGGCCTTGGCGCCGAGCGTGCCGAACGTGATGATGTGGGCGACGCGGTCGTGGCCGTACTTCTCGGCGACGTACCGGATGACCTCGTCGCGGCGGTCGTCCGCGAAGTCGATGTCCATGTCTGGCATCGAGATCCGTTCCGGGTTGAGGAATCGCTCGAACAGCAGGCCATACCGCATCGGATCGACGTTCGTGATTCCCAGGCAGTACGCCACCAGTGAGCCGGCCGATGAGCCGCGACCGGGCCCGACGGCGATCCCCCGGTCGCGCGCGTAGCGGATGAAGTCCCACACGACGAGGAAGTAGCCGGCGAACCCCATCTTCTCGATGATGCGAAGCTCGTGGCCCAGGCGCTGGTCGATCGCGTCGCCTGGATTCGCGCCGTAGCGCCGCTGGAGGCCTTCGCGAGCCAGGTGCTCGAGGTAGCTCTCCAGCGTGTGGTTCTCGGGCACGACGTAGCGCGGCAGGTGGAAGCTGCCGAACTCGAGCGTCAGGTTGCAACGCTCGGCCACCGCCAGCGTGTTGCGGCACGCGTCCGGGATCTCGGCGAACACGCGCGCCATCTCCTCCGCCGACTTGACGTAGAACTCCTCGGTCGAGAAGCGCCAGCGCTTGGGGTCGAGGAGCGTCGAGCCGGTCTGGATGCAGAGCAGCGCCTCGTGGGCGCGGCCGTGCCCGGCCTCGAGATAGTGCGAGTCGTTGGTGCCGGCGATCGGCGCGCCGATGGCCTGGGCCAGCTTCAGCGTCTCTGCGGTGACCCGTGTCTGCTCGTCGAGGCCGTGGGCCTGGACCTCCATGAAGTAGTGGTCCTTGCCGAAAACCTCCTGGTGCCAGCCCGCGGCCTCGCGGGCACGATCCACCTCGCCGGCAGAGATCAAGCGTGAGACCTCGGAATTCAGGCAGCCGGACAGGACGAGCAGGCCGTCGGCGTGCTCGGCCAAAAGCTCCTTGTCCACGCGGGGCTTGTAGTAGAAGCCTTCGAGGTACGCCCTGGAGACGAGCTTGATGAGGTTCTTGTAGCCGGTGAGGTTGCGGACGAGGACCGTGAGATGGTTGGCTCCCTCGTAGCCGCCATCCTCCCCTCCCCGCTCCTTCCGCCCACGCGGCGCCACGTAGAGCTCGCAGCCGACGATCGGCTTGATGCCGCCCTTCTGCGCCGCCTGGTAGAAGTCGATCGCGCCGAAGAGGTTGCCGTGGTCCGTCAACGCGATGGCCGGGAATTTCAGCTCTTTCGCCTTGGCCACCAGCTTCTCGAGCTGCGCGGCGCCGTCGAGCAGCGAGTATTCGGAGTGGACGTGAAGGTGGACGAAGTCGCTATGCTGCATCAGTCATCTTCGGGCCGTCTATTCCCATTCGATCGTGCTTGGCGGCTTTGAAGAAACGTCGAACACGACACGGTTGATCCCCTTGACTTCATTGATGATTCGATTGGAGATGCGACCGAGCAGGTCATAGGGCAGGCGCGCCCAGTCGGCCGTCATCGCGTCCTGGCTCATGACGGCGCGCAGGGCGATGACCTGGGCGTAGGTGCGGAAGTCGCCCATCACTCCGACGGTGCGCACAGGCAACAGCACGGCGAACGCCTGCCACAGCTCGCGCTCCAGGCCGGCCGCCTGCACTTCCTCCTGAACGATGGCGTCGGCGTCGCGCAGCATTTCCAGCCGCTCCTCCGATACCTCGCCGAGGACGCGGATCGCGAGGCCTGGCCCCGGGAAGGGCTGACGCCAGACGATTCCGGGCGGAAGACCGAGGAGCTCCCCCACGCGGCGGACTTCGTCCTTGAAGAGCTCACGGAGCGGCTCGACCAGCTTGAACCGCATCTTCGTGGGCAGCCCACCCACGTTGTGATGAGTCTTGATGGTGGCCGAAGGCCCCTTGAACGAGACGGACTCGATGACGTCCGGGTACAGCGTTCCCTGGGCCAGCCAGGGAATGTCGCCGAGACGAGCCGCTTCCTCTTCGAAGACCGCGATGAACTCGGCGCCGATGCGCTTGCGCTTCAGCTCGGGATCGGTGACCCCGCGGAGCGAGTCCAGGAAACGCCGGGAGGCGTCCACGTGGACGAGATTGAGCTTGAAGGCATCCCGGAAGGTGTGGACCACGGACGCGGCTTCTCCCTTCCGGAGCACGCCGTTGTCGACGAACATGCACGTGAGCCGCTCGCCGATCGCGCGGTGGACGAGCACCGCGGCGACGGCGGAGTCCACACCTCCCGAGAGCGCGCAGAGGACGCGATCGCCGCCGACCTTGGCCCGGATCGTCTCGACGGCGGTGTCGATGAACGACGCCATGGACCACGCGCGCCGCGCGCCGCAGATCTCGAGGAAGTTGGCCAGGATGGTCATGCCCTGAGGGGTGTGCGCGACCTCGGGGTGGAATTGGACCGCGTAGAGCTTGCGGTCGTCATCGGCCATTGCCGCCACCGGACAGTTCGTCGTCGTACCGAGGCTCGTGAATCCCTTCGGCGGGCGCGTCACGGAGTCGCCGTGGCTCATCCACACGCCGAGCCGTCCGTCGCTGTCGGGCTTCACGCCACGCAACAGCGCCCCCTCGCCCGTCAGCGTGACCTCGGCCGAGCCGTACTCGCGACGATCCGACTGGACGACGTGGCCGCCGAGTAGATAACCCATCGCCTGCATGCCGTAGCAGATGCCGAGGACCGGGATTCCGGCCTCGAAGACCGCCTTCGCGGGGAGCGGCGCTCCGTCCTCGTAGACGCTCGAGGGACCACCGGAGAGCACGATCCCCCGGTAACCGCCGCGCAGCACCGTGTCGATCGGCTCGGTGCACGACACGATCTCCGAGTACACGGACAGCTCGCGGATGCGGCGGGCGATCAACTGCGTGTACTGCCCGCCGAAGTCGATGATCGCGATCTTGTCGGGCGCGTCCACCATACGGCCGGCGCCCTTACCGCGCGCGGCCGAGCTTCTGGGCCTGCTGGAAGACCTTGCCTTCGGTCTTGATCGCCGGCGCGATGATCAGCTCGGTCTGCTGCAGCTCCCGGATGTTGCGGGCGCCCACCGAGCCCATGCAGGTGCGAATGGCGCCGACGAGATTGAGCGTGCCGTCCTCGGTGAACGCCGGCCCGAAGAGGATCTGCTCCAGCGACCCCGCGATGCCCACGCGGATCCGGGTACCACGCGGCAGGTTCTGATGTGGCGTCGCCATGCCCCAGTGATAGCCGCGGCCGGGCGCCTCGATCGACCGGGCGAACGCGGAGCCGATCATCACGGCGTCGGCGCCCGAGGCGAGCGCCTTGCACACATCGCCCCCGGTGGTCATGCCGCCGTCGGTGACGATGGGGACGTAGCGTCCTGTTTGCTTGTAATAGAAGTCGCGGGCGGCCGCTGAATCCGCGGTGGCCGTCACTTGCGGCACGCCGAGACCGAGCACCTCGCGACTCGTACACGCCGCACCCGGGCCCACGCCGATGAGCAGCGCGTCGGCGCCGCAATCCATGAGCTCCAGACAGGCTTCGTACGTGACGACGTTGCCGATGATGAGCGGAATCGCGAGCTGCTTCTTGAGCTGACGCAGGTCGACCGGCGTGTACTCGGTCGCAAAGTGGCGGGCGGTGGTGACGGTGGACTGGACGACGAAGACGTCGGCTCCCGCCTCCTGGGCGATCTGTGCGAAGCGCTCGGCGCGCTGCGGAATAGACGAGACTGCGACCGCGCTCCCACCCTTCTTGATCTCGCTGATCCGGCGATGGATCAGGTCTTCCTTGATCGGCTCACCGTAGATGCCCTGGATGATCTTGGTCGCTTCTTCCTGACTGGCCGAAACGATCCGATCGAGCACCATTTCCGGGTTGGCGTAGCGCGCGAAGATCCCTTCCAGATTGAGGACGGCGAGTCCGCCCAGCCGGCCCATCTCGACAGCCAGGCGCGGGCCGACCACGCCGTCCATGGCAGCCGCGATGATGGGAAGGTCGAAGCGACGACCGCAGAGCTCCCAGGTGATGTCGACTTCATTCGGATTGACGGTGATGGTTCCGGGGACCAGCGCGATATCGTCGAACCCGTACGCGACCCTGGCCTTGCGCCCCCGCCCCACCCACATTCCCATGCGCTGTCCCCCTCGCTTCCCCTGTTCGCGTCAGCCGCCTGGGCGAGCCCACATATAGGGATCGCCCCGCATTGACCTACTAGATTTGGTGCAGTATAGACCTGGTGGTCAGGGGTGTCAATCGTCGCCGCTGCCCCTGCTCGTCACCGTGCCGGCCACGACGCGGTGCGTCCTATCGGCGTCACGGAGCAGGAGCGCACCGTCCTCGTCGAGACCAACGGCAAGGCCCATCTGCCCGTCCACTCGCACCTCACGCCCGATCGTCTCGGCCAGCGCGAGCCACCGTTCGCGAACCGGCGCGAAGCCGTCGCGCTCGAGCGTGGCGCGCCATCGGTCGAAGTGGTGGAGCAGCGAGTCGAGGACCTCATCGCGCGGCACTGTGCGTCCGCTTTCGAGCACGAGGGACGTCGCGAGTCCCGCGAGCTCGGGACCGAAGCGCGCCTGCGCGACGTTCACTCCGATGCCGATGATCGTTGGGGCACCATCGGCGAGGCCACTGTTCGGGGTTGCGCTCCTCGACTCCAGGAGGATGCCGGCGACCTTCCGGGCGCTCACCAGGACATCGTTCGGCCACTTCAGGCGCGCCTCGACCCCGACGACCTCGGCCAGCGCCTCGGCGACGGCGACGGCGGCGGCGAAGGAAAGCAGCGGGCGACGCGCGACCGAAAGCGAAGAGCGGACGATGATCGAGAAGAGCAGATTCGCGCCCGGCTCGTCCTGCCAGTGATGGCCGCGGCGGCCGCGTCCCGCGGTTTGATGCTCGGCCACCACGACCGTTCGATCCGCGGCGCCTTGCCCGGCGAGGTCGAACGCGCAGCTCTGCGTCGACTCCACCGTCTGCAGCCTGATGATGGGCGCTGCGGTCAGCGCGAGGCCTCGGTCAGCCAGGCCAGGCTTCCTTCCAGCTTCTGCTGCAGCTGGTGTTGCTCGGCGAGACGGTCGCGCTCCTTCTCGACGATGTCCGCCGGAGCCCGCTCGACGAACTCGGGGCGCGCGAGCTTGGCCTCGAGGAAGGCGATGGTGTCGGCAGCGCGCTTCAGCTCCTTCTCCAGGCGCGCGCGCTCGGCGGCAAGATCGACGACGCCGGCCAGCTCCACGTAAATCTCCGACGCCCCGACGACGGCGAGGGCCGAGGCGGGCGGCCGGGCCGCGCGGGGGTCGACGGTCAGGCGGCAGCGGCCGAGAAACTCGACCAGCCGCGCCGTTTCGCGGAGCGCAGCGGCGTGCTCGCCGCCGGGCTTGACCGTCACGGCCAGTGTCACGCCCGGCGCGATATGCATCTCGCCCCGGATGTTGCGGATGGCAGTCACGACGCCCATCACCGCGGTCATGTCGCGCTCGGCCTCGGCATCGTGCTGGCGCCGGCTCGCTTTTGGATAGGCGGCGACCATGATCGAATCGGGCGCGCGCTTGTCACGCGGGAGCCGCTGCCACAGCTCCTCGGTGATGAACGGCATGAACGGATGAAGCAGACGCAGCGTCGCTTCCAGCACGGTGACGAGCGTGTGCTGGGCGCGCAGGCGCGCTGCCGCGTCCTCACGCCGGTAGAGCGCCACCTTCGCGATCTCGAGGTACCAGTCGCAGAACTCGTGCCACACGAACTGGTACACGGCAGAGGCAGCATCGTTGAAACGGTAGCGCCGCAGACTCGTCCGCACCTCGGTGGTCGTCGCGGCGAGGCGACTCACGATCCAGCGGTCGGCGAGTCCCGCCGGCGTCTTGGCGGCCTGCCGCGCATCGTAGCCGTCGAGGTTCGAGAGCACGAGTCGGGCGGCGTTCCAGAGCTTGTTGGCGAAATTGCGGTACCCCTCGATCCGTTCCTCGGCCAGGCGCACGTCACGCCCCTGGGCGGCCAGCGCCACGAGCGTGAATCGGAAGGCGTCGGTGCCGTACTTGTCCATCATCACGAGCGGATCGATCACGTTCCCCTTCGACTTCGACATCTTCTGGCCCTCGGCGTCACGAACGAGGGCGTGGATGTAGACGTCGCGGAAGGGCACGTCGTTCATGAAGCGCAGACCGAGCATCGCCATCCGGGCGACCCAGAAGAAGAGGATGTCGAAGCCCGTGACGAGCACGGAGGTCGGATAGAACGTCTTCAGCTCGGGCGTGTCGTCGGGCCACCCGAGCGTCGAAAACGGCCAGAGCCCAGACGAGAACCAGGTATCGAGCACGTCGGTGTCCTGTCGCACCGGGCCGCCGCAGGTGGGACAGGCCGTCAGGTCCTCGCGCGAGACGTGCACGCTGCCGTCGCGCTCGCAGTACCAGGCCGGGATGCGATGGCCCCACCAGAGCTGACGGGAGATGCACCATGGCCGGATGTTCTCCATCCAGTGGTCGTACGTCTTCGTCCAGCCGCGCGGCACGATCTTGATCCGGCCCTGGCGCACGGCCTTGATGGCCTCGGCGGCCAGCGGCTTCACGTTCACGTACCACTGCTTCGACACGAGCGGCTCGACGACCGTCTTGCAGCGATAGCAGAGGCCCACCGCGTGGCGGTAGGGCTCGATGTGGTCGATGAGGCCCAGCGCCTGCATGTCCTCGACGATGCGCCGGCGGGCTTCGAAGCGATCGAGCCCCGCGTACTTTCCGGCCTCGGCCGTCATCTTGCCGTCGAAGCCGATGACCGTCTTGATGGGCAGGTTGTGACGCTTGCCGATCTCGAAATCCACCGGATCGTGACCGGGCGTGACCTTCACGACGCCGGTGCCGAAGTCCGGATCGACCGCCTCGTCGGCCACCACCTTGATCTTGGCCGTTCCCTGCACCGACGGCACGTCGAGCACCTGGCCGACGTACTTCGCGTAGCGCCTATCTTTGGGGTGCACCGCGATGCCGGTGTCGCCGAGCTTTGTTTCCGGGCGCACGGTGCCGAGGGTGAGCGGCCCGTACTTGATGTAGACGAACTGGGCGTCCCGGTCCTCGCGTTCCACCTCGAGATCGGACAGCACGGTCTGGCAGCGCGGGCACCAGTTGACGATGTAGTCGTCGCGATAGATGAGTCCGTCGTCGTAGAGGCGAACGAAGACCTCGCGCACCGCCCGCGAGAGACCCGGATCCATCGTGAAGCGCTCGCGCGACCAGTCGCAAGACGCGCCCAGACGCTTGAGCTGCCGGATGATGGTGCCGCCGGACTCCTCCTTCCAGCGCCAGACGCGCTCGACGAACGCCTCGCGACCGAGATCTTCCTTGGTCTTTCCCTCGGCCGCGAGCTGGCGCTCGACCACGACTTGCGTGGCGATGCCGGCGTGGTCGGTGCCCGGCACCCACAGCGCGTTGAAGCCATCCATCCGCTTCATCCGGATGAGCACGTCCTGCAGCGTGTTGTTGAGCGCGTGGCCCATGTGGAGCGATCCGGTGACGTTGGGCGGCGGGATGACGATCGAGTAGGGCTTCTGCTGGGGCTTCGGGTCCGCGCTGAAGTAGCCACGAGACTCCCAGTGTGGATACCAGCGAGCCTCGACGGCCGCAGGATCGTAGCGGTCGGAGAGGACCGGCGCGGGGTCGCTCACCAATCGATCATAGCACCGGCGTCGCCGACACCAGCTGCCAGCGCCGGCCGGCTCGGCGCCACGTGAGCGTCCACGGCCGCCGCTCGGATTCCACGGCGGCCACCGAGACGGCATCGGGATCGACCGCCGGGTCGGGCGCGTCGCAGGCGGGTTCGGGCGCGAGCGTCGCCGGCAAGCGCCGCCGCAGCTCGGCATCGGGCACGAACGTGGCCAGCGACGCGCGGTCGCCGGAAGCGAGCGCGGCGAACAAACCCGAGACCGAGTGGCGCAGCGCCTGGTGCCACCCGTTGTACTGGCGGCGGGCCACGCGCGTCGGCGCCACTCCGTCGGGCGCGAGGCGGTAGACATCCTCCTGCTCGGTCTGGCCCTCGCATCCCGGCGTCCAGCCCGGGTAGTGCAGCTCGTACCGGATGCGCAGCTCGTTGCCGCGGATCCTCCAGTCACGCGCGACGAGGCCCTCGGGATAGAGCGGTGCCGTGTCCCAGGTCACCGTCACGTCGTCGCCGCGCGGGCGCAGCAGCTCGAGACGGAGCGGGCGAACGCCGGCATTGGTCGGCCATCCCTCCCAGGCGACGATCAGCGCCGGGGTCGGGCCGCCGGTCAGCGGGTAGAGGGCCGGGCGGCCGTCGCGCACGAAGGCGTGCTGCAACTGGGCCTCGCCGCGCGCTTCACCGTAAACCCTCACCGAATTACCCGGGCTGCTGTCCACGAGCTGAAACGCGCCGACGGTCAGCCGGCCGAGGCGCCGGAGCTTGAACGAAGCGCCACCCCAGGCGTCGGCGAAGCCGTCGAGGCGCTCCTGAAGGAATGGGAGCGACGTGAAGACGCTGCCGCTCTGCAGGCTGTCGACGATCTCCTCGTCGAGGAGCGCGTAGATCTCGCGCAGGGCTTCGCGGGTACGCTCGCCGTCATCGGTCCCGACGAGGGCCAACCGGGTGGCGGCCAGATTCCGGAAGCGCTCGAGGCGGTCATCTTGCGCGCCGGGAGCGGCGACCGCACCGAGCAGGACCGGCGCCAGGAGGAACACGAGCCGCCAGCCCCGACCTTTCACACGGCTATGTTACAACAGAGCCGTGAAACCCCTGGCGCTCGGGGTTCTCGACCGCTACATCGTCCGCGAGCTCGTGTCGCCGTTCGCGCTCGGTGTCACGCTGTTCACGTTCTTCCTGGTCCTCGACCGCATCTACAACCTGACCGAGCTCGTCATCACGAAGGGGGTCCCGTTCCACCTGGTCCTGCAGCTGCTGGTGTTCATGCTGCCATCGTTCCTGGCCCACACGCTGCCGATGGCGCTCCTGGTCGCCGTCCTCCTGGCCGGCGGGCGGCTGGCCGGCGACCTCGAGATCGTCGCCTTCAAGGCGGCGGGGGTGAGCCTCCTGCGCCTCTTCCGGCCTGCGCTGATCGCCGGCATCGCCGTCACCGTTGCCACAGCGGTGCTCACGCTCGTCCTGAACCCGCTGGCCAACAAGGAGTTCCAGTCCCAGCTCTTCGAAATTCTTCGCTCCCGCGCGGTGACGGGGCTCAAGGAGCGTGTCTTCAACACGAGCTTCGGCGACACCGTCGTCTACGTCGAGGAGATCAGCGCCTCCCAGGTCCGGCTGCGCGGGCTCGTCGTCTCCGACGAGCGCGATCCCAAGCTCACGCGCGTCATCACGGCCCGCGAGGGACGGCTCCTCACCGACGAGACGACCCGGCGCATCACCTTGCGGCTGCTCAACGGCGGCGTCAACGAGGGGGACATCGAGCCGGCCAATCCCCCCCAGGGCGTGGCGACCGAGGAGACGACGGGAGGAGCGGCGGGGCCGAAGCGTTACCGTTACACCGCCTTCGGCATCTACGACATGAGCCTCCGGCTCGAGTCGCCGCTGAAGACCGCGGCGCGCGTGGAGAAGCCGGAGCGGGATCTGGGCCTCCGTGAGCTCGTGGCGAAGATCGAGGCGTACCGGAACGACCCCTTCAACCGCCCGCCCCATGAAGCCGAGCTCCACAAGCGGTTCGCCTTTCCGGTGGCCGCCCTCGTCTTCGTGCTGCTCGGATTCCCGCTGGCCGTGCGCTCGCACCGCGGCGGGCGTAGCGTCGCGATGGTCGGCACCCTCGTCATTCTCGTCAGCTACTACCTGATTCTGACGACGCTGGAAGGCCTCGCCCTCCGCGGGCGCATGCCCGTGTGGCTGGCCATCTGGATGCCCAACGTCCTGTTCGGGGCCATGGGCACCGTCCTCCTCGGGGTGACCGCGCGCGAGTGGCGGGCGCCGCACCTGCGCCACGTCTGGCGGATCATCGACGTCGTGTGGCAGCGCCTGCCTCGCCGCCGGGCCGGCCGGAGCGAGCGCTTCACGACCACCGCGCGCGAAACGACGCTGATCATCGATCGGTACCTGCTCCGTCAGTTCCTCACCTTCATTGGCATTGGCCTCGCCGTGACAGCGGCCCTGTTCATCGTGGTGGACCTGTTGCAGACCCTCGACCGCTACCTCCGGGTGAAGCCGCCCCTGGTCTACGTCTTCGAGCACTTCCTCTATGCCCTCCCGGTGGCGCTTCACCAGGGGCTCCCGATCGTCATGCTGGTGGCCACCGTCTTCCTCTTCCTGACGCTCACCCGCTGGCACGAGCTGACGGCGCTGAAGGCGGCCGGTGTGAGTCTCTACCGCGCGAGTGCGCCGGTTCTTCTGACCGGACTGGCGGAAGATCAAGGGACAGCTTCCCAAGCATCTGCAGTCCCGGACGCGGCTCTGGCTCCGGAGCTCCGAGAGCCGCTTCTATCGGGTGGAGCTGCTCAATCCCGCCACCAGCGACCTGTACGGGGTGACGGTTCTCGAGATCGATCCTCAAGATTTCCGGCTGGTCAGTCGACTGGACGCGCGACAGGCGCACTGGACGACGACCGGCTGGGAGCTGATGGACGGCGCCGCTCGCGAGGTCGCTCGCGACGGGCAAGTCACGACCATTCCCTTCAGTCACACCGCGGTGGACCTGGAGGAGACCATCCGTGACTTCACCGACATCCAGAAGCCGCCGATGGCGATGAGTTACCGCGAGCTCCGCGATTACGTCGCGCGGCTGGAGGCGGCCGGCTTCCAGGTCAAGAAGTACCTGGTCGACATGTATTCGAAGCTCTCCGATCCGTTGAAGAACCTCATCATGGTCCTGGTGGCGATTCCGTTCGCGCTCCAATCACCGCGCGGCGGGCGGCTCTACGGCATCGCGCTCGCCATCGCCATCATGGCGGCCTACATGGTGGTCGACTACTCCGCGCGCGCCTTCGCCCGTGCGGATCTCTTGCCGCCGCTGCTGGCGGCCTGGACGGCCAACGTCATCTTTCTCGGCGTCGGCGCGTCGCTCTTCCTCCGCGCCCGGACATAAACAGGGCACGGGCACCCGGGCTCTCGCCTCGCCCGTGCCCCGTCGCGATCACTCCTGCTGGAGCATCGCCCGCCGGGCGTGAGTCGCGACGAGGTGACGCCGTCTCGGCCGACGCCCGACAGAAGCAACGTTCCGCACCACCGTGGAGCAAGCGCTCGCTTGGGATCATCGCCGGAGTCGGGGGCAGGTCAGGTTCGCGGCGAATGAGTCGTTTGAGCACAGCGAACCTGCCCCCGACTCCGGCGCGAAGATCGGGAAGCTAGCGGCTGGATTCGCGGAGTGTGCGCAGCGTTTCTTCCAGGCGCTTCTGCTCGGCGCCGTACAGCGACCAGTCACCCCGGCGCAACGCGTCCTGCGAGCGCTCCCAGATCTCCCACGCCCGCTGGGCGAGGGCGCGGGCGCTCGAGGCCACGTCGCGGGGAGCGCCGCTGGGCGGCGTCGGCGCCGACACGCCCGTCGCCGCCGGCCGACCTCCGAAGATGCGGGCCAGCGACTGCTCGAGCGTGGGCTCCATCGCGATCTGGTTACCGTAGGCAACGATGACGCGACGTAGCTCGGGCAGCGCGCCCTGCTCGGAGGCCGCCAGGTAGAGCGGCTGAACGTAGATGAGCGACTGGTCGATCGGGATCGCCAGGAGTGAGCCGCGGATGACCGTCGAACCGCGCTGGTTCCACAGCGAGAGTTGCTGGGAGATCACGGGATCCTGATCGATGCGCGCGTCGATCTGGCGTGGTCCATAGACGAGTTTCTGCTTGGGGAAGTTGTAGGCGATGAGCCGTCCGTAGTGGCCGGGATCCGTGCGGGCGGCCAGCCACGCGATCATGTTGTCCCGGCGTGCCGGATTGAACAGCGTGAGGAGAATGAATTCCTCGCGGGCCTCCGCAGGCAGACGCATGATCGTGTAGTAGGGCTCCATCTCGCGGTCGCGACCCTCCACGGTGCGCCGCGGGATCGCCCACAGGTCCTCCTTGTTGTAGAAGACCTGCGGATCGAGCATGTGGTACGTCGCGTATTTCCGCGCCTGGATCGTGAAGAAGTCTTCCGGATAGCGGATGTGGCGCTGGAGGTCGGCCGGCATCTCGGCGAGCGGCCGGAGCAGTCCGGGAAAGGCCCGCCCGTACACGCGGACGATGGGGTCGGTGGCGTCGGCGACGTAGAAGCTCACCGTCCCGTGATAGGCGTCGACCACCACCTTCACCGAATTCCGGATGTAGTTACCCAGGCCGCGGACCGGATCCGAATACGGGTAGCGATCCGTCGTCGTGTAGCCGTCCAGCATCCACACCAGGCGGCCGTCGTCGGTGACGACGATGTAGGGATCGCGGTCGTACTGGAAGAAGGGGGCGATGGCCCGCACGCGCTCCCCCACCGTCCGGTACATCATGAGGCGGCTCTCCGGCGTGAGGTCGTTGGAGAGTAGCAGCTTGATCTCACCGAACCGCGCCGCGAACAGGAGCTTGCGGAGCCACGACACGAGCTGGATGCCGCCCCGCCCGGCGTACGTCGCGTAGACGTTCTGGTCCCCGGCCGGGTAGTCGAGCTCCTGCGAGCGCGTCCGCACCAGCACGTAGTCGTTGGAGATCTCGCCGAAGTAGACCTCGGGCCGCGTGATCTTCGTGAAGCCCTCGCTCCGCGGGGGAATGTCCTTCACCCACAGCTCGGGCAAGCCCTCGGGCGTGATGCGGTTCACCGGCCCCACGATGACGCCGTAGCCGTGCGTGAACGTGAGGTGCTCGTTGATCCAGGAACCGGCGCGCGTCTGGAGATTCTGGTAGGAGAGCTCGCGCGCGGACAGCATGAGCTGGCGATATTCGCCATTGACGGTGTAGCGATCGTTGTCCACGTCGACGAAGCGGTAATACGTCCGGATCTCCTGGAGCTGGGCGAAGGTCCTCAAGAGCGGGCGGTGGTCCCACAGCCGGATGTTCTTGATGGTGGGAGCGTTCCGCTCAAGGGCCCGCGCATCGAGTGACTCGTCGGCCGGAAACTCCTTCTCCTCGACCCGGTCGAGCCCGTAGGCCTGACGCGTCATGCGGATGTTGTGCTGGATGAACGGACGCTCGGCCGCCAGCTCATTGGGAGTGACACGAAAGCGCTGGAGGAGCGCGGGGTAGATGCCCAGGCCGAGGATCCACACGCCGACGAGCACGAGCAGCCCGGCGGCGATGAGCCGCAGACCACCGCGTGTGATCTGCACGAGACAGGCCACGGCACAGAGCGCGGACAGGACCGTCAGCGCGTTCAGGACCGGCAGGGAGGCGTGGATGTCGGTGTACGACGCGCCGAAGACCACCCCGCGAGGCGAGTAGAGCAGCTCGAAGCGGTCGAGCCAGAAACCGATCGCGGCGAGAGACAGGAAGACGCAGCCGAGCAGGAGGAGATGGCTGCGCGCACCTGCGGCCAGGCGTGGCCCGCGGGCCGTGAGCACGAGGCTGCGCTGGAGCACGTAGATGACGACGGTCAGCACGAGCGTCCCGATGACGAGGACCGTCGCCCACCCCACGACCATCCGCCAGAACGGCAGCGTGAAGACGAAGAAGCCGAGGTCGCGGCCGAAGAGTGGATCGGTGGTGCCGAACGGCACTGCGCTGAGGTACTGGAGCAGGGTTTCCCAGCGTGCACTCGCTCGCA
Source organism: Candidatus Rokubacteria bacterium 13_1_40CM_68_15 (assembly GCA_001917585.1). Lineage (GTDB taxonomy): Bacteria > Methylomirabilota > Methylomirabilia > Rokubacteriales > CSP1-6 > 40CM-68-15. The sequence goes on from MNEG01000028.1 coordinate 30,671, forward strand.
GCCCGGAGGCGAACGCGATGAACGCCAGGACGATGGGAAGGAAGCGCCGGATGATGGGCTCGATGACGACGCGCCCCGGCAAGCCCAGCTGATCCTCCAGCTCCCACAGGACGTCCGGGCGGGCACGCCGGGCCGCGAACGTCAGGTTGCCGTAGAGGAAGGTCAGGACGACCACGGCGACCGCGGTGAAGAGCGAGCCCCGCAGCTTGAGGGTGGTGAGGAAGACCTCGGTGTAGCCGACCTCCTGGAACCACAGCCAGTCGGTGTAGAGCGGAACGATCTCGCCCACGAGGCCCAGGACCACGAGGCCCAGGACCAGGAACAGGATGGCGTGCGAACGTTGCATCCGCGGCGGGATTAGGTTCCGTGCCTCCACGACGCGAGGTACGATTCCTGCTCGGCGGAGAGCGTGTCGATGGCGACGCCCATCGACGCGAGCTTCAGACGCGCGATCTCACGGTCGATGTCGATCGGCACGACGTAGACCTTTCGCTCCAGGCTCCGCCCGCGCTTCACCATGAACTCGGCGCCCAGCGCCTGGTTGGCGAAGCTCATGTCCATTACGGCAGCCGGGTGTCCCTCGGCGGACGCGAGGTTGATCAGCCTTCCCTCACCCAGGACGTAGACGCGGCGATTCCCCGGCATCGTGAATTCCTCGACGAACGGACGCACCTGGCGCCGCGCCGTCGCCGTCTTGGCCAGCGCGTCCAGATCGATTTCGACGTTGAAGTGGCCGGAGTTGGCCAGGATCGCGCCGTCCTTCATCCGGGCGAAGTGCTCGCTTCGGATCACCGAGGTGTTGCCGGTCACGGTCACGAACACGTCGCCGACCTCGGCCGCCTTCGCCATGGGCATGACGGGGAACCCATCCATGACCGCTTCCAGCGCTCGCATGGGTTCAACCTCGGTGACCACGACGTGGGCGCCCATCCCGTTCGCGCGCGCCGCCACCCCACGACCGCACATCCCGTAGCCGGCCACGACGACGGTCTTGCCGGCGAGCAGGATGTTGGTCGCACGCAAGACTCCGTCGATGGTGGACTGGCCCGTTCCGTAGCGATTGTCGAAGAGGTGCTTGGTGTCGGCGTCGTTGACGGCGATCACCGGGAAGGCGAGCACGCCCTCCTTCTCCATGGCCCGAAGGCGGACGACCCCGGTGGTCGTCTCTTCGGTACCGCCGATGACGTCGGGCAGCAACTCGCGCCGATCGCGGTGGAGCTGCGTGATGAGGTCGGCGCCGTCGTCCATCGTGACCTGAGGCCGGGTCGAGAGCACGGCTTCCAGATGCCGGTAATAGCGCGTGTTGTCCTCGCCCTTGTGAGCGAAGACGGGGATGCCGTACTCCTTCACCAGCGCGGCCGCCGTGTCGTCCTGCGTAGAGAGCGGATTCGACGCGCAGAGCACGACCTGCGCGCCGCCCGCCTTCAGTGTGAGCATCAGCACCGCCGTCTCCGTCGTCACGTGCAGGCAGGCGCCGAGGCGAATGCCCTTGAGCGGCTGCTCCTTGGCGAAGCGCTCGCGCACCTGGCGCAGGACCGGCATCGACTGTTCCGCCCACTCGATCCGGAGCCGCCCGGCGGCGGCCTGCCCCAGGTCCTTGACGTCGTGCTCAGCCATTGGGGTGACTGTCCTTTCGTGCTACAGCGCGCTTCGAGCGCGGACGTTGCCCGCGCGACTCGTGGGGGAGGTTTCGGAGGGGGCGATCGAAGCCCCCTCCCCAGTCAAATTCTGGCGTCGTCGCGCAGGTCCTTGACGCGGTTCGTCTGCTCCCAGGTGAATTCCGGCTCGGTGCGACCGAAATGACCGTAGGCCGCCGTCTTCTTGTAGATGGGCCGGCGGAGGTTCAGGTACTTGATGATGCCGGCGGGGGTGAAGTCGAAATGGCGCCGAATCATCTGCTCGAGCCGCGCGTTGGGCACCTTCCCCGTCCCGAACGCCTCGACCATGATCGAGACCGGGTCGGCCACACCGATGGCGTAGGCCACCTGAACCATGGCGCGCTCGGCGAGTCCGGCCGCCACCACGTTCTTGGCCACGTGCCGCGCCATATAGCACGCCGAGCGGTCGACCTTCGTCGGATCCTTGCCCGAGAAGGCGCCGCCGCCGTGCGGGCAGGAGCCGCCGTAGGTGTCGACGATGATCTTGCGCCCGGTGAGCCCGGTATCCCCCATCGGCCCGCCGGTGACGAAGCGGCCGGTCGGGTTCACGTGGAAGACACATTTCTGGCGATCGAGCAGCTCGGCCGGAATCGTGGGCACGATGACGCGTTCGATGATGTCCTCGCGGAGGCGCTCGTTCGCGACGTCGGGACCGTGCTGGGTGGAGATCACCACCGTCTCGACCGCCCGCGGCTTGCCGTCCACGTAGCGGACCGTGACCTGCGACTTCCCGTCCGGCCGCAGGTAATCCACGCCGCCCGTCTTCCGGAGCTCACTGAGCCGCATCACGAGTTTGTGCGCGAGGATGATCGGCAGGGGCATCAGCTCGGGCGTCTCCGTGCACGCATAGCCGAACATCAGGCCCTGGTCGCCGGCGCCGAGGTTGTCCACGCCCATGGCGATGTCGCCGGACTGCTCGTCGATGGCCGTGATCACGCCGCACGTCTCGTAATCGAAGCCGTACTTGGCGCGGGTGTAACCGACCTGGCGGATCGTCTCGCGGGCCACGCGAGGAATATCGACGTAGCACGAGGTGGTGATCTCGCCGGCCACGACGACGAGACCGGTGGTCAGCAGCGTCTCACACGCCACGCGCCCGATCGGATCCTGGCCGATGATGGCATCCAGGACCGCGTCGGAGATCTGGTCCGCGATCTTGTCGGGGTGACCTTCGGTCACCGACTCCGACGTGAAGAGATATTCATCCCGCGCCATGCTTTTCCCTCCCGGAAAAAGTTGGCCCCACTCTAGCACGCTCAGCCGTCGGAGCGCATCCGTCCCTTGAGCGCGTCGAGCACCGGGACCGACCACGGATCGACACCGCGAAGGATGGCGAGGTAGTAGCTCGTCCACTGACCGAGATAGGCGAGTGACAGCAGGCGGGCCAGATAGCTGCCGCCCCGAGTCGACGCTTCGGCGACGCCGGCGGCGCCCGGCGCGATGAGCTCGCGCAGCAGCCCGAAGCGTCGGGTGATCTCCGGGCCCTCTTCGCGATCGCGGAGCAAGACCAGGTAGAGCTCGCGAGCGAGGGGCCCGCTCCACGCTTCGATCTCGTTGTGATTCATCTCGGGCAGGACACCGGCGGCGGCGAACGTCTTGGAGTTCTCCTCGAAGTCCGTCTTCCACCGGTAGGCGGTCGTACCCGTGAGCGGTCCGCCGTAGACCACCGGCAGGTGATCGCCGATGGCCTGGGCCAGACGCTTCGCTTCGTTCGTCGCCGTCGGCCTGGCCGGACCGAGCTCGGCGGCCAACGCGTCGATGACACCGAACGTCTCCTCGATTTCCCCGCCCTTCACGACGTGGACGTCGGCGGATTTGAGGATTCCGATCAGCGGGAAGAACAGGTAACCGAGCGCCATGCGTGGCATCAGCCCGGCCGGCAGTGTGACTCGGGGGACTCCACGCTCGCGCGCCAGTGCGGCCAGCCGCCCGCCCGACGTGACGGCGACCAGTGAGCAGCCGCGGCTCAGCGCGGCTTCGGCCGCCGACAACGACTCGGCGGTGTCGCCCGAGTACGAGGACGCGATGACGAGGTCGCGGTCGCCGGCCAGCATCGGCAGACCGTAGCCGCGATGGACGAGGACGGGCACGTCGAGGCGCTCGGCCGCGCAGCCGGCCAGCAGGTCGCCGCTCGCCGCGGAGCCGCCCATGCCGGCCACGACGATGAGGCGCGGTCGCGGCGTCGCCGGGGCAAGCGCCGGGCGGAGCTCGACCGCCGCGCGGCACTGGGCAGGAAACTTTGCCAGGACGTCTCGGACTCGATGCACGTCGGCTCGTTCGTACGTGGCGACGTCGTCGAGCATCAGCGCGCGCGTGTCGTGAGTTGCGTCGTGAATTCCCATCCATCCGAGGATACGTCCCCGAGCCGCCAGACCAGCAGAAAAGCGGTCCCCTGATAGATCCGTTCGAAGCCCGCCTCCGAGACCGAAACGGTCTCGACCGGGCCCCAGGCGATCTCGGCGCCCGGGCTCCAGGTGAGCTCGGCCTCGATTCCGATCCATTCGTCGATCAGCGCGAGACGCGTCAGTTGCGTCTCCCGGCCGATACTGCGCGGCACAGGGCGCCCGGGGGTGTCGAGATAGCGGCCCGGCCCCTCGCCCGCGGTGACGGCGAGGTTCCACTGCACGCCCCAGCGTCCGGGAGCGACACCGCCACGGGGAATGAGCCGGTAGCGTGCTTCCACGCTTCCTCCCTCGATGGTCAGGCGTTTCTCCACCCGAAGCGGCGACTCGGCCCCATGCACGAGGTCGATCGTCACGGCTCCCCGGACGCGGTTGACCGTCGCCGCCATGGGAAGGCGACCGAGGACGAACCGCGCCTGAGACCACGGCGCCACGGGATCGAGCGCCTGGTCGTCGTCGTCCCAGAGGCCGTCCAGCAGCGAGGCGCGGCGCAGGTCGTCGTACTGGAGGAACGCCTCGAGGCCTGATTCCTTGTGCCCGGGCGCGTCGTGGATCGTGTGCGCGCGAGCGTCCTCGTCTTCCGTGAGGCGTCGGCGCACGTCGTCATGGTAGGCCTCGGGCCGCCGGGCGAGCACATCCGCGAGATCGAGTCCACGCTTCGTCGCGGCGAGCTCGGTGAGGCTCCCGCCTGCTTCAGGACAGACCATCACCGTGAGGTCAGGCGTCCGCACTTCGATCTCCTCGCGTCCGTCGCCGTTGAGATCGCCGCTGGTCCACACCGGCAGCGCCGGCTGGAGAACCGCGTCGACGCCACGTTCGGCCTCGAGCAAGGCTTGCTTGATCGCGCGGCGGAGGTGCGGCAGGTAGCAGCCACCGAATACGCCGTGCCAGTAGGCATCGTTGGCCTGTCCACGCCAGAGGTCGAGCCGTGCGGCGGCGAGCCGCGGCTCGCCGGGCCGATCGGCTTCGGCGGCGTCGAGCGCTTGAGAGAGGCGAAGCATCTTCCAGTACGTGTCGGCGACCTCCGGATACTTCATCAGAAACGCACGCCAGAAGCCGCCACGGAGCAGGCCTTGCAACCGCTCACCGTCGGCCAGCGGGGCGAGATCGCGCTTGGCGTTGAGCAGCTCACGCCCGGCGGGCGCCATCAGCGCCCACTCACCCATCTCGCGATACGACGCCGTGGGCAGGTAGACGCGGTCGGTCGCGGGAACGCGGTCGACGACGTCGGAGAACGTCGTCAGCGAGAGCCACGACGTCGCCAGCAAGCGGTCGAAGAAGCGATCGAGCCAACCGTGCTCGTAGACGTGAGCGTACGTTCCCGGCCACACGCCGAATTTCTCGCCGTCGTCGACGACCGTGAGCACGGGGACGGCGCCGCGCCGGGCGGCCAGATAGTCCAGGCTCGCCTCGACGTCGGCGAACGGAATCAAGTAACGCAAGCGCTGGCTGATCGGGAAGACGCGCAGCCTGCGGCCCTGATCTTCGGTCAGGTAGTAACCCCCGATGGCTTCGGGATCGAGGCCAGCCAGCGCGAAGTGCCGGTCATCGACCAGGACGTACTCCACGCCGACCGCGCTGAGCGGCCCGGGAAGGTGAGGCTCCCAGACGCGCTCGGCCAGCCACATCCCGCGCGGACGCACGCCGAAGTGCGTCCGGATGAATTCCGTGAGTCGCGCGATCTGACCGCGCTTGTCGGCGTCGGGGAGGACGGCCAGGATCGGCTCGTAGAAGCCGCCGGTCAGCAGCTCCACTTGACCGCGCGCCACCACGGTGGCGAGCCGGTCGAACGTGGGCTTGGCCCGTTCGCGCAGCCATTCGAGCAGGTTGCCGGTGAAGTGAGCGGTCAGCCGAACCTCGGGGCGCGCGACGAGACGGTCGAGCAAGGGCGCGTACGCGCGCTCGGTCGCCTCGGCGATGACGTGGTCGAAATTCCCGACGGGCTGGTGGTTGTGGACACCGAAGCAGAGCGCGAGGACGTCGTCACTCACGGGCGACTACCTCCCCGGCTCGACTACTCGCGGTCGAGGTCGCGGTGGACCACGGTGGGCGTGAATCCCTGAGACTCCATGAAGCCGCGCAGCTCCTCGACGAAGGCCACCGACCGATGGCGGCCGCCCGTGCACCCGATGGCCACGGTCAGGTACGCCTTGCCTTCCCGCTGGTACGCCGGGAGCAGGAAGCGGAGAAGATCCTGCAGCCGCTTGAGCAGGTCGCGGCTGAGGTCGTGCGAGAGGATGAACTCACGAACGCGCGGGTCACGGCCGTCGAGCGGCCGGAGCCCCTCCACGAAGTGCGGATTCGGCAGGAACCGCACGTCGAAGACGAGATCGGCGTCGATGGGAATGCCGTGCCGGAAGCCGAACGATACCAGCGAGGCGGCCAGGCCCGGCCTCGTGCGGGGCGTGCCGTGAAGGTCGCCGAGCAGCTCCTTGAACTGGTGTACGGTGAGCGACGAGGTATCCACGATGCGGTCGGCGACCTCCCGCATGTGGGCGAGCGCCTTGCGCTCGGCCCGGATCGCGTCGTGAACGTGGCCTTCGCCACCCAGGGGATGGCGCCGCCGCGTCTCGTGATAGCGCCGCACCAGCGCCTCGTCACTGGCCTCCAGGAACAGGATCTCCACCTTGTGCCCGCGCGCGCGGAGCTCGCCGATCGCGTCGAGCAGGTGCGGCAGGTATTCGCCCTCCCGCACGTCGACACCGAGCGCGACGCGGCTGAACTTCTGGCCGGCACGCGCGATGAGGTCGGCAAACGTCGGAATGAGCGTCGTGGGCAGGTTGTCGACGCAGAAGAAGCCGATGTCCTCGAGGCACTTGATGGCGAAGCTCTTGCCCGCCCCGCTCATGCCGGTGATGACGACGAAGGCGATGCTGTCGGCCATCGGGCCCTGGGTCAGCGGCGCTTGGGAGCGAGCCGCCGCTGATGAGACGGCAGGATGCCGAGCTCCTCGCGGTACTTGGCGACCGTCCGCCGGGCGATGACGAGGCCGCGGCCCTTGAGGATCTGCGCGACCTCCTGGTCGCTCAGCGGCTTGGACGGGTCTTCGTTGGCCAGGAGGTCCTGGATCATCTTCTTCACCGAGACGGACGACACCATCTCGCCGGTGCCCGAGGCGATGCCGCTGTGGAAGAAGTACTTCAGCTCGAACAGGCCCTGCGGGGTTTCCACGTACTTGTTGGTCGTCACGCGGCTGATGGTCGATTCGTGCATGCCGATGTCTTCGCCCACGTCGCGAAGGGAGAGCGGCCGCAGGTACGGCAGGCCCTTGTCGAGGAACTCGCGCTGGAACTTCACGATCGATTGGGTCACCTTGCGCAGGGTGCGCTGGCGCTGGTCCACGCTCTTGATCAGCCAGACGGCCGAGCGAAGCTTCTGCTCGACGTACGCGCGAGCCTCGTCGCCCGAGTTGCGCAAGAGCGAGCGGTAGAGCGAATTCACGCGGAGCCGCGGAATGCCGTCCTCGTTCAGCACGACCACGTACTCGTTGCCCATTTTGTGTACGACGACGTCGGGCACGATGTAGCGCGAGTCGCTGCCGCCGAAGCGGCGGCCCGGCTTGGGCTCGAGGCTCATGATCTCCTCGACCGACTCCATGACGCGATCGAGGGAGAGCTTGAGCGCGCGGGCGATGTCCGGATAGCGGCGCTTGGTCAGGTCGTCGAAGTACTGCTCGACGATCTCCACCGAGACGGGGTCGGGGTTGGGATCGCTCTTGAGCTGGATGAGCAGGCACTCCTGGATGGAGCGGGCGGCCACGCCGGGCGGATCGAAGGCCTGCACGAGGGCCAGGACCTTCTCGACGTCCTCCACGGTGGTCTGGCAGCGCGCGGCGATCTCGCTCACCTCGGCCCGCAGATAGCCGTCCTCGTCCAGGTTGCCGATGATCTCGTTACCGATGCGGCGGACCGCCGGGTCCTCGACAGCGAAGCGAAGTTGCTCGTCGAGGTGGTCGGTGAGCGAGGACTGCGACCGCACCATGTTCTCGAAGGGCAGCTCGTCGCGGTCCTCCTGGGCCACCAGCGAGCGCTCTTCGTGGTCGTCGAACATGACCGCGGTGAGATCGAACGGCAGGTCGTCGGTGCCCCGCTCGCGGTCCACCGGGGGAGGCTCCAGCGGCTGCGTTTCCGCGGTGGTGGGCGCCGTCGGCGCCGGGGTCTCGCCGGGCGCGGGTGCCTCGGGCGTCTCCGGCGTCTCGGTCGGCACCTCTTCCAGCAGCGGGTTCTCGAGCAGCTCCTTCTGGACCACTTCCTGGAGCTCGAGCGTGGACAGCTGCAGCAGCTGGATCGCCTGCTGCAGCAGCGGGGTCATGACGACCCGCTGGCTCTGTCGTAGAGAAAGTCGCGCTTCCATAGCCATCGTTCAGTCTCGCGCCCGGCCTAGAGAGAGAACTTCTCTCCCAGGTAGATCTCCCGGGCTATAGGATTCGCTGCGATCTCACTGGCAGTGCCTGCAACCAGGATCTTACCGTCGTACATGATGTAGGCCCGGTCCGTGATCCGCAGCGTCTCGCGGACGTTGTGGTCGGTGATGAGGATCCCGATGCCCTTCTCGCGCAAGCGACCGACGATTTCCTGGATGTCGCCGATCGCAATCGGATCGATCCCCGTGAATGGCTCGTCGAGCAGGAGGTACTGGGGCGACGTGACCAGCGCGCGCGTGATCTCGAGCCGGCGCCGCTCGCCGCCCGACAGTGTGTAGGCCGGATACGGCGCCAGAGGCGTCAGGCCGAGCTCGGCCAACAGCTCGGCCGCGCGCTCGCGGCGCTCCGATGCCGACAGATCGAGTGTCTCGAGAATGGCCAGCAGGTTTTCCTCCACCGTGAGCTTCCGGAACACCGACGACTCCTGTGGAAGATAGCCTACGCCCAATCGGCACCGCTGGTACATCGGTAACGCGGTGATCTCCTGGCCTTCCAGGAAGATCCGGCCTCCGTCGCTCGGCAACAGCCCGACCATCATGTAGAAAGACGTCGTCTTGCCGGCGCCGTTCGGCCCGAGCAGCCCGACCACCTCGCCGCGCTGGATGTCGAGGGAGACCTTGTCCACGACCTTGCGGTGCTTGAACCACTTCATCAGATCGAGCGCGACCAGGCCTTCCATCGCTTAGCTGCAGGGCGTCCCGGTCTTGGCCGGAGCTTTGTCAGCCGGATACACGGCCGCCGCTGGCGACGTCGTGGTGCCGCCGCTCGAGCTCTCAGGCTTCTGGTAGAAGACGGCCTTCACGCGCTCCTGCTTGCCCCCCTGGACGACGCTGCGATCCTGGCTCAGGAAGATCGTGATGGTCTCGCCGGTAACCACGTTATCTTCTTGCCAGACACGCGCATTGCCGATCAGCACCATCCGCTGCTCGAGGTCAAAATATTCGACGCGGCGGGCCGTCCCCATCTTGCAGTCCTTGGTTGTGATCCGCACGGCGCCGGTGGACACGGTGCGCAGGACCTTGTCACCCTTCTCGTCGAGATAGACCTCCATGCGGTCGGCGTATTGCACCGAACCGTTCTGGCGGGCGACGACGTTGCCGGTGAAGATCACCAGGCTTTCCTTGCCGTAGCGCTCCATCCGGTCGGCATCGATCGTCAGCGGCTGGCCGCGGTCCTCGGATTTCCGGGTCTCGGGCTTGCCACCGGGAGCGGCGGGTGCCGTGGGCGCCTGGGCGGCGGCGAACCCGGCTGCGAGTAGTGGAACGAGCATCACGGCCGCCGGAACCAGGCGAGCCCTCACTTCCCCGTCCCGCGCGCGAACGTCGCGTTGACCCGGCCCTTTACCGTGGTGGCCTCGCCGTCCATGTTGACGTCGAGCGCTGTGCCGTGGATGACCGCGTTCTCCCGGATGATTTTCACGGGAGCGTCTGTCCACAGCCGACGCTCCGACCCCAGCCAGCGCAGGACCGTTGTCTCCAGGCGCAGGCCGTCGTCGGATGTCAGCACGACGTTGCGCCGCACTTCGAGGTTCTTGCTCTCCTTGAAGAGGTCCCCCTCGTCGCCCACAATCGTCCAGTTCTTTTCCTTGTCCTTGACGTACACGGTCACCTTGCGAAGCGCGGTCCGCCCCTCCTGATCGAACACCTGAGCTTGATCGGCGAGGAGCCGCCAGTGGCCACCCCCCGCGGACTCCTCCTGAAGTTCCACTTCCTTGATGCTGAGATCCGCCGCTGTGGGCGCGGGCCCACCAGCCTCCGTCCGCACGTTCCGGCTCTTCGTGACGAGCACCACCGCCACGACGAGCACGAATGCGGCGACGACGATCAGGATGCGACTCGCTAGACGTTGCATCGCAAATGCGTGCAAATTCGGTACCAGCCTATCACACGCTTTGCGACTGAGGACAAGCAGATTTTGAACTGGGAGCTAAATGTCGATTTTTGCGCGCAGGATATCGTGCAGATGAATCACGCCGACGGGGCGTTGATCGCCGTCCACGATCCCCAGGCTCGTGATGGCGAACGTCTCCATCACCTCGAGGGCTTTCGCGGCGAGGTCGGCGGCGTCGATGCGTTTGGCCCCGCGGGTGGCGACGCGTCCGGCCGCCAATTCCGCGATCGGCTCACCAGCGAGATAGAGGCGGCGCAGATCACCGTCCGTGATGACGCCGACGAGGCAGCCGGTCCGGTCCACCACGGTGGTCATGCCCAGGCGCTTGCTCGTCATCTCGACGAAGACGTCCTTCATGCGGACGTCCTCGCGCACGATCGGCACGGCGTCGCCAGTGTGCATGAGATCGGCCACGCGAACGAGGGCTCGCCACCCCAGCGTGCCGCGAGGATGGAGGGCGGCGAAGTCTTCCGGCCTCAGTCCGCGCCGCTCGAGCAGCACCATGGCCAGCGCGTCGCCGAGCGCGAGCGCCGCCGCCGTGCTGGACGTCGGCGCCAGGTTCATCGGGCACGCCTCCTCGGACACGCTGGCATCGAGCACGACCTCGCACTGGCGGGCCAGTGTGGACTGGGGATTGCCGGTCAGGAGCACGATCGGCACGCCGAGCCGCTTGAGCGGCGGCACGATGGCCAGCACCTCGTCGGTCTCGCCCGAGTTCGACAACGCGAGCACGACGTCCCCGCGCGCGACCATTCCGAGGTCGCCGTGGACGCCTTCGGCCGGGTGCAGGAAATAAGCAGGCGTCCCGGTCGAGGCGAGAGTGGCGGCGATCTTTCGCCCGATGATGCCGGATTTCCCCATCCCGGTCACGATGACGCGGCCCGAGCAACCGTGCAGCAGCGCGACGGCCTGATCGAGGCGATCGTCGAGCTTGGCGATGAGGGCCAGGATCGCTTCCGCCTCCAGGCGCAGGACGCGTTCGGCGAGCCGGCGGGCGTCGGTCATCCGCGGACTGCCGTCGTGATGGCCCGGAGCTCGCGGAGCAGGCGCGGCAACTCGTCGATCCTCAACATGTTGGGACCATCGGAGAGTGGGCGCCCGTCGTCGAGCGTGCGGTCCGGATCCTCGTGCATCTCCATGAACAGCGCGTCGACGCCAACGGCGACGGCGGCCCGGGCGAGCGCCGGCACGTACTGCCGCTCGCCGCCCGAGCGGTCGCCACCCGCCCCAGGCAATTGGACCGAGTGGGTGGCATCGAACACCACCGGATACCCGAACGCGCGCATCTGGAGCAGCCCGCGCATGTCGACCACGAGGTTGTGGTAACCGAAGCTGGTGCCGCGCTCGGTCAGCAGGACACCGCGATTGCCCGTGCTGAGCACTTTGTCCACGACGTTCTTCATGTCACCGGGCGCCAGGAACTGACCCTTCTTCACGTTGACGGGCTTGCCGGTGCGCGCCGCCGCCACGACCAGATCGGTCTGGCGACAGAGAAACGCCGGAATCTGGAGCACGTCGAGGACCTCGGCGGCCGGGCCGACTTCCTCGACCTGGTGCACGTCGGACAGGACAGGCACGCCGACCGCGTCGCGAACCCGGCGGAGAATACGCAGCCCCTCCTCGAGCCCGGGACCGCGATAGCCGCCGATCGACGACCGGTTGGCCTTGTCGTACGACGACTTGTAGATGAACGGCACGCCGTGGTCGGTGGCGATGGCGGCCAGGCGCTCGGCCGTCATCAGGGCGTGCTTCTCGTTCTCGATCGCGCAGGGGCCGCCGATCAGCACCAGCGGCTGGCCGCCGCCGATCGTGATCGAGCCGACACGCACCTCGTGCGTCGGCACGTTCACGCGCTGCGGTGCTTCAGCGCCGCCCGCACGAACGCGGCGAAGAGCGGGTGTGGATCCCACGGCCGCGACCGGAACTCGGGGTGGAACTGTCCGGCCACGAAGTACGGGTGATCCGCGACCTCGATGATCTCGACCAGCTCCTTCTCGGCCCAGATGCCCGAGAAGCGCAAGCCGTTCTTCTCGAGCTCCTTCAGGTAATCGTTGTTGACCTCGTAGCGATGGCGGTGGCGCTCGTGGATGATCGACTGTCCGTAGATCCGGGCCGCCGAGCTGCCCTCGGCGAGCACCACCGGATAGAGGCCGAGGCGCATGGTGCCACCCTTGTCGGCGACGCCGCGCTGCTCGGGGAGCAGGTCGATGACCGGATGCGGGGTCGCCGGATCGAATTCGGTGGAGTTGGCGCCGCCGAGCCCGCAGACGTGCCGGGCGTACTCGATGACCGCGCACTGCATGCCCAGACAGATGCCGAAGTAGGGTACACCGCGCTCGCGGGCGTAGCGGACGGCCGTGATCTTGCCCTCGATACCGCGGTCACCGAATCCGCCCGGCACCAGGATCCCGTGGACGTCGGCGAAGTGGGCGGCTGGGCCATCACGCTCGATGTGCTCGGCGTCCACCCAGGACACGTCGACGCGCGAGTCGTTGGCGATGCCGCCGTGGATGAGCGCCTCGATCAAGCTCTTGTAGGAGTCCTTCAGCTCGATGTACTTCCCCACCACGGCAATTCGTGTCTCGTGACGCGGTGACGTCACGCGCTTGACGACGTCTTCCCATCGCGTGAGATCCGTGGGCCGGGGCTCCAGCCCGAGCAGCTTGACGATGATGTCGTCGAGACCCTGGCGATGGAAGACCAGCGGCACCTCGTACACCGTCTCGACGTCCTTGGCCGTGATGACGGCCTCCTCCTCCACGTCGCAGAACAGAGCGATCTTCGACTTGATGCCGGGCGGCAGGTAGCGATCGGTCCGGCACAGAAGAATATCGGGCTGGATGCCGATGGCGCGTAGCTCCTTGACGGAATGCTGGGTCGCCTTCGTCTTCAACTCCTGGGCCGCCTGCATGAAGGGCACCAGCGTGAGGTGAACGTAGATGACGTTGTCCTTGCCGACGTCCTTCTTGAACTGGCGGATGGCCTCCAGGAACGGCAGGCTCTCGATGTCGCCGACGGTCCCACCCACCTCCACGATGACGACGTCCACGTCGCCCGAGACGCGGTGGATGGCGGCCTTGATCTCGTCCGTGATGTGCGGGATCACCTGCACCGTCCGCCCCAGGTAGTCGCCGCGCCGCTCCTTCTGGATCACCGAGAAGTAGACCTTGCCGGTGGTCACGTTGTGGTTCCGCGTCACCCGCACCGACGTGAACCGCTCGTAGTGACCGAGGTCGAGATCGGTCTCGCCACCGTCGTCGGTCACGAAGACCTCGCCGTGCTGATAGGGGCTCATCGTCCCGGCATCGACGTTGATGTACGGGTCCATTTTCTGGAGCGTGACGCGGTAGCCGCGCGCTTCGAGGAGCGAGCCCATCGACGCTGACGCCAAACCCTTGCCCAGGGAGGAGACCACGCCGCCGGTCACGAAGATGAACTTTGGACCCACGTCATCCCTCCTTCCGGCTCAAGAAGTCTTGCACGAATTCCATCTCACTGTCGCGGTTCGCCACCCGCCCATCGAGACGCGCGTCACGGAGGGCGCGCAACGCCTCGGCCACGCGCGGTCCGGGCGCAACGCCGACAGCGACGATGTCATCGCCGCCGAGCGCCGGCCGGGCCGTCCGCGCGGTCGGGACGAACCACTCGACGTCCCCGCGCGCCACCCCACCCGCGAGCCACGTCGCCAGGATCTCGAGGTCGCTGAGTCCCCAGAGGGGCCGCGCGCGATCACTGGGCCGCGCCCCGTGAGGAGCCGGCGTCACCGGCCGAGCGAGCGCACGCTCGATGCGGGCTCGCGGCTCGCCCGTGATCGCGAGACGGTCGAGCGCCGCCCGGGTGACCGTCGACGGCTGACCGCTCAACCCCACGACCGCCGCCACCTCGATCGCCGACGGTGTCACGCCGTGGGCGTGAGACCACGCGAGTGCCGCGGGCAGGCGCCGCGCGCGGTCGGCGATTGCCTTCGTGAAGCGATAGTCAGCGGCGAGCAGCCGGAACACGCCGGCGGTGCCGAGCTGTCGAAAGGCCACGTCCGGCCGCTGATCGGCGACGATCAGGGCAAGCTCGGCGGCCAGGCGCTGCCCGCTCACCGCCGCGTACGGCGCCAGCCGCAGCGCGAGGCCGACGGCGCGAGTCGTCCAGGCGTCCAGTATGAAGCCGAGACGGGCTGCGTAACGCGCCGCTCGGAAGAGACGGGTTGGATCCTCGACGAACGAGAGCGGATGCAGCACGGTGATACGCCGCTGCGCGAGCGCGGCGCGGCCGCCGAAGGGATCGAGGATGCCGTACCCACCGGACGCGAGCTCGACCGCCATCGCGTTGATGGTGAAGTCACGCCGGCCGAGGTCCTCCCCGATGCTGGCCGGCATCACGCGGGGCAGTGCGCCTGGTGTCTCGTAGCGCTCGGAACGCGCCGTGGCGATGTCCACGCGGGCATGCCGCGGCGACGTGAGCGAGGCCGTGAGGAATCGTGCGTGTTCGGTGAGCCCACCGGTCGCCACACCGACGGCGGCGGCGAGCGCCCGCGCGACGGCGAGCCCGTCCCCTTCCACGACGACGTCGAGGTCGCGAGTGGCGAGCGGCCCCGGCATCCGGAGCGCATCGCGCACGACGCCGCCGACGAGGAACGCGGCGGCCTTCTGTTCGCGGGCGACCGGACCGAGCCTGGCCAGCGCGTCGCGCGCAACGGCGTCGAGGCGCTCGGGGAATCGCGGCGACAAGCTCGTCGTCATCGTCGCCGCCGGTGCACCGACGGCGCCAAGCGCGCCGTGCCGGCCATCGCGAACGATCACCACGGGCGCCCCCGCGGCGAGATGGCGTCGCACGGCGATCTCGCTCACGCGGCTCTCCACGACGGGCACGGGCCGCGCCAGCATGGACGCCGGCAATTCATCGAGACCCACGCGGGCCGCCCGCGCCAGGTCGTCGCGAAGAATCCAGACGCGGCCGTCTGCGCTGACTGCCACCGCTTGCCGCCGGCGTGCGAGGCGGAGCGCGTCGCCGACGCGGGCGCGACGCGGGACGCTCGCCACCGGCGCATCGACCAGAGCCGCCGCGCCGGGATCGACCTGGGGGTACGCGTGCGCGCGTTTGGCCATCAGCGCCGTGCCGTCCGCGCGTGGTTCCGAGACCCGCTCTGATCATTAAGTCGGGGGGACCCGTTCCGCTTCCCCCCGATCCCCCCTCTTCGCGCGATCCTCGACGCCGCGGGTCGTCCGCCGCTCATGGGTTGGCTCGGGGATGGAACTGGTCGTACATGCGGCGGACCGTGGCCGACGGGAGGTGCGTGTAGATTTGCGTCGTCGCGATGTCGGCGTGGCCAAGCATCGCCTGCACCGCGCGGAGGTCGGCACCTCCCTCCAGCAAGTGGCTGGCGAAGGAGTGTCGCAGGACGTGCGGCGAGACCCGGCGGGTCAGGCCTGCCCGGCGGGCGGCGCGGCGCACGATGATCCAGAGCGCCTGCCGCGACAGTGCCCCACCGCGCGGATTCACGAACAACCGGCCGCCGTCGCGGCGGCGCGTGTCACGCGGCCGTCCGGTGGTCAGATAGCGCGAGAGCCAGGTCGCCGCCTCGGCGCCCAGCGGCACCAACCGCTGCTTGCGCCCCTTGCCGGTGCAGATCACGTATCCGGCGGTGAGATTGACGTCGTCGAGGTGGAGGCCGAGGCACTCGGACGCCCGCAGGCCCGTCGCGTAGAGCAGCTCGAGCAGCGCCCGATCGCGGAGGCCACGAGGCGTGGTCACGTCGGGGCTTTCCACCACCGAGGCGGCGCCCCGTGGCGACAGCGTCTTCGGCAGCGGCCGCCCGATACGCGGACGCTCGACGTGCTCGGTCGGATCCCGCCGCAGATGTCCCTCGCGCACCAGGTGGCGGGCGAAGCTGCGGACGGCGGACAGCCGGCGCGCCACGCTCGACGCCTTCAGGCCCACCCGCGTGAGGTGCTCGAGATACGCGACGACATCCTCGGCTCCGGCCGACGTCAACGACCGCCGGCGACGGCGCAGCAAGGCCACGAAGTCCGAAAGGTCTCGGCGGTAAGCAGCGAGGGTGTGGCGGGATGCGCCCTGCTCGGTCTGGAGGGCGGCGAGGAAATCTTCGACGGGGTCGGATCCGCTCCGCACGATCTGCTGGCGCGGGCTGAGCGGGGTGAGCACGGCGGATTATATCAGCGCGAGCGGCGCGACGGCAACATCGCCGCCAGCGCATTCCTTTCGGAGGCGGCCAACGCGCCGCTGGCGAGCCAGAACGCGAGCGCACCACCCGCGATGGCTCCGGCCAGCCAGGCGGCCTCGACTGAGCGCGTCGCCGCTGGCGGCCACAACCGAAGGAGCAGCGCACACCAGGCGGCCAGCGCGAGCGAGGCGGTCGCCGTGCGCCCGAGGCTCCAGGCGATGGAGCGGACACCGAGGGCGCCGAAGCGGCGGCGCGCGATGATCACGAGAAACACCAGATTCGCGTAGGCGCCGATCGACGACGCCAGGGCAAGGCCGCCGTGGGCGAGCGGCGCCATCAGCATCAGCGCGGCGGCCACGTTGACGGCGACGGACAGGATGCCGAGCTTCACGGCGGTGGAGGCAGCGCCGATCGCGTAGAACGCCTGGGCCACGATGCGGGCGCCGGAAAATCCCGCGAGCCCGACGGCGTACCAGAGCAGCGCCTGCGCCGTCGCCACCGTGTCGGTCGCGGTGAATTGTCCGCGCTCGAAGAGGACCCGGGTGATGGGCGTTCGCAGCATGACCAGCCCGACCGTCGCCGGGACCGCGACGTAGAAGCCGAGCCGCAGCGAGAAGTTCAGCGTGGCGGCGAGGCCTCGGTGATCCCCCTGAGCAGCCTGACGGGCCATCGTCGGCAGCGAGGCCGACGCGAGGGCGATACCGAACACGCCCAGCGGGAATTCCATGACCCGGTCGGCGTAGTAGAGGAAAGAGATGCTGCCCGGCGGCAGCAGCGAGGCCAGCAGCGTGTTCACGAAGACGGAGACCTGGACGGCGGCGAGACCGAAGACCGCCGGCAGCAGCAAGCGAGTCACGCGACCGAGGGCGGGATGACAGAGATCGTGGGCCGGCCCCACGAGAAGCTGGCAGCGGACCAGGCTGGGGATCTGGACCACGAGCTGGGCGACGCCGCCGATGAGGACGCCGATGGCCAGGGCCAGGATCGGCGGCTGCAGGTGTCGGGCAAAGAGGACGACACCGGCGATCATTCCGACGTTCAGGAGGGCGGGCCCGATGGACGCCGCGAAGAAGCGGCCATGGATCTGGAGCACGCCCATGGCGAGGGCGGCCAGGCCGACCAGTGGGAGATACGGGAACATCACGCGGGTCAGGAGCACGGCCAGGTCGGCCTGGACCGGGTCATCGCTGAACCCGGGCGCGATGACCCGAAGGATCCACGGCGCGCCCGCGATGCCGACGATCGTCGTGAGGCCGAGCGCGAGGATCGCCGCCCCCAGCACGGCCCTCAGCATCGTGATCAGCTCGTCGCGCGACCGTGTCTCGACGTACTCGCTGAAGACCGGGACCACGGCGGTGGAGAGCGCGCCTTCGGCGAGCAGACGGCGCAACATGTTCGGGATGCGGAACGCCACGAAGAACGCGTCCGTGACTGGGCCGGCGCCGAAGACCAGCGCGACCACCATGTCCCGGACGAACCCGAGGATGCGCGAGAGCAGCGTCGCCCCGCTGATGGAGCCGAGCGCGCGGACGACTTGACGCTCCACGCTCATGGCGCCGAGACCATCCGAGGATCATTGTCCTGGAAATCGCGACACGGATACGGCATCATGCAGGCCGACGTCTCGACCAGGAAGGAGTCATCAGTTGGCGAACACCAAGTCGGCCATGAAGCGGATTCGGCAGAGCGAGAACCGCCGGCTCCGCAACCGTACCGTCCGCTCCAAGGTCCGCACCGCCGTCAAGACGGCGCGCAGCGCCGTCGCCGAGACGGCCGGTGACGCTCGCACTGCGGTTCTCGACGCCATCCGGGCGCTCGACAAGGCGGTCACGAAGGGTGTCATCCACCGCAACACGGCCGCCCGCAAGAAGTCCGCGCTCGCCCGCCGTCTGGCCGCGCACAAGTAGTCTCAGCGGTTCTGGCCGTCGGCCAGGCGGTGGAGCAGTCCGACGGCCGCGCGGGCCACTCGCTCGCCGGCCCCGGGTCCGTACACGCTCGCGCACGCGACGTAGCTTGGCTTGACCGCGTCTTTCGGCGTGAGGAAATATCCGAGATAGTCGTTCGCCACTCCGGCCACGAAGACACGCTCCCACGCTGGAGCGCCGCCTCGCTTCACCGATTCGCCGAGCTCGGACTGGAGCTCGCCGGGAATCGCCACCCAGGCCGCACGTCCGACGCCCACGGCCACCAGCTCCGTCTGGTCAGGAAACGCGCTGCCGAGGGGAACGGTCAACCCGGCCGGGAGCCAGCCAACGATGCAGTTGCGGAGGGAGACGCGCGGCTTCGGCATCGTCAGCGTCAACGTCCGCGCTCGCAGCTGTGCTCGGGGCGTCGTGGGAGTCTTCGTCCACGCGGCGACCACCGCTGACGCCAGCTCGCTGCTCGCCGGCTTGACCTCGGCGAGGCCGTGGCGAGCCGGGCTCACGTCCCCGACCGCCCCGTTGACGAAGAGCGCCGGTGCCTGCAGCTCGCGCTCGATGCCGTGGGACGCCATGCCCATGACATCGCCGGAGAGCTTGAGATTGGCCGGGCCGAGCATCGTGCCGTGAATCGCGTAGTTCCAGAGAACGGCGATCGGGGCCCCCGCGGGCGTGACGACCTTCAGGATCGCGAGCGTTTGATCCACTGGCCTGTCCAGACGTCCGGTCGTCAAGGCCGGGCCGGGTGCCGCCAGGACGCCGGCGTGCGCCGGTGACTTCGCGGCCTCCGCCCGTCGCACGGCCTCCACGATCGCGCCCACGAGCGCATCGCGAACCTCGGCATCTTCTCGGTCCACGCTGAGGGCAGCGAGCAGGCGCGAGTCGAGAAACGCGCCCGGGCCCGAATGCGTGTGCGAGGCGGCGACGACGAGGGTGGCGGCGGGAGCGCCGGCCTCGCTGAGCCCGCGCTTGATGCGCATCGTGAAGCCGCGGTCCACGGCGATCAGGTCGGCGGTGATCCACACCACGCGCGTCTCGGCGGTCTCCAGAACCAGCGCCCGGGCGACGACGGGATCGAGCACGCCATCATGAGGCCGGAACCAGAACGCGTGGGGGAAACGCCCGAAGACATCGGGAGCGATGAGGCGGCGCGCCCAGCTACCGTAACCGGCGAGCGGCGTGCCCGCCGGCACCGGCAGGGTCACCGTGGCCGCGCCCGCCTGCAGGCAGTCGGGGCAGCGCTCCGCCGAGGTGGCGGGAACGACGGCGAGCAGCACGATCGCGGCGGCGGCGACGCTGCGCCGCGCCGCGGTCACCGGTCGCCGCCCCGACAGAGCTCGGCAACCAGCACGGCCAGCTCGGCGCCCGGCTCACCGCCAGACTTCAAACGACGTTCAGCCAGCCAACACCGTTCGAGCTTCCGGGTCAGGCCGCCGCTGGACTCGCCGGCCACCGAGGTGAGGAGGGCATCGACGACCGCCGGTGGCCGTCCGACCAACCGCGCGATCTCGGCGGCCGGTCGCCCACGCTCGCGCCACTCGCGGACCGTCCACCGCATGCGGACGTCGCGCGTGAGCGCGACGAGCACCGGGAGGGGATCTTCCGTGGCGAGCAGGCGATCGAGCGTGCGCAGCGCCAGACCGAGCTCGTGGCGCTCCACCGCGCGCGTCAGATCGAACAGCCCACTGAGGCGATGCTCGCCGACCACGGCGCTGACTTCCTTCACGCCGACGGCACGGTTCTCCGGTCCTCCGGCAAGGGCGGCTTTGCGCACTTCGCCGAGCAACGTGGCGCTGTCCTCGCCGACGTGCTGAACGAGCAATCGCGCCGCCTCTTCGCTGACGACCAGGCCGTCGGCCTGAGCGCGCTGGCGCAGCCATTCCTCCAGTGGACGGCCACGCCGCGCGAAGAGCGCGACGACGCCGGCGGCGGGGACGACGTCGAGGAGCCAATGGGGCGCCTTGCGATCGCGATGGGGCGTCAGTGTCTCGTCGGCGAGAAGCAAGAGACAGCCCGTCGGATTCGGCGCGGTGACCCAGCGCCGAAGCGTATCCGCGTCCCGCGCCGGCAGCGCGTGGGCATGACGGACGACCACCAGCCGGGCCGGCGCCAGCACCGGCAGCGTCAAGGCCGCGTTCGTCACCGTTTCCACGCTGACTTCACGGCCGTCGAACACCTCGCGGTCGAAGGCCGCCGCCGACGGCTCGCTGAACAGGGCCCGGCTCAACAGGCCGAGGGCGTCGTCGAGCAGTTGCACGTCGGGCCCGTGAACGAGCACCGTCGGCGGCAAGGCCCGGCGCTCGGCCGCGGTCAGGAAGGCTGCGTAGTCCACCCGCTCAGAAGCGCTCGAGCGTGAAGGCCACGATCGCGCGCGCGATGTCTACGGAGGCCTGACGGAGCGCGCCCTGCTCGCGGGCGATCGTGTCGCTCACGGCGCCCGCGACGCGGAAGTCCGCCCGCTCCTGGTATCCCCGCCGGTCGAAGAGGAGCTTCTCTTCCTTGATGTCACGGTAGCGGAGGTTCATCGTCACGATGAGCCGATACTGACGAACGTTGGCCGAGGGATCGAACGCGATCGACTGCAGCTCGTAGCCGGTCACTTCGCCGTCGAGGATCGAATCGGCGGCGGCCGGCCCGACGACCCGCAGCCGCCCGTTGGTCGAGAACGCCTCGACCACCGCGCGGGTCAGGAAGTTCTCGACGCCCGGCTCCGATGTGCGATTGGTGAAGGTCGGGATGGCGATGGTCCGGAGATGCCCGGGCAGGGTGCCGCGCAGCCCGTATCCGCACCCGGACAGCATCGTCGCGACGAGAACGACCAGCGCCGTCCGTCGCCTCATCGGCGGGTGACGATGTTGACGAGACGGTTGGGCACCACGACCACGCGGGCGACCTGATTGGTCGTCACCCACGGCTTCACGCGCTCGTCGGCGAGCGCCAGACGTCGCACGTCGTCCTCGGTGGCGTCGACGTCCACCGTGAGACGGCTGCGCACCTTCCCGTCTACCTGCACGACCACCGTCACCTCGTTCTTGGCGAGCGCGGCCGGATCGACCTCGGGCCACCGCCCCCGAAAGAGACTCTCGCCGTGACCGAGCTGCGCCCACAGTTCTTCCGTGACGTGCGGGCAGAACGGTCCGAGGAGGAGCAGCGCCGTCTCCACACCCTCACGCAAGAGCGCTCCCCGCTCCGAGCCGGGCATGCCGTCGAGCGACGCCTGCTCGAAGGCGTACAGGGCGTTGATGAGCTCCATGATCGCGCTGACCGCCGTGTTGAAGTGGAAGTCGCGCTCGATGTCGGCGGTCACGCGCGCGATCGTGTCGTGGATCACGCGGCGAAACGCTTTTCCCTCCTCCGTGGTCGGAGCGACGCCCCCGTCGATGGGAGCGACGCGGATCTCCTCGAGATGAGCGACGACGAAGCGCCACACCCGGTTCAAGAACCGGGAGCCGCCGTCCACGCCGTGATCGTTCCAGTCGAGGTCCTTCTCGGGCGGCGCCGCGAAGAGGGAGAAGAGGCGCGCCGTGTCGGCGCCGAAGTTCCGGATGAGGTCGTCCGGATCCACCACGTTGCCCTTCGACTTCGACATCTTGGCGCCGTCCTTGATGACCATGCCTTGCGAAAGGAGCGCGAGGAACGGCTCGTCGGCCTTGGTGAGGCCGAGATCGCGCAGCACCTTGGTGTAGAAGCGGGCGTAGAGCAGGTGCAACACAGCATGTTCGATTCCGCCGATGTATTGATCGACCGGCATCCAATATTCCGCCGCCGCCCGCTCGAACATCCCGCCGTCATAGGAAGGCGAGCAATAGCGGAAGAAGTACCACGAGGACTCGACGAAGGTGTCCATCGTGTCCGTCTCCCGCCGGGCGCGGCCGCCACATCGCGGACAGGTGGCGTTCACGAAGCCGGCCACGTCGGCCAGCGGCGAGCCACCCTTGCCGCTGAGCTGCACGTTGCGCGGCAGAACGACGGGAAGGTTCTCTTCCTTCTCCGGGACCATGCCGCATCGGTCGCAATACAGGATGGGAATCGGCGCACCCCAGTACCGTTGCCGGCTGATGCCCCAGTCCCTGAGCCGATAGTTGATCTTGCCCTCGCCGAGCCCGCGCGCGACGAGCCAGTCGATGGCCTTTCGCTTGGCCTCGGTGATCGTCAACCCGTCGAGGAACCCCGAATTGATCTTGAGACCGTCACCGGTGTAGGCCTCGCCGGTCCAATCGGGCGGACGCTTCACCGTCTCGATGATCGGCAGACCCTGCTGCGTGGCGAACTCCCAGTCACGCTGATCCTCGCCGGGAACCGCCATGATGGCGCCGGTACCGTAGCCCATCAGGACGTAGTTGGCGATGAAGAGCGGGATCTCCGCGTTGTTGAACGGGTTGACGACCTGCGCCGACAGCCGCAGCCCCCGCTTGGGGCGATCGGCGGCCAGCCGGTCGATCTCGCTCTCGCGCGCCACGTCGGCGCGGAAGGCGGCGACGGCGGCCCGCTCGCGCTCGTCGGCGATCAGCTGATCCACCAGCGGATGCTCGGGCGCGAGGACCGCGTACGTCATGCCGAACACGGTATCGGGCCGCGTCGTGAAGACGCGGACCTTGAGGCCGGGCCGGCCGACCACCGGAAGGTCGAACTCCGCGCCTTCGCTGCGACCGATCCAGTTTCGCTGCATCGTCATGACGCGCTCGGGCCAGCCGGGCAGCCGGTCGCACCAGGCGAGCAGTTCATCCGCGTAGGCCGTGATCTTGAAGAACCAGCCTTCAATCTCGCGCGGCGTCACCTCACTGTCACAGCGCCAGCACCGGCCGTCTTCCACCTGTTCGTTGGCGAGAATGGTTTGACAGGATGGGCACCAGTTGACGGTCGACCGCCGGCGATAGGCCAGCCCGCGCTCGAACATCTTGATGAAGATGAGCTGCTCCCACTTGTAGTACGAGGGATCACACGTCGTGACCTCGCGGCTCCAGTCGTACGAGATCCCCATCTTCTTGAGCTGCGTGCGCATGTAGTCGATGTTCTCGTAGGTCCAGATCGCCGGGTGCACGCCGTGCTCGATGGCGGCGTTCTCGGCGGGAAGACCGAAGGCGTCCCAGCCCATCGGATGCAGCACGTTGAACCCCCGCATCCATTTGTACCGGGCGAGCAGGTCGCCGATCGCGTAGACGCGCACGTGGCCCATGTGGATGCGGCCCGAAGGGTACGGGAACATTTCCAGGCAGTAGAACTTCGGGCGGGCAGGATCCTCGGTGACCTGGAACTGCTTCCGCTCCTCCCAGATCCGCTGCCACTTGGCCTCGACCTCGCGGAAGGGATAGCGGTCGGTCGACATTGTTTCAGCTTGGTTTTTACCAGACATAGCGGACAGAGGCAAGAAACATGGCCCGCTCGAGGCGCCTCCGGCGCACCTGACCCCGCACCGGAGGCAGCCCGGCAGCGATCTACTGCTTGTGCTCCAGCTTCACCCCGAGGACCTTGGCAGCGTCGTCGGCGGTCTTCACCGAGTCGGCATGCTTTCCGTCTTCGTGTTCCTTCTGGGCCTTGGCGATCAGCTTGTCGGCATCGCCCTTCTTCTTCGTGTCCTTCTCCTTCGCGGAGGCGTCCTTGAGCTGCTTGATGAGCAACGGACACTCCTTCGCGAACGCGACACCAGCGCCAGCGCCGAGCATCATCACTACGGCGAGCAGGGCCATCACCTTCTTCATCGAGTCGTCACCTCCCCCTCGGGCCACGGTGGTACTCCACCCTATCAATTGCCGGTCCGACCCTCGGGTTCCCCGACCATCTCGGCCCCCTCGGGCACGGGATGAAAGTGCGCGTAAATACGCTGCGCGAGCTTCGGGGTGACCTTGGGCACCGCCGCCAGCTCGGCGACGCTGGATTCTCGCACGCGTCGTGCCGAACCCAAAGTTTTCAAGAGGCTCGTGCGGATGGTGGCGCCCACGCCGGGAATGCTGTCGAGCACCGACGAGATCGTCCGTTTCGCCCGCAGCTTCTTGTGGTACGTGATCGCGAAGCGGTGCGCCTCGTCGCGGATCTTCTGCAGCGTGTGGAGGGCCGGCGCAGTCGGGTCGAGCAACAGCGGCTCCAGACTCTCGCTGCGATAGACCTCCTCGCGCTGCTTGGCCAGGGAGACGACCGGCAGGTAATCGAGTCCGAGATCCTGCAGCACCTTGAGGCCAACGTTGAGCTGCCCGCGGCCGCCGTCGATGAGCACGAGGTCGGGCAGCACGGTGCCCTCCTCCAGCGAGCGGGCAAAGCGGCGCCGCAGCATCTCCTCGAGCGACGCAAAGTCGTCGGCGGCGGGCACCGTCTTGATGCGGAAACGCTTGTAGTCGTCCTTCTTCAGCTCACCGTTCTCCCACACCACCATGGACCCGACCTGCTCGGATCCCTGGATGGAAGAGATGTCGTAGCCCTCGATGCGGTTGGGCAGCGTCGGCAGCTCGAGCGCCCGCTGCAGGTCTTCCAGGATCAGCTGCTGGCGGTTCGAGCGCGAGAGCAGGTGATGCTGCAGCGCGATCGCCGCGTTGGACTCGGCCATGGCCACGAAGTCGCGCTTGGTCCCGCGCTGCGGGACGACCAGCGCGACACGACGACCGGCCAACCCCGAGAGCCATTCCGTGAGCAGATCACTTTCGGGCACGTCTTCCGATAACAGGATCTCGGGCGCCGGCGTGACGTTCTTGCCGTAGAACTGGCGAAGAAACGCCGACAGGATCTCGCCGTCGCCGCTGCCGGCCGTGCGGTCGAAGAAGAACGCCTCCTGCCCGACCAGGCGGCCCTTGCGCACGAAGAAGAGCTCGACACAGGCGTCGGCGCCCTGACGAACGACGCCGATGACGTCCTGATCGACCTGGTCGGTGGAGATGATCTTCTGACGCTCGCGGACCTGGTTGAGCGACTGGATCTGGTCGCGGAGCACGGCGGCCCGCTCGAACTTCTCCTCGCGCGCCGCCTGCTCCATCTCCCGCGTCAGGCTCGCCGCCAGATCGTCGTCTTTGCCCTCGAGGAAGTGCTGGACGTCACGCACCGTCTTGGCGTAGCCCTCACGCGTCTCCCATCCCGTGCAGGGCGCGTTGCACCGGTGGATGAAGTACTGGATGCAGGGACGCTCGAGCTTTCCGTCGATCCTGATCGAACACGTCCGCAGCGGAAACAGCTGCCGGGTCAGTCTGAGCGTCTGCCGCATGGCGGTGGCCGGGTAGAACGGACCGAAGTACGTGGCGCCATCCTTCTGGACCCGCCGGGCCACCACGAGTCGCGGGAACTCCTCGTTGGTCGTGAGCTTGAGGAAGGGATAGTGCTTGTCGTCGCGGAGAATGATGTTGTAGCGAGGCCGGTGCTTGCGGACGAGATTCGCCTCCAGCATCAGGGCCTCGAGCTCGTTGTCGGTCACGACGTACTCGAGATCGGCGATCTGACGCACGAGGGCGTCGGTCTTCGCGTCGCGCGGCCGGGCCTCCTGGAAGTAGGAGCGGACCCGGCTGCGCAACGAGGCGGCCTTGCCCACGTAAAGCGCCTGCCCCTTGGCGTCGCGGTAAAGGTAGACACCCGGGCGATCGGGCAGCGTGGCGAGCTTCTCGTCCAGCGTCACGACCTTATTATTGTACCGGGGACCGGCATCCGGGCTTGGCGGCGCCCTGTCGCGCCCGTGCTCCCTCAGGCCTGCCCGACGAAGTCCTACACAGGCCTCCGGCTCACTCCTACGTCCTCATCGGTCGGATTCTGATTGTCCACAGGCGCCGTGCGGCATACTTTCGCGACCAGCAGCCATGAACGACACGATGACGAGCGGGCCCCAGGGAGGCGTGCAATGAGCGTGTTCGCACGTGCCACGGTCGTATCGGCACTGATACTGGTCGTCAGCGGATTGGCCGGCCGAGCCGAAGCCCAGCCGGCCGCGACGGTTGCCTTTCCGGTCGCAACGGTTCATCTCGAGCGGAATGCCACTGACGGCGACTTCGAGGTCGTCTTCGA
Source organism: Candidatus Rokubacteria bacterium 13_1_40CM_68_15 (assembly GCA_001917585.1). GTDB lineage: Bacteria > Methylomirabilota > Methylomirabilia > Rokubacteriales > CSP1-6 > 40CM-68-15. The sequence goes on from MNEG01000028.1 coordinate 57,112, forward strand.
GGTCAAGGGCGCCGAGGACGGCCTGGCTGAGCTCACGGTGCTTTCGCCCGACCGCCGGACGGTCGTGGCCTTCAAGGCTCCCGATTCCTCCACCCTGGGCATCCGCTCGTTTCGGTTCGAGTCGCCCGAGCCCACCGACATGAAGGCGCTGAAGGCCGCCTATCCGGAAGGGGTCTACGAGTTTTCCGGGCGGACTACGAAAGGCGCGAAATTTGCCGGGAAGTCGACGCTCAGTCATCGGCTGGCGGCAACGGCCACCCTCGTCAAGCCGGCAACGGCGACAGCCAGTGTGTCCGTCAAAGGCCTCAGGCTCGCCTGGAGCCCCGTCGAGGGTGTGGCGTCCTACGCCGTCGGTATCAAGCAGGAGGAGTTGAACGTGAATCTCACGGCGCTCCTGCCCGCCTCGTCGACGTCCTTCGGCGTGCCCGATGGTTTTCTGGTGCCGGGCAAGAAATATACGCTGGCGGTTGGCACGGTCACTCGCGAGGGCAACATCACGTACGTGGAGACGACGTTCACGACCGAGAAGTAGTCGGCATCACCAGGCGCGGCGTCTCGGAGTCATCGAGACTCTGGCTCTCCCGCGCGGCCTGCGGATGCGAGCTCGCCCACCAGGCGGCGGCCGCCGCGCAGCCAATGCCGAGGAGAAAGCCCCCCAGGACGTCGGATGGCCAGTGGGCATGGCGCATGATGCGGGCCCAACCGACCGCGAGCATCAAGCAGATCCCAAGTGTATCGACGATCCACCGCTGCCCCCGGCTCAGCCGTTCCCGGCTCGCGATATAGATCAGCACGACGGCGAAGGTTGCCGCCGCGGTGGTGTGGCCACTGGGAAACCCGAGGGAAGACCCGCTCGGGCGGGATCGGCCGACCATGAACTTGAACGCGTGCTGGATCAGCGAAGAGCCGATCAAGACGGCGCACCAGACCCGCCAGTGACGCCGCGCCACCGACGACAGCACGAACAGCAGGATGGCGGCCGGCAACAGGACCTGCACGCGGCCCCCATAATTGGCCCAGCGCGCGAGCTTGCGCACCATGCCGCCGTCACTGCCGAGGAGAAATTGACGGACGAGCAGATCGCCGGGCAGGGTTCCGACCGCGTAGACGGTGACGCCGAGACCGAGGAAGAGGCCCAACGACACCAGGCAGACGATGCGCCAGCGTGCGGCTTCCGATCCGCTCACGTGAGATCCCTCCACTGTCCGAGTCATGTCTAGTGTTGTCGCTGCGATTTGTCAACGGCGAGCCGAACGTCACGTCACCGTCAGCGAGAGCATCGTTGTCCTCGCGTTGCATGCCATAATCCGCCGAAAAGGAACGCGCTGAGAGCCGAGAGTGCCGTGGCCGAGCGCGAAAGGACATCACCATAGCGGTCACTCCCGAGGAACTGGTGATCCTGGTCAGGGTGCTCGCCGCTGTCGTGGTCGGCGCATTCATCGGGTTCGAGCGCACCTTCCACGGACGTCCAGCGGGATTCCGCACGCACGCGCTCGTCTGCGTCGCGTCGTCCCTGCTGATGCTGGTGACCGTCTACCAGAATCAATGGATGACCATTGTTCCACTCGATGCCATCCGGACCGACCCGACGCGAATGGCGCAGGGCATCATGACTGGAATCGGCTTTCTCGGTGCTGGTGTGATCTTCAAGGAGGGGCTGACTGTTCGCGGCCTGACGACTGCTGCATCCATCTGGGTAACGGCGGCCATCGGCATCCTCCTCGGAATCGGGTTTTATTTTGCCGCCACCCTCGGCGCGGCCGCCACGCTCGCGATCCTGGCGGCATTTCGCTTCATCGAGCTGCGCCTTCCTACCGAGTTTTACGCGCACCACTCGCTGATGTTCGAGCGGGGTGCGGTGATCGCCGAAGACGAGCTGCGTCGCCTGATCGGTGACCACGGGTTCTCGATTGCGAACCTTTCGTATCACCTGAGCGAGGGCGGCAAGTTCTTCGAATATGAAATGGTGATCAAGAGTCGCGACCGCCGCAACGCGGCAGCGCTCTCTCAGCATCTCTCCAAGCTGTCGGAGGTGCTCGAATTCCGTATCGACCCGATGGGCGACTGACGTCGATGCCGACGACCGCGGGCGCAGCCGACGGCGTAGACGAACGGCGCCAAGCCTCACTCTGACCGACTGCAGACAGATCGAGCTATCACCCGGCGCCGTTCGTCGCTGATTCCGTTTACCAATGCTCATCTAATCATCGTGGTCCTTGCGCTTCCCGCGCGAAGACAGGGTCGTGACTTTGGCCGTCGTTGGATCGATCACCACCCTGTGAATCGTCAGGTCCTTCAACACACTCACCTCGAACAGCGTCGAGCCGTACAGACTCGCCAGCGCGGCCTCGACGGCCCTGCCGCCGGTTTCCTTTTCCGCCGACTCGATGGCGCCCACAAGAGTCATTGGCGACGCTTCGAGGCGGGCCAGCGCGGCTTGCTCCTTCAGTTGATCCTTCCTGTCGAAGACGTGGCCGAGGGAGGAGATTACACCGGGCGTGGCCACTCGCAGGACGTTTCCGGACGCAGGGTCGACGACGACCTTAGCTGACTTGTCCTTGGATACCGTCTTGACTTCGTAAACGTAGGTACCTCTCTTGCGCTCCATCTCGGCCTTCCTCGCGCGGCCACCGGTCTGCTGTTCGGCGACGCGCACCGCTTGAGCCAGAGACGTCTGCGGCTGCAGGCCGCTCGCGCCGTCCGGCCGAGCCTGCTGCTGCGCCGCGGCCTGCGTGACGGCCGTCGTCGCGGCCAGCACCGCCGCAACTCCGCTGGCAAGCCCTACCCACAACAGCGCGCGGTGAGACGCGGTCCAGGGGCTCATCGCTCTCCTCCCGTCTTCGCGGCCGCGACTTTCCCGGCCCTCACGAGCTTCATCGTCCCGTCGCTCACCATCCCGATGCCCGGAGCGTAGTACTTGTACTCCGTCAACCGCTGCAACGGAGTCGTCTCCTCCATCTTCAGACAGTTCGTGAACTCGCCAGCCGGAGTCTTGACGGTCTCGGTCGTGCTCACGATCGTGGCCCGATCCATCGCCACCTCGGGGACGACCTCCTGGTAGTAGCTCGCCTTGACGAGTGGCCGGCCCGGCATCATGAGCCCGAACTTGCCGCCGTTCACGCCGGAGAGCCAGGACCCATCGTGATTCACGACCTTGCCGTCCTTGTACATGTCGACGTCTTCTCCGAAGTAAAAGACGTCGTTGGTCCGCCGGCTGATCGCGAAGTAGTTGCGGGCGACCTCGATCAGCTGGCCGTTCTTGGTCTCCCGCTCCTCGACGACCCGCGTCTCCACACCATCGACGATCTTCGTCTCGTTGAGGACGGTGATGATCAGCTGAGTACCGCCGCCCTCGAGCACCAGCTGGTAGCCCGGTTCGAGGATGAAGTAAGGATTGCGCCCGCTGGAGACCAGCTCGTCCCCTTCCATCAGGAAACGCGACGTCCACTCGCCTGCTCTGACGCACCCGGCAACGGCCACCAGCCCGATCCCGATCGCGACGATGGACCAGCACCACAGAACTCTGCGCATGACGAAATCCTCCTTGTCTTGTGTCGTGCACCTTGCCGCTTCGGTTGTGTCTCCGTCGTCGCCCCTTCACGCTGAACGTCCGCGGGTCGCGCCGCGACGAGATCGAGGCGGCCTCCCGGCGGCCGCCCGATGCCCCTTCGGGATCGCCGGCTGCGCGAGCAGCGGAGTGCACAGCGCGGCGCCGGCCGCCAGCGCGATGAGGGGCAGGGTCGGTCGCGTCGCGTTCCTCCTTGGCTGGCTCGATGGCCGACGATAGATCTCCGTGTCTGAACTGGCCATGAGCCCGGCGTTCATGAGACGTTCAGCGGCGGCCGTGGCGAAGAGCTCGGCGAGGGCGCCGACGATCCGGACGTCCTCCCGGAGGTGCACCGGCAGCACGACCTTCAGCTGGCGGGCCCGGCCACGGGCGTCCCGCGCGCCGGCAACCGATGCGCCGCTGACGAGGGCCTCGTGGACGGCACGGAGCGGCGACGGGAGCGCCGCTCCGGTGGCAAGCGCGACCAACGGGAGCGTGGCGTGCATGGCGTTCCTCCTTGCCGTCGATGCTCGACGACCAGGCGAGAATCGCCGACCGCGCCTGAACGGGCCGTGAGCTCAACGTTCATCTGCCGTTCAGGCAGTCGCGCGGTATTATTCAGCGTGGACCTTCATCGCCCCTTCAGGCTGCTGGCTGTCGCCGTGGTTCTCGCCTGTGCGGCGGCGGCGGGCGCCGATGACGATCACGCCCGAGCCCGTGCGGCGCGCGAAGCAGGTGAGATCGTCTCGCTCCAGGCGATCCTCGATCGGGTGCACGCCGAGTTCACCGGCTCTCCGGTCGAGATCGAGCTCGACGACGACGACGGCCGCTTCATCTACAAGGTCAAGCTGCTCGCGCCCGGCGGGGCCATCGTCAAGCTCGAGTACGATGCCCGCGACGCCCGCTTGCTTCGGGCCAAGGGCCGCGGTGCTGATGCGGCGCGGCGGCCGCGCCAAGAGTGATGCGAGTTCTGGTCGTGGAGGATGACCCGGTCCTGAGCCGGCAGCTGGCCGAGACGTTGTCGCGGGCCGGTGATGCGGTTGATTGCGCAGCCGACGGCGAAGAAGGGCACTTCCTCGGCGATACCGAGCCCTACAACGCCGTCGTCCTCGATCTCGGCCTGCCCCGGCTCGACGGGATCACGGTGCTCAAGCGATGGCGCGCCGCCGGGCGGACCATGCCGGTCTTGATCCTCACCGCGCGGGGGAGCTGGCCCGAGAAGGTGCAGGGCATCGATGCCGGAGCCGATGACTATCTCGCCAAGCCATTCCAGATGGAAGAGCTCCTCGCGCGGGTCCGCGCGCTGATTCGCCGCGCTCACGGGCATGCGACCACCGAGCTGACGTGCGGCGGCGTGACCCTGGACACCCGTGCGGGCAGGGTCACGGTCAATGGCGGCCCCATCGATCTCTCGGCTCACGAATACCGGGTTCTCCGCTACCTCATGCACCGCAAAGGTGAGGTCGTCTCGCGCAGCGAGCTCATCGAGCACATCTACGCTCAGGACTTCGACCGCGACTCCAACACGATCGAAGTCTTCGTCGCCCGGCTCCGACGCAAGCTCGGGGTCGACGTGATCAAGACGGTCCGCGGTCTCGGCTATCGGCTGGAAGAGCCCGGGTGATCGCCGTCAATTCCCTCCGCCTCCGGCTGCTCGTCGGCGCCGTCATCTGGATCACGCTGGCGCTGGCCGCGGCCGGCACGCTCCTGGCGGCTCTGTTCCGCGCTCATGTCGATCGGCGACTCGAGGCCGAGTTGACGATCCAGGTCGAGCAGATCTCGGCCGCTCTCGAGCGAGGAGCCGCGGGCCAGCTCATCCTGACGCATCAGCCGAGCGATCCCCGGTTCCGCAAGCCGTATTCGGGGTCCTACTGGCAAGTCGACGGGGCCGAGGGTCCTATCTTCCGATCCCGGTCGCTGTGGGACGTCGCGCTCGGCCTGCCGCGCGACGCGTCTCCCGACGGCGCCGTCCACCGCCATCGACTCTCCGGCCCTGAAGGGCAAAGGCTGATCGTGGTGGAACGGACGGTGACGCTGCCCGATACACCGGGAGCCTATCGCGTGATCGCCGCGACGGACGAAGCTGATCTGACCGCGGCAGCCGCGGCCTTCACCCGCACGCTCGTCCTGTCCCTGGCTGTCCTCGCCGCTGCCTTGTTCGCCGCGGCCGCGATGCAGGTCCGTGTCGGACTGAGACCGCTCCATCGGCTCCGCGCCGGCATCGCGGCCATTCGGGAAGGCAGCATCAAGCGGCTCCAGGGGTCATTCCCGACCGAGACCCAACCTCTGGTCGAGGATCTCAACGCGCTCCTCCAACGCAACGAGGAAATCGTGTCCCGTGGCCGCATCCAGGCCGGCAATCTCGCACATGGCCTGAAGACTCCGCTGAGCATCCTCGCGAACGAGGTCGATCGGCTCGTCGCCGACGGCGCCCCGCAGCTGGCCGGGTCGATGCGAGGCCAGATCACCACGATGCAGCAGCAGATCGATTACCACCTGGCTCGTGCGCGCGCGGCCGCATCGATCGACGTGCCGGGCGCGCGGGTCCCGGTGGCGCCGTCCGTGGCCGCCATCCAGCGCACGCTGGCCCGCCTTTACGTCGGTCGCGACCTGCAGTTCACGATCGACATCCCGGCCGATCACGTCTTCCGCGGCGAGCAGCAGGACCTGGAGGAAATGCTCGGCAACCTGATGGACAACGCGTGCAAATGGGCGCGCGGCCGCGTCGCGATAACGAGCCGCCGCGATGACGGCCGCCTGACGATGGTGATCGAAGACGACGGACCCGGCTTGCCGGCAGAGCAGCAGGGATTCGCCCTCACCGCGGGAGCACGCTTCGACGAGAACGTGCCGGGGACCGGCCTGGGGCTCGCGATCGTCCGTGATCTGGTCAGCCTCTACAGCGGCGCGATCGCGCTCGGGAGCTCCGGCCTGGGCGGACTGCGGGCCGAGCTCACCCTACCCGCCGGCTAAGAACGGAGGCCAGCCAATGAGCCTGCGCGGTTACCTGGCTCTCGCGATGCTGACGGCCATCGGCGCTGCGGCGTGTTCCGAGAAGCACTGGACCAAGCCAGGCGCTACCGTCGAGGACTTCAATCGGGACAACCACGCGTGTGCGCTGGAGGCCCAGCGGGGCGTCTTCAGCTACAGCGGCACCCCGGTCAACAAGCGCACCTACCGCAACTGCATGCGCGCCCGCGGCTACCAGCTCGTCGAGGGCGGCCAGTGGGTCGGGTTGAGGGACTAGCGCCCCGTCACCACTCGTACGTCAGCCGCAAGGTCGCGGTGTCGGAGTCTCGGTTCGTGCCGCGGTGAGCCTTGTTGTAGTCCTGCTCGTTGTTGTACTCGAGGGCGACGCGGATGTTCTCCGAGAGCCAGCTCCCCACGGTGTAGAGCGTTCTCCTCTTCGGAAACGCTGCGAACATCTGATAGCTCTTCGAATAGTTGAACGCGGCAAAAGGCCTCAGACCGAACAGCGTCGTCGTATACCCGAGCTCGACCTGCCAGGCCTCGGGCTGGGTACGGAGCTGCTGTCCACCGCGCGTGAACTTGGCCTCACGAACGGCCGAATCGTACTCACCGATGAATGAAAACCCGAACAGCCCTGCCCTCACGTAGGTAGCGATACCAGGCGTGTACCCCTTCTTGGGTGCGAGCACCAGCTCCGGAAACGCCGTGCTGAGGCCGTCCGTATCGAAGACAGAGTCGATCCATCCGATACCGACATCGAACGAGAGGGTCTCGCCCTTGTGGCCATAACCAATCGCGAAGCCGTAATGTTCGAGATGTTTTTCACGTACGCCGTTATTGGTGTCCCCGTTGTAGACGTAGGCCGCGACATTGAATCCATGGTCCTTGTAACCAACCAGCACGTGATCTTCCTTGGCCTCGAAGATCTCGAGCGTCAACGGACCGGTGATGGTCAGCGATTCGTCCAGCCTGGCCGCCACGGTGGTGCCCGTCGAGATACCGAAGGGCACCACGCCTCGACCGGTCTTCAGGTAGAACGGAAGCACCGACGGCTTGGCAAACGTGATCATCGCCTCGTTCACCGTGATCTTGTCGTCGGGCGTCGCCGGGAAGCTGTTCGTCGGCGCGATCCACTGGAGCGAGAGCTCGGCCTTGGCCCAGTCGACGATGTCGGCTTCGAAATCGAACTCGGCGGTGCTTAGTAAGAGGTCACTACTGTGGACGCCCCGGAAATCGCGACTCTTCTTGACCTCGACCTCGATGGCGCCGCCGAGCTGAATCTTGTCCTTGGCGCTCTTGCCGACTTGTGGAGTCGGCTCCGTGGCGCGCGCCGTGGCGGGATCTTTGGTCGCGTCGCCCGGTTTGGTGGCCGCCTCGGGCGCCTGCCCGCGCTTCGACATCGTGTCTTCGAGCTCACGGACGCGCTTCCTGAGTTCCTCGTTTTGCTTGATGACGTCCTGGACAATGCGCCTGAGAGCTTCCAGCTCCGCTGACGAGGCGCCAGGTTGAGCCGAGGCTGTTGACCCGCTCAGAACGCAGAACATCGACGCTGCGACGATGCTCCTCTTGATTCCCGAGTTCGTCATGGTCGTCTCGCCCCTTTTATGAATGCGGATACTCAGGGGAGAACAGCCAGCGGGTGCTCGTCGATGACGGCGCGCATCGGATTCCGGCGCGCCCTTCTTCGTCCTGGCTTCGCGTTTTCCCCCGCGCGCGCCCGGTGACCGGGCCGCCCGATGATCGGCGATGATTTCCCATTTCCGGCAACTGACATGCCAGTCTTGGATATCATCCAAGCCGGCTCAGGACCTACGAATTTGGCCGTCAGACGATTCGATGGATGCCATGCTGACGTGGCCGAACGCCCGGGAAATGTCAGCACGTCAACGTCGAAGCGGAGCTACTTCTTCACAATCGCTTCGGACGGGGGCTTCTCGAGAAATTGCGCCGGGCTCAACAGTAACTGGTCGAACGCGACGCCCTCCATGCCGGCCTGTACGTGTACCAGGACCTCGCCACTCGCTCTGAAATACACCAGCGAGTCGGACGGTTTGCCGCCGGCGACGTCGCAGCCCACCCATTTCCAGCCTTGCTGTGTCGGCCCCTGCGCCGTCAGGTAACTCGCTGTGCCGGGCTTGAGGACTTCCCGGTTGGCCGCGTCGACCGCATTGGAGAACTGCACATAGAGCCGGTTCGCCTTCGAGAAGCCCTTGGGCGCGCCCACCTTCATGTGAATCCAGCAACGGTAGGGCACGCCGCTTTGAACGTTGACCTTGAACTTCACATGGGGGTCTTCCTCGGGCGGCGGGTGAAGCATGTCTCCGGTGTTGGGCGTTCCAACCATCTTCCCGCCCGGCGAGGCCGAATCGCTCCAGATCTCGAACTCGAACAGGGCGCTCTTCGGCAGCTCGGACGTGTAGACCACGACCTCGGCCGGAGGCGCCTCCGGCTTCTGCTCCTGGCTGGCGACGAGTGAGACGAATCCAAGCGTCACCACCGCCGACACCACGGCGATGCACGCAGCTCTGAACTTCGTCATCTATTTACCTTTGGCGGTGGGCATGTGCTCCGACGGTGACGTGCGGCCGTACACCTCTTTGCTGACCTTGTAGGCGTTCGCCTCCAGTTTCAGCGCGGCTGTGCGAGCTTTCGCCATGGCATCTGGGCCGAGCTGCGAGAACTCAGCCAGCTCCAGGACCTCTTGCAGCTTTTCTCCCTTGCCTCTCCACCCGACGCGAACTTTGCCCACGCCGCGCGCGTAGTACTTGAGTTGCTGAGCGTCCGCGCCCTCCTCCCTACTGCCCTCGGCCATCACCAGAACGTCCTCGAAGCAGCGCAACGGGACACATGTCTTCTGCCCGACCTGGTCCACGGCGCCCCGGTCGGTAAAGTTCACCGCGGGCGCCCACCCCTGGGAGAAGCTGGGCCCTCCGAGTCTCGGCGCTGCCGGCATGGCAATGCCCGCTCGGGATTCCACCACACCGTGGATCCAGGTGGGTGCTTTCGCGAATTTCCCATCCTCGTATTCCTCGGGGTGCTCCCCCATTGCCCAGACGTTGCCGTCCTTGTCCTGAGCGAAGAAAGCGAGCTCCCTCTCCATCATCTGTCCCGCCCTGTAGTCTTCCATCCAGATGACGACGGTGCGTACGCCATCGATCACCTTGGTCAAGTCGGTGACGGTGACGGTCAGGCGATGAGGGACGCGCTTACCGGCCTCGGTGGTGAACCCCTTGAGGACCCACCGCATTCCCGGCTTCATCGGAAACCAGGGATTGTCGATCGTGGTCGAACGGTCGAAGTTGTTGCGGTCGAAGTCCTCGAACTCCTTCTCCGGGGCACTGGCCTTCTGCTGCGCCATGACGGCTCCGCCGCCAGAGACGCCGACCCCATTCATGACGCCTCCACCCGTTCGAGAATCACCAGGTAGCGGGACGATACCCACCGCCACCTGAACAGAACCTGAATACGGTTAGATGCCGAGTATGACCTTGGCCTTCTCCAGCGTGTCGATCGATTGCTTGTGCTTGCCGGCCTTGTGCAGTTTTTCCCCTTCGGCACGGAACTTCTTGACCTTCTCGAGATTGGCGGCGCTCAGCTTCGTGCCCTTGGCCAGCGACTCGTCGATCTCTTTCATGTCCGTCGGGCAACTACTGGCGAAGGCGGGGGTCACCCACACCATCGCCAGCAGAGCGACGAGAACGGCGATTCTCCTCATGGGACGCCAGCTCCTTTCCTCATGACTTCGACCCGCTACGCCGGCTGCCGCTGCGACCTCCCGAACCGCAAGTAGAGTGACGGCACGACGAACAGGTTGAGCAGGGTCGACGTGACGAGGCCTCCGATCACGACGATGGCCAGCGGGTGCTCGATCTCGTTCCCCGGGATATTCCCGGCGACCACCAGAGGCACGATGGCCAATCCGCAAGCCAACGTGGTCATGAGAATCGGCGAGAGCCGTTCGCGGGCTCCACGGACGACAAGGCCGGGGCCGAAGGTTTCGCCTTCGTACCGCTCGAGATGCTGAAAGTGGTTGATCATCATGATGCCGTTGCGCGCGGCGATGCCCAGGATCGTGAAAAATCCGACGAGCGAGCCGAGCGAGATGATCCCGTCAGCGAAGTAGATCGCCAGCACGCCTCCGACCAGCGCCGAGGGTAGCGTCAAGAAGGAGAGCGTGGCCAGGCGCCAGCTCCCGAAGGACGTCACGAGAAGCAAGTACACGCCGATCACCGCGGCTATCGAGAAGGTGAGCAAGTGCTGTTGCGCGGCCTGCCGCTCCGCGTACTCGCCGAGGACCTCGGCGCGGTACCCCAGGGGGAACTTGACGTCCTTGAGCCGGCGCTCGACGTCGGCGACGACGGAGCCGAGATCCCGTCCGCGCACGTTGCCGCCCACGTCGTGGCGGCGCGAGAGGCCTTCATGTTCGATGCTGTCCGGCGTGGGCTTGACGCTCACGTCGGCGACCTCGGCCAAGCGCACGTGACCGCCTTTGGGCGTGTCGATCAGCAGCTCTTGAATACTGCTCACGCTCCGGCGCGCTTCCGGCTTACTCCACACCCACACGTCGTACACCTTCCCGTCCCGGTGGATGTCGGAAACCTCGATGCCGGATACGACGGTGGCCGCCGCCCGACGGACGTCCCCGGGCTTGAGTCCATGACTGTGAGCGTTGGCGAGATCCACCTTGACCTCCACCTGGGGAACGGGTCGGTGCACCTCCATTTTCAAATCCACGAGCCCTGGGATCCCGGCCAGGGCGTGCTCCACCTCGGCGGCCGTCTGGCGGAGGACCTCCAGATCGGGGCCGTAGGTGCGCACCACGATGGACTGCTTGGCGCCCGTCAGCACCTCTTTGATCCGCTCTTTGAGATAGGTCTGCACGTCGCGATACAGCCCGGGGTAGCCGTCGACCAGCTCCTGAATTTTGGCCAGCGTCTTGTCGTAGTCGACCTTGGGATCGACGCTGATCCAGTTCTCGGTGAAATTGACGCCGTACGGTTCATCGCCCGTGATGGCGCGTCCGACATGGGAGCCGCAATTGCGGACACCGGGAATCGAGATCAGCTCACGACACGCCTTTTCCGTGATCCGGACCATCTCCGGATGGGAGGTGCCCGGCGTGGTCACCCAGTGCATCAGGAAGTCCCGCTCCTTGAAATTCGGCAGCAGGGACTGCCCGAGCCGCGGGTAGACGACGGCGCCGGCGAGCACGATGATGCCTACGGCGACGAAGGCCGGGCGCGGGGTCCGGATGATCCGGGCCAGCACCCCCTCATACTTGTGCTGCAGCCACCTCGTGAGTGGAGACTCGCGCCGCTCGAGCGCGGTCCTCGACAAGAGGATGTAGCCGAGCGCCGGGGTGACGGTCAGGGCGACGACCATGGAGGCCAGCACCGCCAGGGCATAAGACAGCGCCAGGGGCTTGAAGAAGGAGCCGGAGAGGCCCTCCATGAGGAAGACCGGCAGCAAGGTGACGGCATCGATCAGCGTGGCATAGACGATGGCGCTGCGCACCTCGAGCGAGGCCTCGAGAATGACGCTGGCCACCGACTTCGTGCTCCCTTCCTTGCGGTGCTGGCGGAGACGCCGCACGATGTTTTCGATGTCGATGATGGCGTCGTCCACGACCACGCCGACGGCGATCACGAATCCGGCCAGGACCATGGTATTGATCGTCGTGCCCCGCAGATACAGCACGAGGGCGCCTGCCATCAACGACAACGGGATGGCCACCACGCTGATCAGCGCGGCCCGCCACTCGAAGAGAAAGGCGCCGAGCACCACGATCACGAGCAGACAGCCGATGAGCAGAGCGGCGGTGAGATTGTGGAGCGCCAGCTCGATGAACGTCGCGGGCCGGAAGATCTGGGCGTCGATCTCGACCCCGGGAAGACCGGGCCGCAGCGCCGCCAGCGCCGCCTCAACACCCCGCGTCACGTCCAGCGTGTTGGCCCAGGGCAACTTCTCGACGATCATCATGAGGCCGGGACCGCCATTGATGACCGCGTCCCCGATCATCGGCCAGGTCTCCCATTTCACCTCGGCCACGTCACCGAGGAGCACGGTCTTGCCCTCGTGAACCTCGAGGGGGACCTTGGCAAGGTCTTCCGCCTCGAAGACGGGCAGGACGTAGCGGAGAGCGAGCCGCTGATTCGGCGTATCGATGAATCCCTCGGTCTGGAGCTTGTGGTGCTTGGAATAAGGCAGGGCCGAGAATTCCAGGGCTTCTCCGACCGCCTTCTCGACATCACTGAGGGACACGTCGTAGGCGCGTAACTTATCCGGGTCGACCAGCACCGCCAGGAGCTTGATCCGCTCGCCCCAGATCGGGACGTTCGCCACGCCCGGCACCTGAAGCAGGCGGAACTTGATCGTCCAGTAGGCCATCATCGAGAGATCCATCAGGCTGTGCTCTTTGGACGTGATCCCGATCTTCATGGCCCGGCTGGTCGCCGACAGGGGTTGGAGCATGATCGGCGCGCCGGCCGAGAGCGGCAGGGTACGGACCGCCAGCTCGAGACGCTCTTGCACCAGCTGGCGGGCATGCAAGACGTCGGTCCCCATCTTGAAGATGAGGCGGATCGCCGACAGGCCGACCACCGACTTGGAGCGCAGGATGTCGAGCTCCGGCGTGCCCCGCAGCTGCTCCTCCATCGGCCCGGTGATCAACTCTTCCACTTCGGTGGCGGTCATGCCAATGCCTTCGGTCTGGATCTCCACCATGGGCGGCGCGAACTCGGGAAAGACGTCCACCGGCATGGAACGAAGCCGCTCGACGCCAAAGTAGATCATCCCCGCGGCGACGGCGATCACGAGGAAACGGAACTTCAGGCTGGATCCGACGATCCAACGCATCATCGCTGTGAACCTCCCGGGGCGGTCATTTTCTTCCGTACTCGGTGCCGAGCAGCTCCGCCGCGCCGACGGTCACCACCGCTACGCCGGCGGCCGGACCGTCCGACAACACCGCCCGATCGCCGTCGATGTAGTCGACACTGACGCCATGTCGCACGAAGACCAGCGGTTCGGGGTTGGTGTACACCCAGGCTTTGCCCTTCGCGTCGTAGAGCACCGCGGCGTGGGGGACGACCTTTCGCGTTCCCGCTCCGGAGAGAGCCATCTCGACCCGCACTTTCTGTCCTGGTGCCAGACCTTGAGCGCTGTCGACAGCGTAGTGCAGCGCCGCCGGCTCTTTCGCGTCACTCTTGACTGCTCGGGCCGTTGTGCCGGCCTTTCCGTTGGCTTCACCACCCAGCGGCACGACCCGGACGGGCTGACCCGGGGCCACTGTGCGGAGGTCACCCGGGGATAGAGGCACCCGGACCCAGACCTTGCTGCCATCGGCGGCGGCCCCCGCCGGCCTGGCCACCACCTCTCCCCCGACGAACCGCTTCCGCGACCCGACCTGCTCCTCACTCAATGGGGCCGTCTTGATGTCGAGCCGCTCGGCCGCCTTCGGGGACAGCGTCACGCGACTCAGATCCGTCCCCTGGACCACCTCGGTCTTGGCGGGTTTGCTCTGGCTCGGCATGTCTGACTTGTGCGTGCACGCCGACGCTTGCAAGCCGACAAGGATCAGGATGAGAGCCCACCGTCGATGACTGCGCTGCATGGCTTCCTCCTTGTTGCGCTTGTTTGCCATCACTTACGCCCGTAGCGGGGATACGGCAGCAGGAACGTCATCTAGAACGGTGACTCGATGGCCAACAGCCCCGAACCTCAAGTAAAGGGCGGGGAGCACGAGCACGGTGAGCCATGTCGACGTGACGAGGCCCCCCAGGATGACGAGGGCCATCGGGCGCACGATCTCGAGGCCGGCGATGTCGCCGAGAAGCACCAGGGGCACCAGGGCCAGAGCGGTGGTCGCCGCCGTCATGAAAATCGGCGCCACCCGTTCCCGGGTCCCACGCAGGACCAGCTGTGGACCGAAGGGCTCACCCTCGTGCTGAAGCTGCTGATAGCGGTTGATCAGCATGATGCCGTTGCGAGCGGCAATTCCGAGCAGCGCGAGGAATCCCACGAGCGATCCGAGCGAGATGCCTCCCCCGGCGAACGCGGCCAGGACGCCGCCCACCAGGGCCGCGGGAAGCGTCAGGAAGACGAGCGTGGCCAGGCGCCAACTCCCGAAGGACGCCTGCAAGAGGAGGAAGATCCCGATGGCTGCGGCGATGGCGAAGCTGAGCATGCGCTTCTGGGCGTTCTGCCGCTCCGCGTACTCGCCGAGCAGCTCCGCGCGGTACTCGAGCGGGAACTTGACGTCCTTCAGCCGACGTTGGACCTCGCGGGTGACCGAGCCGAGATCTCGCCCCCGCACGTTGGCGACGACGTCGATACGCGGCGAGAGCGCTTCATGGTGAATGACGGTGGGGGTGGGCGCAATACGCAGCTCGGCCACCTCGCCGAGGCGCACGGGACTGCCCTTGGGCGTCTCGAGCATGAGCTCGCGAAGCTTGGTCAGGTTGTTGCGGACTTCCGGCACGCCCCACACGACCACCTCAAACACCTTCTGCTGCTCGAACAGGCTCCCGACTTGAATGCCGGCAAAAACGGTGGCCACCTGCCGGCGGATGTCGCCGGGCTTGAGGCCGTGGCGTTCGGCCGAGGCCAGGTCTACCCTGACCTCCACCTGGGCTTCCTCGGCCTGGCCCTCCACGTGTAAGTCCGTGATGCCATTGACGGTCGACAGCGCTTGCTTCACGTTCTCCGCCGTCTTGTGAAGGGTGGGCCGCTCTGGGCCATACAGGCGCACGACAATCGCGTCGTCGGTGCCCGTCAGGACCTCTCGCACGCGTTCGCGCAGATACGTTTGCACACTGCGTGAAAGTCCGGGGTAGCCGTCGACCACTCCCTGGACGGCAGCGACTGTCGCCTCGTAGTTGGCCTTGGGATCGATGGTCAGCCACAGCTGGCTGGCGTTGATGCCGACCACCTGGTCTCCCGTCACCGCGCGCCCCAGTTGGGCGCTGACGTTGCTGACCCCCGGCACGGCCGCTAGCTCGCGCGCGGCCTGATTCATGATGCGAGACATCGCCGGATGGGAGGTTCCCGGGGTCCCCACCCAGTCGATCACGAGGTGCCGCTCCTTGAACGATGGCAGGAACGACTGCCCCAGAAGGGGCCATACCGCGAGGCCGACCACCACCACGGCCACGGCGGTGACCAACGCCCCGCGCGGGGCGTGGATAGTCCGCGAAACAAGCCCGTCGTAGGCGCGCTGCACCCAGCTGACGACTGGGCCTTCACTGTCGGTGACGGGTCCCTTGGCCAGGAGCGTCAGGGCCAGCGCCGGTGTGACGGTCAAGGCTGTGACCAGCGAGGCGAGCACCGCGAGCACATACGAGACGGCCAGGGGCCTGAAGAAGGCGCCGGAGACGCCTTCCATGAAGAAGACGGGCACGACCGCGAGCACCACGATCAGGGTGGCGTAGAGGACGGGGCGGCTGACCTCGAGCGAGGCCTCCCGAATGATGGTCACCGTCGACTCCTTGCTACCCTCCTGACGGCGCCGCCGCAACTCCCGGACGATGTGGTCGATGGCGATGATGGCGTCGTCGACGATCGCCCCGACGGCGATCACGAACCCGGCCAGGACCATGGTGTTGAGAGTGGCGCCCCGCAGGTACAGCACCAGGGCGGCGGCCAGCAACGACAGCGGGATCGCCACGAGGCTGATCAGCGCAGTCCGCCATGAGGCGAGAAAAGCGCCGAGCGCCAGCACCACGAGCACCCCTCCGAGGAGCAGGGCGGTGGTGAGATTGTCGAACGCCATCTCGATGAAGGTCGCCGCCCGGAAGATCCGAGAGTCGACATCCACATTCGGCAGCCCGAGCCGTAGCGCGTCGAGCGCCGCGTCGACGCCGCGCGTCACCTCCAGAGTATTGGTGCCGGGAAATTTCTCGACGACCATCAGGAGGCCGGCTTGGCCGTTGTGGAGCGCATCGCCGATGACCAGCGGATGGCCTTCGACCACCGTGGCCACGTCACCAAGACGGACTGGCGCGCCGTCCACGGGGACGCGAGCCAGGTCCTCCGGCGTCGAGATGGGCAGGATGTGCTGGACTCCGAGCCGTTGATTCGGGGTATCGATCCACCCGCCGGTCCCGGGGAACGACGCGTTCAAGAAGGTCAACGGCGACACCCACAGGGAGTCCCCGGTGGTCTTGATGATCTGTTCCTGGGTTATCCCGTATGCCCGCAACCGATCTGGATCGATCTGCACCTGCAGCTGCCGCTCACGCTGGCCCCAGATAGAGACGTTAGCTACGCCGGCTACACCCATCAGGCGGGGCTTGATCGTCCAGCGGGCCAGCACCGAGAGCTCGATCGGGGACAGCTTCTTCGAGGACACCCCGATCATCATGGTCCGGCTCGTCGCGGACACCGGGTTGAGCATGATCGGCCGCTGCGACACGTTCGGCAACAGGTACGACAGGATCAGGCGCTCCTGGACGAGCTGGCGTGCCTGCATGAGGTTGGTTCCGGGCTGGAAGATCAGCTGAACCGAGGACATTCCAGGCACCGACCGGGAACGCATGTTCTTGAGCCAGGGCACCCCGGCGAGCAGCTCCTCCGTGTTCAGGGTGACCAGGGTTTCCACCTCGGCGGCGGAAAGGCCCAGGGCTTCCGTCTGGATCTCTGCCGTCGGCGGCGCGAACTCCGGGAAGACGTCCACGGGCATGTCGCGCAGTCGGGTGATCCCGAAGACCAACATCGCCGCGGCAATGCCGACTACCAGGAATCGAAACTGTAAG
Organism: Candidatus Rokubacteria bacterium 13_1_40CM_68_15; assembly: GCA_001917585.1. Classification (GTDB taxonomy): domain Bacteria; phylum Methylomirabilota; class Methylomirabilia; order Rokubacteriales; family CSP1-6; genus 40CM-68-15. The sequence goes on from MNEG01000028.1 coordinate 74,380, forward strand.
CTCGACCCGACTATCCAACGCATCATCGGAGGTGCCCTCCCTTGCCAGGGCATTCTCCGTTCCCAGCTTGTGTGGACAATCGGTGACAGAGCTATAGCGATGTAGGAAATCCACCGGGGGCACTATAAGAGCTCTTCTTACGGTTCGACTTCCGGTACGAGAAAAACTTTCTCCTACTACGGAGAGGATTCCGGGGACGAGCTGGGTATTACCAGGTCACACCGGCTCGGCCAGGCGCCGCTGCAGGACGTAATGCACGAGCTGGGCGTTGCTCTGCATCTCCATCTTCTCGAGGATCCGCGCCCGGTACGTGCTGATGGTCTTGACGCTCCGTTCGAGCTCCTGGGCGATCTGGCCGACACTCTTGCCACTGCCGAGGAGACACAGCACCTGATACTCACGGTCCGAGAGGCGTTCGTGGGGCGCCTGGTCCAGACCATTGCCGAGCGCGCCGATCAGCTCCTCGGCCGCGGCGGGGCTCATGTATCGCAGTCCCTGGGCGAGCCGGCGGACGGCCCGCACCAGTTCCTCGGGCGAGGCCTTCTTGGTGACGTAGCCGGCTGCGCCTGCTCGCAGGGCACGCACGGCGTACTCTTCCTCGGGATAGGCGCTGAGAATGAGGATCGGAAGCTTCGGACGCTCGCGCTTGATCTCCTTGAGCACGTCCAGACCGCTCCGGTCGGGAAGCGTCACATCGAGCACGACTACGTCCCAGGTCTTCTGGGCGACGAGCTTGCAGACCTCGGCGCCGGTCCCCGCCTCGCCCAGCACGGCGATGTCACGCTGCCGGGCCAGGATCTCTCGGAGACCGATTCGGACGACGGGGTGGTCGTCGGCAACGAGTACGCGGATCATCAGGCTGTCGCCAGACGAGGAACGGCAACGTCTCCGACAGCTTCATTCGTCCGCTGAGGACCGCTCACGTGCCCTCACCCCTGCCTGCCCCGCGCCGCCTTCATCCGACTCGCGGCGCGCTAGCTTTTACTTCACCGTCCGGAGGGGCTGCATAGACTACACCAAGCCCGCTCACTGTCACCGGGCGTAGCCATAACGCCGCGACATCACGACGTGAGATGCGGGCTGCGCTGCGGACGTCGCGCCGCGGCTCTCGCACGTCTCGGCAGGTCTGTAAAGTTGAGCGAATAGATCGGACCATGGAGACGCGGTGACGTGGCCTCGTCGAGGCCGGGGAGGCGTCGTGGCGGACTAGGCGGTCTGCAGCTTCTTGAGGGCGCGAAGCCGGTCGCGCAATTCGGCGGCCTGCTCGAAGTCCAGGCGCCGAGCAGCCTCCTTCATCCGGCCTTCCAGCTCGCTGATCCGCTCCTTCAGCTGCGCCGGCGTCTCGAAGCGCTCCTCGCCGCGCTCCTCCACCTCGACGGTGAAGTAGTCGCGCTCGTACACGGTCTGCAGCAGCTCGCGGATGGACGAACGGATCGTCTCGGGTGTGATCCCGTGCTCGGTGTTGTAGGCCGCCTGCAGCGCCCGCCGCCGGTCCGTCTCCCGGATGGTCTCGGCCATCGAGTCGGTGACGTGGTCGGCGTACATGATCACCTCGCCGTTGACGTTGCGCGCGGCGCGGCCCGCCGTCTGGATCAGCGACGTCCCCGAGCGCAGATAGCCTTCCTTGTCGGCGTCGAGGATGGCGACCAGTGAGACTTCGGGGATGTCGAGGCCTTCGCGCAAGAGGTTGATGCCGATCAGACAGTCGAACTTCCCGAGCCGCAGATCGCGGATCACGGCGACACGATCGAGCGTGTCGATGTCGGAGTGAAGGTAGCGAACGCGCAGCCCCGCCTGCTGGTAGTACTCCGTGAGGTCCTCGGCCATGCGCTTGGTGAGCGTCGTCACCAGCACGCGCTCGTCGCGCTCGGCCCGCGCCCGCACCTCGGCCAGGAGATCGTCCACCTGTTCGCCCGCCGGCCGGACCGTGATCTTGGGATCGGTGAGGCCGGTCGGTCGGATGACCTGGTCCACCACGGCGTCGCCGGCCAGCGTGATCTCGTACGCGCTCGGGGTGGCGGACACGTAGACCGTCTGGCTGACGATCCGCGTGAACTCCTCGAACGTCAGCGGACGATTGTCGAAGGCCGACGGCAGCCGGAAACCGTACTCGACGAGCGCTTCCTTGCGCGAGCGATCGCCGTAGTACATCCCACGGATCTGCGGCACGGCCACGTGGCTCTCGTCGATGATGACGAGCGCGTCCTTGGGCAGGTAGTCGATGAGCACGGGCGGCGGTTCACCGGCCCGGCGCCCCGTCAGATGACGCGAATAATTCTCGATGCCGTGGCAGTAGCCCAGCTCGCGCAACATCTCCATGTCGAAGAGCGTGCGCTGCTCGAGACGCTGAGCCTCCAGCAGCCGGTTGCGCGGACGCAGGAAGGCCAGGCGCTCGCCCAGCTCCTCCTGGATCGTGCCCAGCGCGCGCTCGAGCTGGGCGGCCGGCGTCACGTAGTGACTGGCCGGATAGACGTGGACGGCGTCGAGCCGGTCGAGGACCTGGCCGCGCAGGGGGTCGATCCGGTGGATCGCATCGACCACGTCCCCGAAGAGCTCGATGCGCAGCGCGAGCGTCTCCTCGTTGGCCGGAAAGATCTCGACGATGTCGCCGCGCACGCGGAACGTTCCCCGGTGGAAGTCGTAGTCGTTGCGCTCGTACTGCACGGCGATGAGCCGCCGGATGATCTCGTCGCGATCGATCTGCTCGCCCTCGCGCAGCGCCAGGTGCATCTCCTGGTACGTCTCGGGAGCGCCGATGCCGTAGATGCACGACACCGACGCCACCACGACCACGTCGCGGCGCTCCATCAGCGAGCGCGTAGCCGAGTGGCGCATGCGGTCGATCTCGTCGTTCACCAGGGCGTCCTTCTCGATGTACGTGTCCGACTGAGGAATGTAGGCCTCGGGTTGGTAGTAGTCGTAGTACGACACGAAGTACTCGACGGCGTTCTGCGGGAAGAATGCCTTGAACTCGCTGAAGAGCTGCGCGGCCAGGGTCTTGTTGGGCGACAGGACCAGGGTCGGCCGCCCAGCGTTGGCGATCACGTTGGCCATCGTGTAGGTCTTGCCCGAGCCCGTCACGCCGCGCAGTACGGCGTGGCGCTGGCCCGACCTCACGAGCTCGCTCAGCCGGGCGATCGCGCGCGGCTGATCGCCGCGGGGAGGGAACTCCGAGGTGAGCCGGAACACCGACGGCCTAGGACGCCGGGACGGCGTCCGCCACGAGGTACTTGCGCCAGGAGTCGATCAGGGAGTGCGCGTGCGGGTGCTTGAGCATGTGCGTCGAGAACACGAACTTGGGATGCACGGGCTCGCGGAGCAGTCGCATGCCCACCTCGTCCGGCAGGCGGTTTCCCTTCTTGAGGTTGCAGCGCAGGCAGGCGGCGACCACGTTCGTCCACGTCGTCTCGCCGCCGCGGGAACGCGGCATCACGTGGTCGACGGTGAGGCGCTCGCCGCGGCGGTTGCAGTACTGGCAGGTGTAGCCGTCCCGTCGCAGGATGTTCTTCTTGTTGAAGGCCACCCTGTCGAGGAACGGCTTGCGTATGTATACCGCCAGGGGGATCACCGCCGGCAGCGCGAAGGCACGCGACGGCGAGCGAACCACACGGGGCGAATCCTCCACGGCTTCCGCCTTGCCGGCGAGCATGAGCGTGATGGCGCGACGGCCATTCGTGAAATGGAGGGGCTCAAAGCTGTAATTGAGGACCAGGACGGCGATCTCGTCCATTCGCGCCTAGGATAAGCGGGGTCAAAATCCGTGTCAAATCAGGGCATCAGGATCGGGCGAGATTCTTGAAGAAGAAGAGGACGTTGGCGGGCCGCTCGGCCAGTCGCCGCATGAAGTAGCCGTACCAGTCCTCCCCGAACGATACCAGCACGCGCACGGGCAGGCCGTCGCCTGTGAGGCGCGTGGGCAGCTCGGGTCGGATCCCATACAGCATCTGGATCTCGAAGCGCCCTCCCGCGAGGCGTCGCTCGCGGACGCGATCGCGGACGTGGGCGAGCATACGGTCGTCGTGGGTGGCGAAGCCTGTGTACACGCCGCGGGCCAGGGCGTCCGGGGCCAGGAGCCGGTCGATCAACCGCCGGTACGCCCGGTCCACATCGCGTTTGTCCGGATAGGCGATCGCCGGCGGCTCGCGATAGGCGCCTTTGCACAGGCGGACCGTCGCGCCGACGTCGATCAAACGCTCGAGATCGGTGGGCGTCCGGCGAAGGTAGGCCTGGACGACGCACCCGAGGTGGGAATTCAGGGGCCGGAGCCGCGCGTACAGCGCGAGCGTGCGATCGGTGTAGACCGACGACTCCATGTCGACCCACACGCGAGTGCCCGTCGCGCGCGCCCGCTCGAGCACGGCGCTGAGATTCGCGACGCAGACCTGCTGGCCGAGGTCGAGGCCGAGATGGGTCAGCTTCAGCGACGGCAGCACGTTGAGATTGCGGCGCTTGATCTCGTCGAGGAGGTGCAGGTAGGTTTGGGTCGCCCGCTCGGCGTCGGCCGGTGTCGCCACGTTCTCGCCGAGGTACGTCACCGCCCCCATGAGGCCGCGGGCGTTGAGCCCCTCGAGTACGACGAGCGCATCCTCGGCACTCGCACCGGCCACGAAGCGGCGCACCAGCCTCCGCGTCGCCGGCACACGCTCCATCCATCGCCCGATGGCCGGCCGCATCGAGAGCGCGAGGAGGACATGGCGCATCATGAGAGCCGCTCGATTGTTTCCGCCATGATCCCTTCGCGCAATCCCCAGTCGCTCGCGACGACGGCCTCCGTGTGCGTCACGTCGAGGCTGGCCAGGACGATGGCGACGCCCGGCACGATGAGGTCGGCGCGGCCAGGCTCCAGGCACGGCAGCCGTGCACGCTCGTCCTCGGTCAAGGCGCAGAGCTGATCGCGAAGCGTCTCGATGGCCGCACGGGTCAGCCGATGGCCCTGCACGCGCTCGGCGTCGTAGGATTCGAGGCCGAGGTCGAGCGCGGCCAGGGTCGTGACGGTTCCCGCGGTCCCCACCAGATGACGAACGCCGGAGGCGCGCAGGGGGAGCGGCAGCTCCCGGCACAGGCGATCGCGAATGTCCGATTCCATCGCCCGATAGCGATCGGCCTCGACGCGCGCGGGAAACGGAAATCGCTCGCTGAGCGGTACCACGCCAAGCCGCAAGCTCGTCGCCGTCTCGACGCGCCCGGCATGGGCCAGGATGTACTCGGTGCTCCCCCCGCCGATGTCGAAGGCGAGCAGCGCCCCGCGAGACTCGCCCAGGCCAGCCACGATGCCCCGGATCGTCAATCGCGCTTCCTCTTCCCCGGCGACGATCTCGACCGAGTGGCCGGTCGCTCGCTCGACGACACTCGCAAAGTCACGGCCGTTCGCGGCGTCCCTCACGGCACTCGTCGCGACGATTCTCAGTGCGCTCGCCCCGACGCCCGTCGCCCGCCGCGCGTACTCGGTCACCATCGCCGTCGTCCGGGTCATCGGCAGCTCGCCGAGCCGACCGCTCGCGGTGAGGCCTTCGCCCAGTCGCGTCACGCGCTGGTCCTGCACGACGGCGTGCCAGCGACCGTCGGCCGAAACGTCGGCGACGAGCAGGCGGACAGTGTTGGTGCCGAGGTCGATGGTGGCGAGGCGCATCTGACTACGACGCCCTTTCGGGAGCGGGCCGTGGAGGCCCCTTCCTGACAGGGCGTCTGATGCTCAATCCGGGCGCGACGCGGTTACTTCTGAAGGCTGCGGATGTAGTTCACCAGCGCCCAGCGATCCTTGTCCGGGAGATGCTTCCACGGCGGCATGGCCCCGCGCCCGTTGGAGATCTTCCAGAAGATATCGCCGTCGGATTCGGTCTTCACCTTTGCCGAGGTCCAGTCCGCGGGCTTGGGCGGCGGCAGCGCCGCGGCGGCGGGGCCGTTCCCCTTGCCCTCGGGTCCGTGACAGGTCGCGCAGTTCGTCTCCGCCAGCTTCTTGCCCTCGGCGATCGACTTGGGATCCTTCGGCGACGGATTCTTCATCGCCTTCGCGTCCGCGGGTGCCTTCCACTCGGGCTGCGCCGAGGCCATGGCGGCGCCGGCCACGAACAGGGCCGCCGCTACGGCAACCACACACTTCGCCCCCGTCCTCATGAGGCCTCCTCCGGGATGGTGATGGTGTTCGCCCACGCAATCGAAGCCATTTACACACGTGCGACGTGAGGGGTCAAGAAGCTATTCACCGGCCGAGCGCTTTGAGCATCTCTTCGACCGTGCAGAACTTCACGCGGGGACGACCGCTCGAGCGGCCGCGCCCGATCTCCAGCCGATCGAGCGTCTTCCAGTCCGGGTACGAGACGCAGCGTGGCTGACGTTCACGAACCAGCCGCTCGATCGCCGCTGGATCGGGCGCGACGGGATGCAGTGTGGTCCCCGCCTTCGCGTCGTCGACCATGAGGGCGACGGTCTCGCCGGCGTCCGGCTTGTTCGTCCCGATGACGCCGGTCGGGCCGCGCTTGATCCAGCCCGCCGTATACTCACCGAGCCGTGGACGCTTCGTCTCCGGATCCAGCACGCGGCCTTTGTCGTTGAGGATCACGCCCGAGCGCTCGTCGAACGGCACGCCGGGCAGTGCCACACCCTTGTAGCCGACGGAGCGAAACACGAGCCCGGCCGGAATCTCCTCGAACTCGCCGGTCGGTTTGGCTTGCGGACCCCGGTCGCTGGCCTCGAGACGGTTCTTCACGAGACGGAGTGCCCGCACGTGACCCCGTGCATCGCCGAGCACTTCCACCGGCGAGACGAGAAAGCGCACGAGCAGGCGCTTGCGCTTCCCCGTCGGTGCACGCCGCGCGTACTCCTGCAGGATCTCCACTTTTTTCGTGGTGGCGCGGTCGGGTGAAGCATCGAGAGCGGCGCGCGACACGGGATCGAGCTCGACTTCCTCGGGCCGCACGATGAGGTCGGCGTCGGGAAGCTCGCCCAACTCCTTGATCTCGGGATTCGTGAATGCCGCCTGGGCGGCGCCGCGACGCCCAAGAAGGTACACCTCTCGAACACGGCTGTTCCGGAGCGCCTCGAGGGCGTGGTCGGCGATGTCCGTCGTGGCCAGCTCCTCGGGCGATCGACACAGGATCCGTACCACGTCGACGGCGACGTTGCCCACGCCGACCACCATCGCGCGCTCCGCCGACAGGTCGAAGACGTGATCGCGATAGTCGGGGTGGCCGTTGTACCAGGCCACGAATTCGGTCGCAGGGTGACTGCCGACCAGATCCTCGCCGGGAATGCCCATGCGGCGATCGGTCTGGGCGCCCGTCGAATACAGGATCTGGTGATAGTGACGTCGCAAGTCGTCCACCGTGACGTGACGCCCCAGCTCGACGCCACCGAAGAATCGAAAGCGGGGATTGGCGGCGACCTTGTCGAAGGCGGCCGTGACCGACTTGATCTTCTGGTGGTCGGGCGCGACGCCGAGCCGGACGAGCCCGTACGGCGTCGGCAGGCGATCGAAGAGATCCACCTCGACCGGCACGGTGTCCTGACGAAGGAGATGATCGGCGGCGTAGTACCCGGCAGGACCGGCTCCCACGATGGCGACACGGAGCGTGGTCACGACGCGGCGATCGACCCGAGCTTCACGCTGTGATCTTACCGCGTTGCCGAGCCGACGCCATCCAGCAGATCGCGGCCGCCACGCCGTAGGCGCCGGCCAGCTGAGTCGTGATCGCTCGCGGCGGTGACCACGGCAGGAAGAGGCCGCCGGTGGGCAGCGGCGAGTGGATCAGGCCGCAGAGCGCGGCGAGGCTGGCGAAGGCGAGCAGCGCGGCGGCGACGCGTGGACGGCCGTCGAGCATCGCGGCGAGCGTCCAGGCCCACAGGACCGCAGTGAGGATGAAGCCATTGCCGAGCACGAGGAGCGTCTGCCACGTCAGAGCCGCATCACCCGAAAAGTCGGCCGGCGATCGCCCCAGCGTCCCGAGCAGGCTGCCGGCCTGAATGACGACGACGGCCGCGGCAACCGGGACGAAGGCGAGCGCGACGGCGGCGCCATGGTGGCGCGGAGAGGCCAGGAAGGCCTGGGCCGTGATCTCCAGGCCGATGAAGATCAGGATGGGCGCCACCGCGGCTTCCGGCAGCATGGCGACGAGCCTCGACAGCACGCCGAGGGCCGCGCCGACGCCGATGACGATCCCGGTGATGAGCGTATACCCCGCGCGCGCACCCATCGCCTTGTAGGCCGGGTGCCCGATGTACGGTGTGTTCTGAACGACACCGCCGCAGAGTCCCGCCGCGATCGTGGCGATCGCCTCGGTGAGCAGGATGTCGCGCGCGCGGTATTCGTCGCCGGCCGCCGCGGCCGATTCGGTGTTGTCGATCCCGCCGATTACCGTCACGAGCGCGAACGGCAGCGCCACGCTCAGGTAGGCGGCCGTCTGGGGAAGCGCATCGAGCCAGGCGAGCGTGGGCCACGGCACGGCCAGGCGCAGCGCGCCGAGCGATGGTCCGTGAGTTTCACCCGACCACGCGCCACGCAGCCAGAAGATCGTCGCGCCGGCGACGACCGCCACGAACGCGCCGGGCAGGCCCCAGGGCATCCGCACGCGACCGAGGAGGGCCAGCAGCAGAATCGTCATGGTCGGCACGCCGACGAGCGGGTCCCGCATGACCTTGAGCGCCGGCAGGAATGCGATGAGCAGGATCGCGATGCCAGCAATGGAGCCCAGGAGCGCCGCCCGCGGCACGACACGCCGAGCGAAGTCGCCGGCGAAACTGAGCACGGTCTTGACCAGACCGATGGCGATGGTGACGCCCATGCCCACCTTCCACGCGAGCACGGCGTCGCCGGTGGCCATCTTCACGGGCCCGACCACGCCGAATACCATGGCGAAGAGGGTCGGCGTGTCGATGCCGAACGGCATCGCCGTCACATCATCGCGCCCGGTCCGGCTCATCAATTTGACAGCGAGCCACGTGTACGCGAGGTCGCCCACCAGGACGCCGAGCGCGGTGCCGGGGACCATGCGGTAAAGGACGAGGTCGGCCGGGAACTGAAAGACGCCGATGAGAATGCTCGCGAGGATGACGAGCTGGGTGACGTTGTCGAGGGCGAGCCCGAGAAATCCGTTGAGGTCCCCGCTGCGAACCCAGCGGGGCGGCGGCAGAATTGCCGTCCCAGCGGGGATCAGGAGCCGGTCAACTCGCGTGCGAGCGCACGCGTGCGCTCGGCCATCGCCCGGCCCCACGCCAGGCTGCCGCGGTTGTCGGCGACTTCCTTGTAGTCGAACTCGAGCTGCCGCGAGACTTTGTCGCCGAGCCGAAGCCGAGCCGCGTAGGACTTCCCTTCTCGCTCGTCACCCGACTCCAGCTCGATCTCGATACGGGGATTTTCCCGCTTGGCGTGTGAGACCAGGAAGTTATGCAGCCACCGCGCGACTTCTTCGTAAGATCCGCCGGAAAACATGCGCGAAGTTTAGCACTGACCGCGACGACGGTCGGCGGTCCGAATCATGCCCTATGACCATGAACAACGGGGGGGGGAATGCGACATTCCCCCCGTCCGCCCCCTGTCCGCGCTCCGTGTCTACGCCAGTTCCGATCGCCGTCTCAGCACTCGTTGAAGCCGCAGCTCAGGCACTTCTTGCAGCCCTCTTCGTAGACGAACGTCGCCTGGCCGCACTCCTTGCAAAGATCGCCGATGGCCTTCTTACCGTTGGCCGGTGTCGCCGGCGCCCCGGCCTCAGCCGCCTTCACCTGGCCGATGTGCTCGGCCAACGTGCGGGCGATGGCGTCGGGCAATGAGAGGATCTTCGAGGGGCCGAAGCCGGTCGGCTGGCCGCCGCCGATGCGGGAGAGCTGGCTGATGACCTCCTCGAGTCGACGCTGAGCCGAAAGCGGCGAAGGTAGCCTCAACGTGAGCGAAATCAGCCGGCCGAGGGCTTCCGCCACCGCCATCGTATCGGAGCCGCCCTTGCCCACCTGAGCGAAGACCTCGAAGGCGTCGCCTTCCTTCGTCTCGTTGATCGTGATGTAGGCCGTCCCGATCGGCGTCTCCATCCTGTAGGTCGTGCCCTTGAGACTGTGGGGGCGGGGCTTGATCACCGTCGCCGCCATCGGCGGAGCGGCGGCGGGCTTGTCCTTCTTGGCGCCGACACCGACGTTCAGCACCTGCTCGCCCTTGCAGCCGTCGCGGAACACGGTGATGCCGAGGCAACCAAGCTCCCACGCCAGTCGGTAGGCGCTGGCGACGTCCGCTTCGCTCGCGCCGTTGGGCAGGTTGATCGTCTTCGACACGCCGTTGTCGGTGTAGCGCTGGAACGCGGCCTGCTGCCGTACGTGCCACTCGAAGCCGATCTCGTGCGACGTCTTGAAGACTTGCTGGGCCGCGTCGGGAACGCCCGGAATGCCGTGGATGGTCCCGCGGCGGGCGATCTCCTGCATCAGCGCATCCGAGAACCAGCCCTGCTCCCGCGCGATGGCCTCGAAGGTCTCGTTCACGAAGGTCAGCACCCGTTCTCCGTCGGACTGCTTGACGCGATGCTCGAAGGCCAGCGCGAAGATCGGCTCGATGCCCGACGAGCACCCCGCGATCATCGAGATCGTGCCGGTGGGCGCGATCGTGGTGACGGTGGAGTTCCGCATCGGCCGGACATCCTTGTAGATCGAATGCTGCCAGTTCGGGAACGGCCCGCGCTCCTCGGCGAGCTTGGCCGACTGGTCGTGCGACTTCTCCTTGACGAAGGACATCAGGCGGTCGGCGAGGTCGGTGGCTGCCTTGCCGTCGTATGGAATGCCGAGCAGGAAGAGCAAATCCGCCCAGCCCATGATGCCGAGGCCGATCCGGCGATTGTCCTTCACGGTCTTGTCGATCACCGACAGCGGATACGGGTTCATCTCGATGACGTCGTCGAGGAAGCGCACGGCGAGCCGCACCACGCGCTCCATCTCGTCCCAGTCGATCGTCATCTCACCGTTCTCGGCCCGCCGCGCGAACTTGGAGACGTTCAGAGATCCGAGGTTGCACGCCTCATTGGGCAGAAGCGGTTGTTCGCCACAGGGATTGGTCGCCTCGATCTGGCCGATCTCCGGCGTCGGATTGGCCGGGCTCGCGTTGATGCGGTCGAGGAAGACCATCCCCGGATCACCCGTGCGCCACGCCGCCGAGACGATCCGGCCGAAGACCTCGCGCGCCGAGAGCTGGCGCACCACGGCGCCGGTGTGCGGGTTGACGAGGTTGTAGTCCTCGCCGCGCTCGAGGGCGTCCATGAAAGCGGTGGTCGCCGCCACCGAGATGTTGAAGTTGGTGATGCCGCCGTCCAGCTTGCACTCGATGAACTCGAGGATGTCGGGGTGATCCACCTTGAGGATGCCCATGTTGGCCCCGCGGCGGGTCCCGCCCTGCTTGACCGCCTCGGTCGCGCTGTTGAACACGCGCAGGAACGAGACGGGACCGGACGCCCGGCCACCGGTCGAGGCGACGAGGTCGTCCTTCGGGCGCAATCGGGAGAAGGCGAATCCTGTCCCCCCACCGCTCTTGTGAATGATCGCGGCGGCCTTCACGGAGTCGAAGATCTCCTCCATGGAGTCCCCGACCGGCAGGACATAGCAGGCCGAATACTGAAGCCCGTTGCCCTTGCCCGCGTTCATGAGCGTGGGGGAGTTCGGCAGGAACTCGCCATCCACCATCATGTCGTAGAAGGCTTCCGCGATCTCGCGCACCGCTGCCGGGGTGCGGCCGTACCGCGCCTCGCCCGCTGCAATGGACGTTGCCACCCGCCAGCACATCTCCTCCGGCGTCTCCGTTACCTCGCCATCCTTCCTGCTGAGATAACGCTCGCGGAGCACTCGCCGCGCGGGCTCGGTCCACTTGCCGACCTTCGACGGACGGGTTTCAGGCACCATCGCTACTCCTTCCTCTCAGGGGCTTCCGAGGCAGTTTCACCGTTGGCAGGCGAACCTGTCCCACGAGGCGGCAGCCCATGAAACAACTATATCTTGTGGTAGCGGGAATCTAGCACGCAGAATCTAGCGTGCGTCAAGTAAAAAGCTGTCCACTGATCGTCCACCGTGAATCCACAAGCCACCCACCGCGTCCGAGGGGGCGCGAAGGCCGGACTCGCGAGACGCTCGTGGTATTCTCGGGCCGGGCGCGCAGCGAAGGAGGACCGAGAGCTCACCGATGACGACACGTCTGATCGCCAGTGCGGTGGCAATGTTGCTTTCGGTCGGCTCTCCCCTCGCTGTGGTGGCCCAGACGCCCGACGCGCCTGCGCGCCAGCCCATCGCCGGCCGGGTGCTCACCCTTGACGAGGCCGTCGCGATCGCGCTCGAACAGCAGCCGCAGATCACCGCTCGCCTCTTCGACTACGCGGCCGCACGCTACCGGGTCGACCAGGCGCTCGCGCCCCTCCTGCCCCAGCTCACCGGCAGCGTGACGACCACCAAGAGCAAGAACAACAGCATCCCATCGTCGGCCATCACGACCGCGCCGGCGACCATAACCTTCCGCGAGTTCAACCAGACTCTCAACGCGAACGTCGCCCTGAGCCAACTCCTCTTCGACTTCGGTAAGAACCTGGCGGCCACCGAAGCCACGCGCAAGCTCCAGGACGTGGCGCTCGAGGACGTCGAACTCCAGCGCCAGCTCATCTCGCTCTCGGTCAAGGAGGCGTATACCAACATCCTCTTCGCCCAACGCCTGATCCGCGTGAACGAGCAGGCGCTGCAGCGGGCCGACCTGAATCTCAAGTCCGCGCGCGGTTTCTATGAGGTCGGGACGCGCCCCAAGTCAGACGTGGCTCGGGCCGAGGTCGACGTCGCCAACGCCAAGCTCACTGTGATCCAGGCCCGCAATGCCGAGCGGTTGGCGCTGGTGGCGCTGAACACTGCGATGGCGATCGACGTCGATACGCCGACGACGATCCAGGACAATCTCGTCTACGAGCCGGTCACGATCGATCGCCTGGCGATCCGTGCCGAGGCGCTGCGGCAGCGGCCGGAATACCGCCAGGCCAAGCTCAACGCCGACGTGGCCGAGGCCCGGCAGCGACAGGCCTTCCGCAACTTCTTCCCCGACATCACGGGCAGCGGGACCTACGGTGGTGTGCGGCCCGAGCTGGGGGAGGTGTGGGCGGTGACGCTGTCTCTCTCGTGGACGCTGTATGATGGTGGCGGCCGCATCGGCCGCTACCGCGAAGCCCGGGCCATCTACGACGCCACGGTGGCTCGCATC
>MNEG01000040.1 GCA_001917585.1 Candidatus Rokubacteria bacterium 13_1_40CM_68_15
GGCGACCTCGGCTTCGGCCAGGTGGTGGCGCGCCGGGGCGTCGCGATCGCCATCGAGAAGGCGCGCGCCCAGGGGTTGTCCGCCGTCACGCTCAAGCGCACGAATCACGTCGGCCGGCTCGCCGACTGGGCGGAGACGGCGGCGGCGCATGGACTGATCGCGATGGTGTGGGTGAACGCGCCCATGTCCCTCAACGTGGCGCCATGGGGCGGCGCCGCCCGCCGCCTCGGGACCAACCCGCACGCGATCGCCATCCCGGGCCCCGGCGGTACCGTCGCCATGTCACACGACTTCGCCACGAGCGTGGTGGCCGAGGGCAAGCTCAAGGTGAAGTTCAACCGCGGTGAGAAGGCCGCGCCCGGGATCATGATCGACGCCGCCGGCCATCCTTCGACGGACCCGCGCGAGTTCTACGCCGACCCGCCCGGCGCGCTGCTGACGGCGGGAGAGCACAAGGGCTACGGTCTTTCGCTCGCCGTCGAGATCCTGGCCGGGATCCTTTCCGGCACGGGCGCCGCGCGGCCGACGCCCGGTGCCGTGCAGAACGGAACGCTGATCATCTGTCTCGATCCCATGCGCTTCCTGCCCCCCGGTGACTTCCACGCCCAGGTGGCTGAGCTGTTCGGCTTCGTGCGCTCGGCTCCGCTGGCGCCGGGCGCCAAGGAGATCCTCGTTCCCGGCGAGCCGGAAGCGCGGATGGAGCGCGAGCGCCGTGCCGTCGGCGTGCCTCTCGACGACGAGACGTGGCGCCAGCTCCGCGAGTGCGCGAGCGAAGCCGGCGCCGTCTGATGCTCGCCGTCGTCACGATGAAGGAGATCGACGCGATCTTCGCCGTCACCGACGCCCTCGGCATCCATCGCGAGAAGCTCGTCATCCCGCTGGGGCCGTCCACGCCCGGACGTGTGCGCAAGCTGCCCAGCGGCAAGCTCGAGATCACCGTCGAGGCGGCACGGCCGCTCGACGTCTGGCTCCGCGAGCTGCCCGCCTTGATCGCCGCCGTCGAGAAGACGTGACGGGCGGCCTCCGGCGGGAGCTCGGCCTCCTCCCGCTGGCCGCCGTCGTGTTCTTCAACGTCAGCGGTGGTCCCTACGGCATCGAGGACATGGTGCCGGCGTTCGGTCCCGGCCCCGCGTTGCTCCTTCTCGTCGTCACACCGCTGTTGTGGAGTCTTCCCGTCTCGCTGGCGATGGCCGAGCTCGCCTCGGCCCTGCCCGACGAGGGCGGCTACGTGACGTGGACAGCGCGCGCCTTCGGCCCGTTCTGGGGCTTCCAGGTCGGCTGGTGGTCATGGCTCGACTCGTTCGTGGACGTCGCGGTCTACCCGGCACTCTTCGTCGAGTACGCGCGTTTCTGGGTGCCCGCGATGACGGCGGGCGAGCGCTGGCTGCTCGCCGCGGCGTTCATCGTGGTGCTGACCGCGCTCAACGTGCTGGGTGTGCGTCCTGTCGGCCGCGCGGCCGTCGTCCTGGCCGCGGCGGCGCTCCTGCCCGTGGTCGGACTCATCGGCGCCAGCCTCGCCGGGGCACGCGTGGTGCCGTGGACGCCGTTTCTCGCCGAGGGCCGCACGCTCGGCGTCGGGCTCGGCGTGGGGCTGGCCGTCGTCATGTGGAACTACTCGGGCTGGGACACGCCCGCGACCGTTCTCGGCGAGACCCGCACGCCCGAGCACGCCTTCCGGGCCGCCCTCTTCCTGGCCTTGCCCGTGATCGCGGTCGCCTACGTGCTGACGGTGGGCGGCGCGCTCGCCACCGGCCGTGTGGAACCCGACGTGTGGCGGACAGGCGGCTTACCCGACGTCGCCCGCGCCGTCGGTGGCGCCGGCCTGGCCTGGGCCATCGCCGTCGGTGCCGTCGTGAGCACGGCCGGACTGTTCCTGTCGCTCACGCTCACCAACTCGCGGCTGCCGTACGTGCTCGGAGATCGGGGCGCGCTGCCAGCCGCCTTCGCCGCCGTGCACCCGCGCTTCGGCACGCCGTGGGTGTCCGTGCTCGTCTCGGCCGCATGCTACGCGGCGTGCGCCGCGTTCTCGTTCCGCGAGCTCATCGTCCTCAACGTGTGGCTCTACTCGCTGAGCCTGCTGGTCGAGCTCGCCGCGTTCGTGCGGTTACGGGCCGCCGAGCCCGATCTCCACCGGCCGTGGCGCGTTCCCGGCGGCATGGCGGGCGCCGTCACGGTGGCGGTGCTGCCGTCGTGCTTCGCGCTCGGCGCCATGGCGACGGCCGGTTGGACGAACACCATCGCGGGTATCATCGCGGCGCTGTCCGGCCCCGTGGTCTATGCGATGTCGGCGCGGTTTCGAGCGCCGGCGCTGCCGGCACGGGGCGTAGCCCCTCCGAGGCGATGAGCGTCGTCGTCAACTCCGTGGCGTACGCGAACGGTCGCAAGCTGGGCGACGTCCCCATCGCCGACGTCAGTGAGGTCGCGAAAGGGCCCAACCGCTTCGTCTGGATCGGGCTCCACGAGCCGGACGCGGCGCTGCTGCGGCAGGTGCAGGCGGAGTTCGGGCTGCACGACCTCGCCGTGGAGGATGCGCTGCGTGCGCACCAGCGGCCCAAGCTGGAGCGCTACGGCGACTCGATCTTCGTCGTGCTGCGCACGGCCCGGTGCGTCGACGGCCGGGTGGAGTTCGGAGAGACGGAGATCTTCGTCGGCCCGCACTACGTCGTCTCGGTGCGCCACGGCTCCTCGCTCTCGTATGCCGAGGTACGAGGGCGCTGCGAGGCGACGCCGCCTCTGCTCGCCAAGGGCCCGGCCTTCGTCCTCTACGCGCTGATGGACTTCGTCGTGGATCAGTACTTCCCGATCGTCGACACGCTGGAGGACGAGCTGGAGGCGCTCGAGGAGGACGTCTTCGGTCGGACGTTCAATCGGGAGACGACCACGAGGATCTACCGGCTCAAGCGCGGCCTGGTCGACGTCAAGCGCGCGATCTCACCGCTGGTGGACGTCTGCAACCGGCTCACGCGCTGGGACAACGAGCTGATCCCCGACGACGTGCGGGCGTACTTCCGCGACGTCTACGACCACGTCATCCGGATCAACGAGCTCGTCGATACGCTGCGGGAGCTGCTCACGACGGCCCTCGAGGCGAACCTGTCGCTGATCGCCGTGTCCCAGAACGAGGACATGAAGCGGCTGGCCGGGTGGGCGGCCATCATCGCGGTGCCGACGATGATCGCCGGCATCTACGGCATGAACTTCCGCTTCATGCCCGAGCTCGAGTGGCGCTGGGCCTATCCGGTGGTGATGGGCGTGATGCTCGGGCTGTGTGGGTTCCTGTACTACAAGTTCAAGCAATCCGGCTGGCTGTGATGTTGTAACGAAGCCGGGAGATTGTTGTAACGAAGCCGGAAGGCCGGCTCATTCCGTGGGTGGCGTGGTCTAGGTGCGGGGTGGCTCCGTAGCTCTCACCGATCTATTGAAGTTCTCGTCGTGTGAGGTCCTCGTCCCGCCTTCAAATTCTCGTCGATAACTCGGGCGAGACAGTCCAGGTCACCTAGCGAGTACACGTAGGTCTTCCAGCCGGTCGCGACGTGATCCGAGCTCTCGCCCCCACGCGGCTCGGGGTAGATCGTGACGCCGACGTTGGGGCCGGCGCTCGTGCATCCACCGGCGCACGCCGAGCGCAGGGTCACGCGGTCCCCGACGCCACGCGCTGCCGTCAGCGCCGCCAGATGATGGGCCACGGCGCGGGCGTCGAGCCGCCGCGCCCGGCCGCCGCGCTCGAGCGGCAGCACGACGACCCCCGGCTCGTTCGGACAGACGGTGATCACGAGACTGCGCCGCTGCCTCATCGGGAATTCTTTCGTGTGCGTGGGGAATTTTTACCGGCGAGACGCTCGGCGAGGCGGGCGGCGGCGGCGACCGGCGGCCGCGCCGGCGCCACCCAGCGCGCCCGCAGGCCGGCGCGGGCCAGGGCACGGCCCACGCCTGCCCGGTACCAGTCGTCGCCGAGCACGCTGCCGGCCCACGAGACCAGCACGGGCGACGAGAGACGAAGCCGTCGCGAGATGTCGAGGATGTGCGCGGCCAGGTGCGCCTGACCCGAGCTCACGATGCGCTTCGCCTCCCGATTGCCGCGCCGCGCGCGGCGGATCACACCGGGAGCCAGGGCCGCGATTCGACCGACCGGGTTCCGCGCGCGGAGGAGTGCGAGGGCGGGAAGGATGTCGTCCCCGCGCGAGGTCGCCCGCAGCCATTCGCGGCCGAGCCAGAACCCCGAGCCTTCGTCGCCGAGGAGCGGTCCAAGACCACCTGCGCGCGTCCATCGACCGCGACCGTCGCGACCGACGGCGATGGACCCTGTTCCGGCCAGGATCAGCACGCCGGCCTCTCCATCGAGCGCCCCGAGCAGAGCGGCCTGAGCGTCCGGCACGACGAGGACCCGACTCGCGAGACCACCCAGCCGTTGCGCGAGCGCCTGGCGCTCACGTTCGGTCCAGATGCCCTTCGCGGCGACGACGAGGGCCGCCACGGTACGGCCCGACCACTGCTGACGCTTCCAGAGCTTACGCAAAAGATTTCCAAGATCGTTTTCGTCAGTCGTGGGGCCCTCGTGCCGCCCCCACGGACGCCCATTGACGAGGGCGAGGACGCGGATCTGGGTTCCCCCAAGGTCCACGCCCACGGCAAGGCGGCCTTCGTTGTGTCGAATCGCGGACATGGCGTGACTTCCTGTCCGTATTGTGCGGCACGAGACGGGTCGGCACGGTCTCGAAATCAGTCGCTTAGACCCGTAAGTAGCGCTGGCACGGTAGATGCTTGAAAAACGCGCCAGAGGCCTCCCACCCATGAGCAAGGCACTTGCAGCGTGGTTCCTGGTAGCGGCCGCGGCCGCCTCGCCGGCCGTGACGCCTCGCGACGTGGTCCAGGGCGCCGTCGCGCGCGTCATCGCCACGCTCGAAGACGCCAAGTTGCCGGGTGAGGCGCTCAACGGCTCGCGTCCGAACGCCGACCGGGTCCGCATCGAGATCCGTCGCATCGCCACCGACCTCTTCGACTTCGAGGAGATTGCTCGCCGCGCGCTGTCCCGGCACTGGGCCGGCCGGACGCGGGCGGAGCAGACGGAGTTCACCTCGCTGTTCACCGACCTCCTCGAGCGCTCGTACGTTGGCAAGATCGAGTCCTACTCCGGAGAGAAGATCGTCTACACGGGCGAGGTCGTGGACGGCACCTACGCCACCGTCCGCTCCCGCATCATCACTCGCCGCCGGACCGACACGGCCCTCGACTACCGCATGCACGAGATCGACGGCCGCTGGAAGGTGTACGACGTCCTCATCGACGGGGTGAGCTTCGTGTCGACCTACCGCAGCGAGTTCAACCGCGTGATCCAGTCGTCCTCCTATGACGAGCTGGTCGAGCGGCTCCGCAAGAAGCGGATCGACGTCCTCGCCGTCAGCGGTAAGAGCTAAGTTTCTCGACCTCCCCGAGTATGATGGGGCGTGCCCGCCACGCCCGTGAGCGCGCTCACCTGGCCGGACTACGCCGTCCTGGCCGGGTCGCTGGGCCTGCTCCTCTTCATCGGCTTCCGGCTCACCGGCGAGCAGCACGACACCGTCGACTTCTTCCTCGCCCGCCGCCGCGTGCCCTGGTGGGCCGCCTGCCTGTCGTTCCTGGCCACGGAGATCAGCGCCGTCACCATCATCTCCGTGCCGGCCACCGCCTACAGCGAGAACTGGGAGTACGTCCAGTTCTTCATCGGCTCGAGCCTGGCCAAGTGGGCGGTCGCCTTCCTCTTCATCCCGGCCTTCTATCGTTACGAGGTCACGACGATCTACCAGTTCCTGCTCCATCGCTTCGGCCAGCGCAGCCAGGTGACGGCGTCGATCTTCTTCTTCATCACCCGGCTGGCCGGCTCGGGGGCCCGCCTGACGATGACGGCGCTCGCCGTCGGCTACCTGATGGGCTGGTCGCTCGTGCCAACCATCGTCATCTTCAGCGTCGTGTCGATCCTCTACATCGCGACGGGCGGGGTGAAGGCGGTCGTGTGGACGAACGTGTTCCAGGCCGTCATGTTCCTGGTCGCGGGCGCCGTCACACTCGGCTTCCTCGTCACTCGCATCGATGGCGGGGTCGGCGCCGTGCTCCACATGGCGGGTGAGGCGGGCCGCCTGAACGTGGTCAACTGGGGGCCGGCGCCCGGCGCGCCCGACTTCTGGAGCCGGATCTTCACCAATCCGAACATCGTATGGGTGGCCCTACTCAACGGCTTCATCGGCTCGATGGCGGCCTTCGGCACCGACCACGACCTCATGCAGCGCCTGCTCACGGTGGAAACGCGGCGCGAAAGTCAGTGGACCCTGTCACTCACGCCGCTCGGCACGCTGGTGACCTTGATCATCTACCTCGGGCTGGGCGCGGGACTCTTCGCGTATTACACGCAGCACCCGGCCCCGACGCTCGCGCGCACGGACGAGATCCTGCCCCACTTCGTCAGGTCGGTGATGCCGGAAGTGCTGCGCGGGTTCATGCTGGCGGCGATCGTGCTGTCGTCCATCGACTCGCCGCTCGGCTCGCTGGCCGCCTCCTTCGTCACCGACATCTACCGGCCTCTGATCGTGCGCGGACGCAGCGAGCTCCACTATCTCCGCGTGTCGCGCGTCGCCGTCCTCGCCTTCGGGATCGTCCTCGGCGTGCTCGCCTGGGGCTTCGCGTTCGTGCCCGGCCAGATGCTGTGGACGGTGTTCAAGGTCGCGGGGGTCACGTCGGGCTCGTTGCTGGGTGTGTTCCTGCTCGGCCTGCTCACGCACCGGCGCGTGGGCGACTGGGCCAATGTCATGGCGATGGTGGCCATGGCGCTCGTGAACCTCGTTCTGCTGCTGCTCATCGAAACCAAGCGCCTTGCCCTGGGCTGGTCCTGGCTGGTGATCGTGGGCACGGCGGGGACGATCGTGCTCGCGCTGCTCCTGTCGCTGCCCGGCGGTTCGCGCCGCTCGGACCGACCTCTCAGAACCGACGGCCGGTGATCGTGATCGCGCCGTCCGAGGCTCTGGTCCCGACGTCCCCCGAGAGATAGAAGCCGCCGCGAAACCTCGTCGCAGTTGCGGCGGGATCGTCGAGATACTCCGTGGCGGCGAACGGGCTGGCGACGGCGATCGTGCCGTCCGCGACGACCTTCACGCGCACACCCCTCTGCGGGCGACCGATCGAGGCCGGCGCGCGCTCGGCCTCGGCCTCGCTGCTGACACTGACGGCGCCCGTCACCGCTGATCCGTAGACCTGACGCACGCGGCGACCGAAGCGACCGTGAAAGGCCGACGTCTCGGTCTCGGCCACGGGTGCCCGCGACGACACGACGGTCCTCAGCAGCCCGAGATCGGCTTCCACGCCGTCCGGCAGGCCGGCGAGCATCGCGAACAGGGGTGGGACGCCCTCGAGCACCGTGATGTGCTCGCAGGCGAGCAGGGTCAGCACTTCGCGAGGCCGGAACGTCTTCCCCGGGTAGATCGTCGCGCCCACGCAGAGGGCCGCGAGCAGCGTGGAGACGAGTCCGCTGCAGCCGAGGACGCGATCGCCCGCCTCGATGCCGAGGGCCTCGCGTAGTGCCTTGAGCTCGGCGAGGACCCCCGTGTGCGAGCGGACGACGTGCCGCCGGCGGTCGGGCGAATGCGTGACGAGCTGGAGCAGCGGCGGAGAGTCGTCGCTCGTGAGCGCGCGGGCCGGCGTCGCGCGCCGCTCGATGACGTCGGCTTCACCCGCGTGCAGCAGGACGAGCGCGGGCGGCTGCGGAAGATCGCTCGTCGCCGCGATGGCCGACGCCATCCCGGCGGTGTCGGTCACGAGCGTGGCAGGGTCGAGCTCGGCCAGCTGAGCGGCCAGCTCCGGCGTGGGACTGACGGGATCGAGCGGCGCAACCACGCCTCCGACCCGCGTCGCCGCGAGCAGGGCGGCGGCCAAGGCGCCTTCGGTCGGCAGCAAGAGCGCGACGCGCTGTCCCGGGCTGACGTGCGGCGCCATCGTCAGCGACAGCTGCGCTGACCAGCGGTGCAGATCGGCGAATGTCAGCCGCATCGCGCCCGAGACGACGGCCGGGCCGGCAGGCGCGCGCCGACACTGATCGTCGAAAACGTCGCCGAGGGTCTTCATGAGCTCTCGGGTGGACGTTCGCAAGAGCCGTGCCCTGCCGGCTTTGCTGTCGCGACGCGGAGTTGGCGCGCGCCGCCAAGGCGGACGGTAACGCGTTACCTGGAAATTCTTTCGCGACCGGGCGGGTCAGCCCGGGTGCCCGTCCCCAGAGTGGGCCGGCGGGACAGCGTCCCGCACAGTCGCGTTGCTGATCGCGCGAGAAAGAAATCGCCGACGGTAATCGCGGCGGGGGACGCCGGGGGAGCACGAGGGGGGCGTAGCCCCCATCGCTTGAACGATCGCGTGAGCCCGGGTGCCCGTGCCCAGTTAATGACAGAGGCGGGAGATGACGGCGTCGAGCTGGCACCGCCGCCAACCGTAGGCGGTGATGCCAAGCGTCTGCGGCGACAGCAGCGCGGCGTCGTACGGATCGCGCAACAGGACGACGGCCAGCGCGCGAGCCCTGGCGCCGACGGCGTCGAGCAGCGCGCGATTCGATGCATAGAGGTGGGCGTCGTAGAGGAAGAGCACGGTCGCATCGGCAGCGGCCGCGCGGTCGGCCGCGTGCGCGATCTGATCGGGCGTCGGCTCGATGCCGACGATGACGGTCTCGGGATGGACACCGGCGCGAGCGAACGTTTCACCGACGTACGTGGTTTCCTGTGCCACCTCGGGCTCGATGGTGATGCGCGCCGCCAGCTCTGAGAAACGCGGAAAGATCACGGTGACGCGCCCGTTCAGGGCGCGTCGGAATCCCGCCTGTCCCGCCGACACGATCGTGACCGCTCGCGTCGCCATGGCCATCGCCAGCGGCGGGCCGTCGGGCTCGGGCGCCGGCGCACCGCCGTCTGTGCGCGGTCCGCGTGACTCGCGGAGCTTCCGCACGCGCTGCGCCGCCGCCTCGAGGCCTCGCTTGGGCAACCGGCCACTGCGATACGCGTCGACCAGCGCCGTGGCGGCGGCCCGCTGGGCCGGCTCGGTGTGGCAGACGAGGAGCAGGTCGTGACCGGCGTCGGCGGTGCGCACCGCCGCCTCACCAATGGGACACGTCTCGCTCACCGCGCCCATCTCGAGATCGTCCGAGACGATGACACCGCGGAAGCTCACCTGACCGCGGAGGTAGTCCTCGACGATGAGTCGCGAGAACGTCGCCGGCACGCCCGAGGGGTCCAGGTTCGGGTAGACGGGATGCGAGGTCATCACGCATTCCACGCCGGCGGCGATCGCGTCGAGGAACGGCGGCAGATGGGTGCCGTGCATCTCGTCCCAGGTGGACTCGATGCGGGGCAGGCGCAGATGCGCGTCGAGCGGCGAGTGGCCCTTCCCGGGGAAGTGCTTCGGGCAGGCGGCGACGCCGCCGCGGGCCATGCCACGGATCCGAGCCACGCCATAGCGGCTCACGATCTTGGGGTCCTTGCCGTAGGAGCGGATGCCGATGTTCGGGCTGTAGCGCTCGGTCAGCACGTCCAGCACGGGACCGAGATTCAGATCGACGCCGAGCCGGCGCAGCTCACGCGCCTCGATGAGGCCTTCGCGATGAGCGAACGTCTCCTCGCCGGCGGTGCCGACGGCGAGGTTGTCGGGGAAGATGGTCACGGCGCGTCCCAGCATCACGATGCGGCCTCCCTCGTGATCTGTCGCGACGAGGAGACGTCGCCCGAGCGCTGACTCGAGGGATCCGAGCATCGACACGAGCTGCCCGGGAGACTCGAAATTGCGTCGGTAGAGGATGAGACCCGCTGCGCGCGTGTCGCGAAAGAGTCGCACGTCCTCATCGCGCAGTGTGGCGCCGGGCAGTCCGATCATCAGTCGTTCGCCGACGAGGTCTTCGAAGTCGCTCACACGGCGATTTTACGCGGCGCGGGGGCGCCAGCCCGTCGAGTAAAGCGAGCAACACTCTGTCGCGGGCGTGACACCGAGTCGCGCCACGTCAGGCCGCCCTGTCGCATAACTCCGCGCGAATCCGTACGAGTCCGTCCGCCGGGGCCTGGCACACCCGCTGCAGTCCACCGGACGGCAAGCGGGGCTGTCCGTTTGCCAACTTGAGCAACGAGATATGAAAGGAGGCCCACCGATGAATCCCTGGAAGCTGACCGCGATCGGGCTGGCCCTCATCATGACCACGGCACTCGTCACCGGTCTCGTCGTCGCCAACCGGACGGGCTCGTCGACGGACAAGCTCGTCGAAGACAGGAAGCTCGAGGACAACAAGAAGATGGCGCAGTCGCCGGCCGCCTCTCCGGCCACGGCACGCCAGACCCCGCGCACGCAGGCCTCGGCGCCCCGGGTGGTGAGCTCGGCGCCGAGTCAGCCGTCGCTCCAGGCCTCCGTCGAAGCCTGCAATCAGTACGCGGCCCAGCAGGGCGGAAGTCGCGACAAGACGGTCGACACCGTGAAGGATGCGGGCCTCGGCGCTCTGCTGGGTGCCGCGGTGGGCGCCGGCGGCGGGGCGATTGCGGATGGTGGCAAGGGCGCCGGTAAGGGCGCGGCCATCGGCGGCCTGGTCGGCGCCGGCGCCGGGACGCTCTACGGCCTAAACGAGAACAAGAAGCACGACGAGCGCTACCGCGAAGCCTACGGGGCCTGCATGCGCTCGCGCGGCTACGCCAGCTAGCTTCGCCGAAGCGAAAGAAACACACGGCCCGCCTCACCCGTCAGGGTGGGACGGGCCTTCTGCTGTGAAGCGGCCGACGTGGCTGGTACGATGGAAAGGACCGAAAAAGATGGTCAGGAGGTGGAAGTATGAGGCGAATGATCAGCGTGCTTGCCCTGGGCGCCGTCGTCGCCTGGGCGCTGCCCGCCGGCGCTGCCGACGAGTCGAAGGTCAAGGCGGCCACGGGTCAGGTCGAGTCAGGCGCGAAGAAGATCGGTCAGGGCAAACTTGGCGACGGCGTCGAGGAGACGGCCAAGGGCGTCGGCAAGACGGTCGCCGAGAGCGCGAAGTTCACCGGCGAGAAGTTCAAGGAAGCCGGCAAGGCGGCCGAGCCCCAGGCCAAGGGTTTCTGGGGCAACCTGAAGGAAGGCAACCTGGGGATATGCGTACGCATGGTAGCCCTCTCGCAGCGAGCTATATGCAGACAAGATGGATGAAATGGCGAAGAACCACCCGAACTTGTAAGTTTGGAGATTCACGGTCATCGCTCTAACCTGGTTTTTCTGCCACGCGGCCCGCGGATTCTTCGAGGGGGGAACCTGTCCAAGCAAGCCGTCTTAGCTACTTTCCGGTGCAGAAATGACGACAGGTTTCAACCCTGGATGCGGGGTGGAGCTTCTGGCCAGGGTCCGGGTGTTCATTTCTGCATCTCTTCCAAAAGACGCGGTATGCGTCACGTGGATCTGGACGCCGCCGCAGAGTCGTCCCGCCCACTTGTGGAACGTCGGAACGAAGCGCGCCGGGCGGAAGTGCACGCCCGGCAGCCTCCGGCGATTGAGGTCGTCGGCAAAGGCGTGGGCATCGAGGTACGGCGCGCCCACCCACTCGAACGGTCGTGTCGTGCCGCGGCCCTCCGAGAGATTCGTGCCCTCGTAGAGGCATCCCCCAGGATAGACACGCGCCGTGTCGGGCGTCGGCATGTTCGGTGACGGCGCGACCCACGGCACGCCCGTGTCCTCCCACAGCATCGATCGCCGCCAGCCGCGCATGCCGATCACGGTCAGGTCGCAGCCAAGACGGTGCTCGGCGTTCAGGTAGGCGGCGAGCTCGCCGATCGTCATCCCGTGACGCGTGGGCAAAGGGTAGAGCCCGACGAACGATGCGAAGGCCGCATCGGGCACGTTGCCCTCGACCACGCCGCCGAGCGGATTGGGCCGGTCGAGCACGATGACGGGCACACCGGCGCGGGCGCACACCGGCATCGCGAGCGCCATCGTCCACACGAAGGTGTAATAGCGGGCGCCGACGTCCTGGAGATCGACGACGAGCGCATCGAGCCCGCGCAGCATCGGGAGCGTCGGCGCCCGGCGCTCGCCGTAGAGGCTCACGACCGGCAGACCCGTCACGGGGTCGCGCGTTCGGGCGATCGGTGCGTGGTCCTGCGCCGCTCCCCACAGGCCGTGCTCGGGAGCAAAGAGACGGACCAGGCGCGCCCGCGGGAGATCGGCCAGCAGCATGGCGGCGTGCTCGTGACGCGAGTCGACCGAGGCCTGGTGGGCGACGAGGCCGAAGCGGCGGCCGCGGAGTAGCGAGCCCCGCCGACGGACCAGCACGTCCAGCCCCGTCTCGACGCTCACGATCCCGATGGTAGCCGACATCGAGCGAGAACCAGCGTAGGATGCGTGCGGCATGGCGCGCACGCCCCGCTATGACCGGCTCGCCACCGAGCGTCGCAATCGCGCCAGCGCGGCGCTCGATCGCATGGAACCCGCCGCCATCGCGCGCCTCATGAATCGCGAGGACGCGCGCGCCGTTCGTGCGGTGGGCCGCGTGCGGAGCGCCATCGCCCGCGCGGTGGACACCATCGTCGCGGCCCTCGCGGCCGGTGGACGACTGTTCTTCGTCGGCGCCGGGACCAGTGGCCGGCTGGGCGTGCTCGAGGCCGCGGAGTGCCCGCCGACCTTCGGCACGCGGCCGTCGCTGGTTCAGGCGATCATGGCCGGCGGCCGCTCGTCGGTATTTCGCTCACGGGAGGGCGCTGAGGACGACGCCCGAGCGGCTGCGCGGACGGTGCGGCGGCGCGCGCGACGCGGTGACGTCGTCGTCGGCGTCTCGGCCAGCGGCGTCACGCCGTTCGTGCGGGGCGCGCTCGGCGCGGCCGGCCGCCTGGGCGCCGCGACCATTCTCGTCGTGTGCAATGCGGCGAGCGCGCGCGGCGCCGGCGCCCGGCTCGTCATCGCGCCCGCGCCCGGCCCGGAAGTGCTCGCCGGCTCCACGCGGCTCAAGGCCGGCACCGCGACGAAGCTCGTGCTGAACACGCTGACCACAGCGAGCATGAGCCGGCTCGGCCGTGTGCACGGCAACCGGATGATCGACGTCCAGCCGCGGTCGCGGAAGCTGCGAGAGCGCGCGCGGCGCCTCGTCGCCGAGCTCGCCCGCGTGTCGTCCCCGCGTGCCCGGCGGGCGCTGGCCGCGTCCGGAGGCCGCGTCCGCGTCGCCATCCTCATCGCGCGCACGGGTTGCTCGCCGCGCGCCGCGGCGCGCGCGGTGCGCGAGTCCGGCGGCTCACTCGATGCCGCGCTCACTCGAGTAGCGTCACCTCGTCGCCAACGGCGATAGGCCCGGGAGCGATCACCCAGCAGTCGAGTGCCATCCGGCCACCGAAGTCGTTGACGATCCGCTGTAGCACGCCGAGATCCTGCTCCTGGGTATCGGGATCGTACGTTGTCATCACGCAACGACCGCGCAGCTTGCGCACGCCGACTATCGCGCTGCCGATCGCGAGCCGTCGGCCCGGCCACGCCCGCTCGGCCAGGCCCTCGGCTCCGCCGACCAGGACGTTCGGCCGCAGCCTTCTTCGATCGACGCCCAGTGAGTCGATCGCGCCATCGGTCAGGATACTGAGCGGGAGGACGTCGAAGACGCCACCGGGAGCGTTGCGAACGAGACGGGCGCCGGGGCCGGCAGCGCCGCGCACCGCTTCCGCAACCTCGGACGCGTTCCACGGCCGGCCGTCCACCCAGGGCTCGCCGTCGGGCGCGAGCGTGACGTGCAGGGCGAGCAGGTGCGGATGGGTCCGGGCGCTGATGACGCGGCCTCTCTGGTCCTCGACGTGGACCAGCCGGTCCCCGGCGATGCCGGTCGCCGTGAGCGTCGCTTCCGCGAGGGGCTCGCCAGCCATGGACTTCACCGGATAACGCCAGAGCTCAGAAACCTTCACAGCCTTGAGATACCCCAGCGCCCCGCTGGGATTCAGGCGCCGCGATCGCTACGCGTGCGAGGGGCCGGCGGTGTCCTCGAAGCGGACCGGCGTGCGCCCGCGCAGGAAGTCGAAGTCACAGCCTTCGTTGGCCTGCAGCACGTGGTCGAGGAACAGGCGGCCGTAGCCGCGCGTGAAGTGCGGCGGCCTCGGTGTCCACGCCGCTCGCCGCCGGACGAGCTCGTCGTCACCGATGCGAAGCGCGAGCGTTCGCTTCGGCACGTCGAGCTCGATCTCGTCACCATTCCGAACGAAGGCCAGCGGCCCGCCCACCGCCGATTCGGGTGATACGTGGAGCACGACGGTGCCGTACGACGTGCCGCTCATGCGGGCGTCGGAGATGCGCACCATGTCCTTCACACCTCGGCGCAGCAGCTTGGAGGGAATCGGCGCGGCGCCCCACTCGGGCATGCCCGGCGCGCCGCGCGGCCCGACCTGCTTGACGACGAGCACCGACGTCTCGTCGACGGGAAGGTCGGGATCGTCGATGCGCCGATGCAAATCCTGATGGTCCTCGAACACCACGGCGCGGCCACGGTGAACCATGAGGTGAGCCGACGCGGCCGACTGCTTGAGCACGGCGCCACCCGGACACAGGTTGCCGGTGAGGATCACGGTGCCACCCTCGGCCGCGATGGGCATGGTCAGCGGCCGGATGACGTCCTCGTTCCAGCACCGCGCCGCGGCGACGGAGTCCGCGAGCGATTTTCCCGTCACCGTCAGTGCCTCGCCGTGCAGGACGGGCAAGAGCTCCTTCAGGACGACGGGCAGGCCACCGGCATAGAAGAAGTCCTCCATGAGGTACTTGCCCGACGGGCGGACGTTGACGAGGAGCGGCGTCGTGCGCGAGAGCTCGTCGAAGCGGCGCAACGGCAGGTCGATCCCGGCGCGGCCCGCGATGGCGACGAGGTGGATCACCGCGTTGGTCGAGCCGCCGATCGCCATGTCAGCACGGATCGCGTTGTCGAAGGCCTGGGTCGTCAAGACCTCGGACGGCTTTGGACCGCCGGCCAGCGCCATCTCGACGGCGCGCCGGCCAGACAGCTCGGCTAGCGCCATGCGCCGGGAATCGGAGGCGGGAATGGCCGCGTTGCCGGAGAGCGTCATACCGAGGGCCTCGGCCATCGAGGCCATCGTCGATGCCGTCCCCATGACCATGCAGTGCCCGGACGAGCGCGACATGCACGACTCCGCCTCGCACAGCTCCTCGTCGGTCAGCCTGTCGGCCCGCCGCTCTGCCCACAGGCGCCAGAGATCCGTACCCGAGCCGAGCTCTTCGGTGCGCCACTTGCCGCTCAACATCGGGCCGCCGGTGACCATGATGGCCGGCACGTCCGCCGATGCCGCACCCATGAGCATCGCCGGAGTGGTCTTGTCGCAGCCCGACAAGAGAACCACCGCATCGAGCGGGTAGGCGCGGATGCATTCCTCGACGTCCATCGCCATGAGATTCCGAAACAGCATCGTCGTCGGCTTCATCAAGACTTCGCCGAGCGAGATCGTCGGGAACTCGAGCGGGAAGCCGCCGGCGCTCCACACGCCGCGCTTGACGGCGTCGGCCACCTGGCGGAGATGCGCGTTGCAGTTGGTCAGCTCCGACCACGAGTTCGCGATCCCGATCACGGGCCGGCCGTCGAACACGTGATCGCTGAACCCCTCGGTCTTCAACCACGAGCGATGAGCAAACCCATCGAGGTCGCGGCGCCCGAACCAGTTGCGGCTACGGAGCGGTCGTGGTGTCATTGGGCCCTCCTGCGAAGGCCTGATTATAGAGAATCGGAGGAACCCAATGCGGCTCACCGGCAAGGTCGCGATCGTGACGGGCGGGGGAAGCGGCATCGGGCGCGGCATCGTGCTCGCGATGGCGCGCGAAGGCGCTGACATCGCGATCCCCGACATTCAGGTGCTGAACGCCGAGAAGGTGGTCGACGAGGTCAAGGGCTTGGGGCGCAAGGCCTTCGCGCTGAAGACCGACGTGACCAGCTCGGCTGACGTGAAGGCGATGGTGGATCGGACGCGGGAGGGGTTGGGCAAGGTCGACATCCTCGTGAACAACGCCGGCATGGCGTCACCGCCCGGCTTGCCCTTCACCAACAACACCGAGGAGGACTGGGACCGCACCTTCGCCGTCAATACGAAATCGGTGTTCCTCACGTCCAAGGCGGTCGCTCCGTATTTCATCGAGCGGAAGGCAGGCCGGATCATCAACATTGCCTCGATTGCCGGGCCGCTGTCCGCGCTGACGATGCCGCCCTACAGTGTGGCCAAGCAGGGCGTCATCACGTTCACGCGGATCGTGGCCAAGGAGCTGGCGCCCCACCGGATCACGGTGAACGCCATCTGCCCCGGCGTGCTCTGGACCGACTTCTGGCAGAAGCTGGCCACCCACATCGCCACCACGAACCCGGCCTTCGCCGGGATGAGCGCGCGCCAGGTGTTCGAGAAGCGCGTGGCCGACATCGTGCCGATGAAGTGCGAGCAGACGCCCGAGGACATCGGGAACGCCGCCGTCTTCCTCGCCTCCGAGGACGCGCGCTACATCACCGGCCAGGCCCTGATGGTCGACGGCGGATGTGTGATGTGGTAGTGCGAGGCGAGCCGCGCTCGGGCGGCGAGGCGAGCGGTGAAATGCCCGAGGTGGTAGTGCGAGGCGAGCCGCGCTCGGGCGGCGAGGCGAGCGGTGAAATGCCCGAGATAGCACGACCCTATGAACGAATCGTGCGAGCCGTGAAATGACCCGACGAGCAGGATAGCCGATGGACTTCGACTTCACGCCCGAGCAGGAAGCCTTCCGCAAAGAGGTTCGCCAGTGGCTGGAGACGAATCTGCCCGACGACCTCCGCGGCCGATCGTTCGCCGCGTCGCGAGCGGATCACGAGGAGGTCCGCAGGCTCCGCGCCTGGCAGAGGAAGATGTACGAGGCCGGCTACATCGGCATCGACTGGCCGCGCGAGTTCGGCGGCCGGGGCGCCTCCATCGTGGAGGTGATCATCCTCTACCAGGAGATGGCGCGGGCGGAGTCGCCGCAGATCGTGAACCGCGGTGGCGTCAGCATGCTCGGCCCCACGCTCATGAAGCACGGGACGCCGGCTCAGCAGAAGCGCTTCCTTCCGCGGATCCTCAGCGCGGAGGACATGTGGTGCCAGGGGTTCTCCGAGCCGAACGCCGGATCCGACCTCGCCAATCTACAGACGCGGGCCGTGCGCGACGGCGGCGACTTCGTGGTCAACGGCCAGAAGGTCTGGACGAGCATGGGGCACGTCGCCGACTGGTGCTTCGTCCTCGTGCGCACCGACCCCAACGCCGCCAAGCACAAGGGCATCAGCTTCTTCCTCATGGATATGAAGTCGCCCGGGGTGACCCTGCGGCCGCTGCGCCAGATCACCGGCGAGGCCGAGTTCAACGAGATGTTCCTCGACAACGTGCGGATCCCGGCCGAGAACCTCGTCGGTAAGCTCAACGAGGGCTGGGGCGTCGCGCTGACGACGCTCGCCTACGAGCGAGACGCGCTGACCTTCATCCGACACATCTCGCTGCGCAACGCGCTGCACCGCCTGCTGGCGCTCGTGCGTGACCGGGGCCGGGCGGCCGATCCCGTGGTCCGCCAGAAAGTCGCCGCGCTCTGGATCGGGGAACAGGCGCTGCAGCTCAACGCATACCGCAGCCTCACCAGGCTCCTCAAGGGCGGGCAGCCCGGACCCGAGGGATCGACCTCCAAGCTCTTCTGGAGCCAGCTCGACCAGGACCTGGCCCAGCTCGGCACCGAGGTCATCGGTCCGTACTCGCAGATCGCTCACGGCTCGCCGTGGGCGCCCGACGAGGGCCAGTGGGAGTTCTACGAGCTGCTGGCGCGCGGCAGCGGCATCCGCGCCGGCACGTCGGAGATCTTGAGGAACATCCTGGGCGAGCGCGTGCTCGGCCTCCCGAAGGACTGACGATGAGTGATCTCCTCTACGAGGTGAAGGACCGCATCGCGACCATCACGCTGAACCGTCCCGACAAGCTCAACGCCTTCACGGGCCCCATGATCGACGCGTGGGTCCAGGCGCTCGGCGAGGCCCAGGGCGACGACAACGTCCACGTGGTCGTCGTCACCGGCGCCGGCCGCGCGTTCTGCGCCGGCGGGGACGTCGGGCGGATGGGGGAGGGCGCGCCCAGCCCGCTCGACCACAAGAATCAGCTCTGGGAAAAGATCCACCGCGTGCCGAAGACGCTGGAGACGATGGACAAGCCCGTCATCGCCATGGTCAACGGCGTGGCCGTGGGCGCCGGCATGGGCATGTGCCTCATGTGCGACGTGCGCGTCGCCGCGACCGACGCGCGCTTCTCGACCGGCTACGTCAAGGTCGGGCTGGTCCCCGGTGACGGTGACACGTTCTTCCTGCCGCGTCTGGTCGGTCCCGCGAAGGCGCTCGAGCTCCTGTGGACGGCGGACTTCATCGAAGCACCGGAAGCTCTGCGCCTCGGCATCGTCAACCGCGTGGTGCCCGCCGTCGAGTTGAAGGACGCGACGTACGCCCTCGCCCGTCAGGTCGCCGATGGGCCGCAGGTGCCGATCCGGATGATCAAGCGCCTCGTGTACCAGAGCCTCAAGCTCGACCTGCGCACGCACCTCGACCTCGTCTCGTCGCACATGTCGATCGTCCGTCAGACCGCCGACCACGCCGAGGGCGTGGCCGCCTTCAAGGAGAAGCGCGCACCCAAGTTCCGCGGCCGTTGAAGCGCTGACCATCTGTCCGGTAGTCGACAGCGGTTGGCCACGCTGACACCGTCCGACAACGCCCGGTCGCGCGAAGTCCTCGAAACATCGAGTCCTCTGCCGGCACGACGATTTGGCGCGCCTCTTGCTAAGATCGGGACGGGCGCCATGGACCTCTACGACGCGAAGGACCGCATCGCCGTCGCCTTGGTGGAGTCCGTTTTCCGCCGCGCCCGCTATCGCGTCCGCCCCTTCCAGAACGAGCCCGGCCTCCGCTTCATCCGCGACGACTGGACCCCGTCGTTCCACGCCGCCCTCGTGGCTGACGACGGCAACGAGCGTGAGTTCCTCATCGAGGTGACCTACCGGCCGTTCGTCGAGCAGTTCATCGCCCTCGAGAACCAGCGCCGGGACGCGTCCGTCTTCGTGCTCGCACGCCAGCACTGGCCGGCGCTGCGTTCGGTCGTCGTGACCGACCATCCCGAGCACGGACGGTCATGCTTTCAGGCCGTGGTCCTGGGCTCGCCGCGCGGGGAACGCCTCGGCACGGTGGACCTGGCCGACGCCGGCGAGTTCGCGATCTTCGCGCACAACGTCGCGGACCACGAGGAACTCCTGACCCGCATCTTCGCGATGCTGTCGACCGACAAGTACCGCCACGCCACGCGCGTCTGATCAGATCGCGGCATAGCCCCGATACTCCATCTGCGTGGAGATCGTCGCCCGGGCCGGCTGACCCCAGAATTTCTCGACGAGATACAGGCCGAGGTCGAGCGACGAGGCCACGCCGCCCGCCGTGACGACCACCCCCTCGTCGACGATGCGACGGTCGGTGACGACTTCCGCACAGTACGGGCGGAGACGGTCGTACGCGCGGTGATGGGTCGTCGCCCGCTTGCCGGTGAGGTAGCCGGCGCGGCCGAGCAGCAGCGCCCCGGTGCACACCGACGCGAGCGGGCGCGCGAAGCCCCACGAACGGAGGTACGCGATGCAGCGCTCGTCGTCGACGAGCCGGCGCGTGCCGAAGCCGCCGGGGACGTAGAGCAGGTCGAGGTCGCCGAGGTCCTCGTACACCCCGTCGGGCTTCATCACGAGCCCGCTCTCGTCCACGATCTCGGCCGCCGTGCCGATGATGCGGTGCTTCACCGCGGGATCGATGCCCAGCGCGGCCACGCGACGGAGCGCGTCGTAGGCGCCCACGAAATCGAGGAAGGTCAGGTGTGGGAAGACCAGGAAGGCGATGCGCTTGATCACGTGATGGACCAGGCGATGAGGAAGGCCACCGCGGCGGCGACCCCGCCGATGACCACGGTCTGCACGGCGCTCCGCAGCGGCGGCGCCCCGGTGAAGCGCGCCTTGATGTAGCCGAACAGCGCCAGCGCGCACAGGGTGACGACGGTGGACACGCCGAGCGCCGTCGACGCGCGCCCCAGGATCATGTACGGCCAGAGCGGGATGAGGCCACCGACGACGTAGGCGCCGCCGATCGTCACCGCGCTGCGCAGCGCGCGCCGCGGATCGGGCCGCTCCAGCCCCAGCTCGAAGCGCATCATGAAGTCGACCCAGCCCTGTGGATTGCGCCGGAGCGAGTCCACCAGGGGGCGCGCCTCTTCGGCCTTCACGCCGTATGCCTCGAGCACCTCCATGACTTCCGCCACCTCTGCCTCCGGCTTCTCGCGGACCTCGTGGTGCTCGCGCGCGCGCTCGCTCTCGTAGTGCTCGGCCTCGCTGCGCGCGGCCAGGTAGCCGCCGAGGCCCATGGCGATCGCGCCGGCGGCGATCTCGGCCAGGCCCGCGACGACGATGATCCACGTCGTCTCGATGGCGCCGGTGAGTCCGGCCGCCAGCGCGAACGGCACCGTCAGGCCGTCGGCCATCCCCAGCACGAGATCGCGCACGATCTGGTTGCCGGTGAAGTGACGCTCGGAGTGGATCGGATGAGCCATGTCAGACGGGCGTCACGCCCGTGCGATGCCGCTGCGCCAGCGCCTGGTAACCGGCGGGATTGGCCTGCACCCAGCGCCCCGCCGCCACCATCGCGCGCGTCCCGATGCGAGAGCCGTCGAGCACGGTCGATCCGTTGCCCACCAGCGCCTCCTCGGCGATCGTCGCGCCGTGCACGACGCAGGTGTGGCCGATGGTGGCGCCGGGACCGATCTCCACGGAGTGCGCCGACGTCACGTGGACCACGGCGCAGTCCTGGACGTTGGCGCCGCGGCGGACCACGATGGGCCCGAAGTCGGCGCGCAGCACCGCGTTGTACCAGACGGAGGCGTTCTCCTCGACCGTCACGTCGCCGACGAGGACCGCGGTGGGCGCGATGAACGCGGTCGGATGCACGCGCGGCGTCTTTCCCTCGAAGCTGAAGAGTGGCATAGGGCGCGTCCTCGCAGTATTCTCGAAATCGCAGCCTATCTTATCGGATTCTCGCGTCGTCGGAGGAGTCATGCCAACTCCGAAGATCACGGCAGTCGCGACGGCGACGCCGCCCCACCGCTACACGCAGGCCGATATCATGGACGCCGCCGGATACACGGACGCCCAGCGCCGCGCGTTCTTCGAGCGCAGCGATATCGAGAGCCGTTATCTGTGGATCCCCCGCGAGCGGCTGCGTCCCGACGAGAGCGTGGACGAGCTGGCGGCGCGGGCGCGCGACGGTGCGCTGGCGCTGTCGGAGACCGCCGCCCGGCGCGCCCTCGAGCGAGCGGGCTGGCAGGCCGCTGACGTCGACTTCGTCGTCACCACCACGTGCACGGCACGGCTCACGCCCAGTGTCGACGCCCACCTGGTCGGCCGGCTCGGCTGCCGCCCGGATGTCCAGCGCGCGCACATCGGGGACACCGGCTGCGCCTCGGCGATGGTCGCGCTCCAGCAGGCATGGAACCATCTGCGCGCGTTCCCGAGCCACCGCGCGCTGCTGGTCTCCGTCGAGATCTGTTCGGCCGCGTACTTCCTCGACGATCGACTGGAGTCGGCGGTGGCCAACGCCATCTTCGCCGACGGCGCTGGCGCGCTCGCGCTTTCGACCGAAGGCCCTGGCCCGCGCGTGGTCACGCACCGCACCCTGTTCCGTCCCGAGCACCTCGACGCCATGGGCTTCGAGTACCCGGGGGGACGCCCCCGCGTGATCCTCTCCAAGGACGTCCGCCGCATCGGCGCCACGATGCTCGGCGAGATGGTCCGCGTGCTCATGGACGCGCAGGGCCTCAAGCGCGAAGACGTGCGCTACTGGGTGCTGCACTCCGCGGGCCGGCGGGTGCTCGATCGCGCCCGCACGCTGCTCGAGCTCGACGACGCCGTCATGCGCCACTCACGGTCGGTTCTCCGCCGATACGGCAACATGTCGTCGGCCACGATCCTGTTCGTCCTCGAGGAGATGCTGCGGGAGGAGTCGCCGGTGCCCGGCGAGTGGGGTGTGATGGTCGGCCTCGGCCCTGGCTTCGCCGCCGAGGGCGCGCTCCTGAGCTGGTAATGGCCGTGCGAGGTGAGCCGCGCTCGGGCGGCGAGGCGAGCGGTGAAATGGTTCGAAGATGGGTCGTGCGAGCTGCAGGCCGTTCGACGGCCGAGGCGAGCGGTGAAATGGTTCGAAGATGGGCCGTGCGAGCCGCAGGCCGTTCGACGGCCGAGGCGAGCGGTGAAATGGTTCGAAGATGGGTCGTGCGAGCTGCAGGCCGTTCGACGGCCGAGGCGAGCGGTGAAATGGTTCGAAGATGAAGAGAGCCGAGCGCGCGCTCGAGCATCTCGATGCGCCGGTGCTGGACGCCGACCGCGAGGCCTCTCTGGCCGACGTCGACCGCCTCAACGCGTGGTTCGGCGGCTACGGGCTCACGTTGCGCGCGATCAGTCACGTCCTTCGCCGGCGACGCGCGCCGGAAGTGCTCGTCGTCGTGGACGTCGGTGGCGGCCGCGGTCACTTTGCGCGCCGGCTGCAAGCCTGGGCGCGTCGGCGGGGCCTGCACGTCCGCGTGATCGTCGTCGATCGTGAGGCTCGCGATGTCGAAGGCGACGCGCTGATGGTGTGCGCCGACGCCACGGCGCTGCCACTGCGCGACGGGGCGGCCGACGTGGTGACGACGGCGCTGACGCTTCACCACCTCGAGCCCGACGCCGCCGTTCGATGTCTGGCCGAGATGCGGGCAGTGGCGCGCGGAGCCGTCATCGTGAACGATCTGTGGCGCACCCGGCTGACGCTCGGCCTCGTCTGGCTCGCCACGCGGCTGTTCACCCGGCATCGCTTCTCGTGGGACGACGGCCCGCTGTCGGTGCGGCGGTCGTACTCGCCCGCCGAGCTGCGGCAGCTGGCCGAGAAGGCCGGCATCGCGAACCTCGTGGTGCGTCGATACCCGTGGCTCGGACGCGTCATCGCGGTGAGCGCGTGAGCTTCGACGTCATCGTCGTCGGCGCCGGCCCGGCGGGCGCGGCCATCGCCATCCTGCTCGCCGAGCGTGGCCTCCGCATCCTCGTCCTCGATCGTGCGCGCTTTCCGCGGCCGAAGATCTGTGGCGAGTACCTGAGTCCCGAGACGCTGCGCATCCTCGATCGGCTCGGCGTGCTGAAGGCCGTGGACGACGCCGGGGCGACGCCGCTTGCCGGGATGCGGATCAGCGCTCCCGACGGCACGGCCGTGACCGGCACCTACCGCACGATCGGGCCCTGGCGGCCGTATCGCAACCACGCGCTCGCGCTTCGCCGCGAAGTCCTCGACGCGATCCTGGTCGATCGTGTCCGCGCGCTGGGCGCCGAGCTTCGCGAGCGCACGCGCGTGACCGATGTCCTCGTGGCTGACGGGCACGCGGTCGGCGTCGAGGCGATGGACGCCGAAACGCGCGTCCACGTCTTCCGGGCGCCCCTCGTCGTGGCGGCCGACGGCCGCGGCTCGGTCGTCGCGCGGCGCCTCGGCCTCCTGCGTGCGCATCCGCTCCAGCGCATGGCGCTGGTCACGTACGTCCGTGGCGTGAGCGATTGCCGCGAGGTCGGGGAGATTTTCGTCGATCCGCCCGACTACGCGATCCTCAATCCCGTCGCGCCCGATCGGGTCAACATGAGCGTGGTCGTTCCGCTCGCGCACGCGGCGGCGTGGAGTCACCGGCTCGAGGACTTCTTCGCGGCGCGCGTGAGCCAGATGCCGCACCTGGCCCGCCGGGTGGCCGGCGCCGAGCGCGTCGCGCCGGTGCAGGCGATGGGACCGCTCGCCTATGACGTGGCCCCGCCGACCATCGGCGGGCTCCTGCTCGTCGGCGATGCTGCCGGATTCTACGATCCGCTCACGGGCGAGGGGGTGTTCAGCGCGCTGCACGGCGCCGAGTTGGCGTCGGAAGTGGCGGCGGCCGCGCTGAAGGCCGGCGAGTGCTCGGCCGAGCGGCTCGCCACCTACCAGCGTGCCCGCCGTCGGACCTTCGCGGCCAAGGCTCGCTTCACCCACGCCCTGCAGTTCGTGGTGGCCCACCGGAGACTGGCCAACCTCACGGCCCACCTGCTGGTCAAGCGGCCGGCCCTGCTCGATCTCCTCCTCGGCGTCGTCGGCGACTACGTGCCGCCCGGCCTGCTGCTGCACCCGGCGCGCTTCGGTTAACCGTTCGCGCGCGCGACGCGCTGCTCTACTCTAGGGCGCATGGCCACGCGATCCGACAGCTTGCCGCGGCGCCTCGCTCGCATCTACACCGCCGCCATCACCGACGTGATGGACGAGATGGGCCTGCAGCGCCAGACGCTACCCGCCACCATCCACCCGCTCCTTCCCGACATGCGCGCCGCCGGCTACGCCTTCACGGCGCGGGGACGAGCTCGCAAGAGCGGCCCCCGGGAGCGCGACGCGACGCTGCGCCGGTTCCTCGCGATGCTGGGTGCCGTCCCCGCCGACTCCGTGCTCGTGCTGGCGGCCAACGACAACGTCGCCGCGCACTTCGGCGAGCTCTCGGCGGAATGGCTGCGCTCCCGCCGCGTGCGGGGTGCCGTCATCGACGGCGCGACGCGCGACGCCACCTACATCAGCCGCATTCGCTTCCCGACGTTCGTGCGCTACCGGACACCTCAGGATTCGATTCCGCGCTGGCGCGTGAGCGACTGGGGGCAACCGCTCACGATCGGGGGCGTGCGCATCGCGCTGGGCGACGTGATCGTCGCCGACCTCGATGGGGTCGTGGTCGTTCCCCGCCGGGCCGCTCACGAGGTGCTCGTCCGCTGCGAGAAGCTAGTCGGCACGGAGAACAAGGTGCGGACGGCGGTCAAGCGCGGCATGCTGCCGCTGGCCGCCTACGAGAAGTTCGGTAGTTTCTAAGTTGATGGGGGCCCCCGACATGGCCCCCCAGGTTCACCGAGCGAAGGGGCTACGCCCCCTCGGACTCCCCGGCCAGCGCTCGGGGCGCCCCGGCAAAGCCGTGACGCCCCTCGATCCTGCGCGGCCCCCTGGTTTTAGCGGCTCCGGCCCGCGCGGTCCTCGCCCGAAGGCTCGAGGCTGCCGACGTCGATACCGGCCGCCTTCAGCGGCCCGCTGACGCGATCGCGGATCCACTTCGCGTCCCACCACTCGATCGGCGTCACCGAGACGCCGTGGACCAGGACCTCGTAGTGCAGGTGGTCGCCGAGGGCGAGTCCGGTCGCGCCGCTGCGGCCCAGCTCCTGGCCCTTCGCCACGGCGTCCCCGAGTTTGACCGCTACGGACGAGAGATGTCCGTAGAGTGTCTGCAGGCCGAGGCCGTGGTCGACGATCACGGTGTTGCCGTAGATGGTGAGCGGGCCGGCGTAGACCACCACGCCCTTGTTGGCGGCGGGCACGACGGCTTGCTTGGTGGACGCCAGATCGAAGCCGACGTGCACCTGCGTGTCGATCTCGCGGCCTTGATAGCGGTACGTGCGCGCTTCCGCGAAGTTCGAGAAGACCTTCGTGTTGCGTGGCTGGACGAACGCGCCTTCCCAGAGCGGCTTGTCGGCGGTCTTCAGCGCGACGCGCCGCTTCTCCTCCTCGGCGAACTTCCGCTGATCACGGTTGATCACGAGGAAGCCCTCCACCAGTGGCTGATTGGGCGGCCGCTGCGGGAGCAGCTCCGGAACCTTGGCGTTGAGGAAGGCGTCGCTGACCTCGATCGTGTCGCGGCGGAAACGGCGGGGGAGCATCTCGGCCGGGATCCCTCGCGTGACCGCATTCCCTGCCTCGTCGGCCGCCGTCACCGAGAGCGAGGTCCCGCTCGGGATATCGTAGGGCAGCGCGAAGAAGCCGACGCGCGTGCCCTGGGGACCCATGGGAAACGTCGGGAAGGTGAGTGACCCGACGCGGGCATCGGCGCGCACCGCATCACCCGCGCGGACGACCACCAAGCCGGCTCCGCCCGGCAGGATGTACGGCGTCGCCGCGGCGACCTCGAGCGGTGGCGGCGTCAGGTCGATGGTCGTTGGGAACGTGGCGGCCGCGCGCTCCTGCCCGCGCCAGGGGCGCCAGAAGTCGTCGCGCGCCCACACCTCGACCGTGGCGCCGCCCTCTCGAAATCCCGCCGCCGTCGGCTCGAGTGTCAGCGGCAGCTCGAGCCGGGGCATCGCGGCGCCATCGTGGCGCGTGATCGCGATCGACTTGCCCCCCTGAACCATGCGCACGCTGGCCGTGGCGACACGACCGCGAGCCGCTTCGACCACCACGGTGAGCGGCGTCTTCTGACCAACGAAGCGCGGCACGCTCGCAGTGACCCGAACGCCCGGTACCGACTGGCGCCAGATGAGGTAGGAGACGGAGGCGAGCAGCGCGACCACCAGAACCAGAACCAGCAGCACCCAGAACTTCGTGCGGGACCGCCGAGGCACGACCAGCATCTTATCACGCGAACGTTGCCGCTCATGCGAACGTTGCAGCGCCGTCCCTCATCGAGCCATGATCGGGTCGTGCGTACGCTCCACCGACTCCTGGCGCCCGCGCTGCTGTGCTCGCTGACGCTGGCGTTGGTGACACCGGCGGCGGCGCAGTTCGGCCATCGTCGGGGGCGGCCCGGTCCCTCGCCTTCCACGCCGGCCACTCCTCAGGACACGACGCCGGCGCCCGGGAACGCGGGCCCGGGGATCGGCGCTACGGATTCAGCTTCTTCGATGCTCGCGATGCCGTGGAGCGCGGCGAGGGCCGGCCGGCGCTCGCGTTCTACCAGAGCGCCGCGGCGGACGCCGAGCAGCGGGGCGCGCGTGTCGATGCCGGCACGGCGCATGCGTGCGTGGCGTT
Source organism: Candidatus Rokubacteria bacterium 13_1_40CM_68_15 (assembly GCA_001917585.1). Lineage (GTDB taxonomy): Bacteria > Methylomirabilota > Methylomirabilia > Rokubacteriales > CSP1-6 > 40CM-68-15. The sequence goes on from MNEG01000040.1 coordinate 26,816, forward strand.
CGTCGCCGTCCGGCTGAGCGAGATCCAGAAGGCCCTCGCGTCGGGCCGGAAGGCTCTCGATCTGCTGCGCGACGAGCCCAACCTCAGCAACGACCAGATGGGCCTGATGGTGTCGATCTACTCGGTGCTGGGCAGCGCCTACCGCAACGCCGGTGATCGCCCGCAGGCGCGAAAGTGGTACGAGGAGGGATTGGCCTACGCGCGGAGCACCGTGTCGCCCCAGCGTCGGGGCGCGGCGATGTGGGTCGCCGGAATGTTGCGCCAGATCGCTCAGATCACCTACCAGGAACACGACTACACGGACGCCCGTGATCGCGCTCAGGAGGCCGCGACGCTCGCCGAGCACTTCCTTGGCGGAGCACCGCCCCGCACGAATCCACGAGCGATCGACAATGGCCGGCGTCAGGCCGCCGAGTCCCTGGCGCTGCTCGCCAAGGCCCAACTCGCCCTCGGCGACAAGGACGCGGCCGAGGCCGCGCTCAAGCGCGCCGGACAATACTCGCGCCTCGTCGGGCTGGTCGAGGTGGATCTCGACATCCTCACCACGGCGGGGCAGGTGGCGCTCGCTCGCAACGACTTTGCCGCCGCGCTGTCCGAGTTCCAGAAGGCGCTTCCCCAGGCCGAGCGGATCGGTCGGGTCGGTACCCTCGTCCAGCTTCACCAGCTCGAAGCGCGCAGCTACGCCGGGCTCGGGCGGCCGGCCGATGCGCTGACGTCACTCCGTCGGTCGATGGACCTCATCGAGGAGATCCGCGGGACGTTACAGGAGTCGTCGTTGCGCAGCGGGTACGTCGAGGACAAGCAGGGGATCTACCAGTTCGCCGTCCGGATGGCGCTGCGCACCAGGAATTCTGCCGATGCCTTCGCGTTCGCCGAGCGCGCGCGCGCCCGGGCCTTCCTCGACCTCCTGGGCAACTCGACGACGCTGTCCAAGGGCCGCACCCGTGCCCTCGTGCAGGAGGAAGTGCAGCTTCGCGCGCGACTGGCCGAGGCGCAGGCGCTAGCCTCCGACAGCGATGGCGGCGAGGCGCGAAGGGCGAAGGAGGCCGTCGAGGCGGCCGACCGTGACTACCGTGCGTTCCTCGAGCGCGTGCGCAAGGAGAACGTCGAGCAGGCCTCGCTGATGACCGTGGAGCCCGTCACCCTGGCCGAGATCCAGGGGCTGCTGCCCGAGGGGACCACGCTCGTGGAATATCTCGTCGGCGTCACGGACATCGTGGTCTGGATCGTCGAGCGCCACCGCGCCAGGGCGCTCACGGTGCGGAGCGCGCGGGCCGACCTGGTCGCTCGCGTGCGTGCGCTGCGAACCGCTATCGCCGATCAGGCGCCGGTCGCCGACATCGAGAGCCAGGCGACGGCGCTCTACGACGTGCTGCTGGCACCGGCCCGCGCGGAGATCCGGGGCAGTCGGCTGCTCATCGTGCCCCACGACGTGCTGCACTACCTTCCGTTCGCGGCGCTCCGGAGTCCCATCGGGCACTGGCTTGTCGAGGACTACGCCATCGCGACGCTGCCCAGCGCCAGCGTACTGAAGTACCTCGCGGCCAAGACCGAGACGAGCGGCGCCCGGCCGCTCGCCCTCGGCAATCCCGACGTCGGATCCGCGCTGAACCTCCGCTACGCCGAGCGGGAGGCGCGGGCCGTGGGCGAAGCGTATCCGGGCACCACCGTGCTCGTGCGCGCGGAGGCGAGCGAAGCGCGCGTGAAGGCGCTGGCGGCCGGCGCCGGGCTCCTGCACTTCGCCACCCACGCCGAGCTCAACGAGAACGAGCCGATGTCGTCGGCGCTGCTTCTCACCCCGGGCGAGGGCGAGGATGGGCGGCTCGAGGTCCGCGAGCTCTTCGGCCTCGATCTCCACGCCCGGCTCGTCGTGCTCTCGGCCTGCGAGACCGGCCTCGGCAAGCTCTCCCGGGGCGACGACCTCGTCGGGCTCCAACGCGCATTCCTCTACGCGGGCACGCCGGCGGTCGTCACCACGTTCTGGAAGGTCGACGATCGCGCGAGCTTCGTGCTCATGCGGGAGTTCTATGTCCGACTGAAGACGGCGGCGCCCGGCGAGGCACTGAGCCTGGCGCAGCGCGAGACGCTGCGGCAGTTCCCGCACCCGTTCGCCTGGGCCGCGTACGGCCTGACCGGCGCGCCGTGGTAGATCTGCGAGCCGGCCTGCGGCGAGTGGACACGCCGCTGGCCCGTTCGCTCCTGCTCGGTGTCGCGGTCAGTCTCGCCGTCACGGTGGTGTCGCGCTTCGGTGGGTTGGCGGGCTGGGAGACGCGAGCGATCGATGCCTTCCTGTTCTTCCGCGATCGCGTCCCGACGCCCGAGATCGTGCTGGTGAACATCGACGAAGCCGCGTTCCAGGAGATGGGGGAGCGCCAGCCACTTCCCCGGCGGTACCTGGCGGATCTCGCCGAGTTCCTGCTCCAGAGCGGCGCCCGCGTCGTCGGCTTCGACGTCCAGCTGAAGAAGGCGACGACCCCCGAGGAGGACGGCGCCCTCGTCGCCGTGACCCGGCGCTGGGATGGCCGGAGTGGACGGCTGGTGTTCACGACCGTGGCCAACCCGGTCGACGAGGCGCGGCCGGCCCGCTACGCGCCGACGCCGGCGTACTCGCCCGATCTCCGCGCGCTCTTCGGCTTCGCCAACGCTCCGCTCAGCCCGGACGGCCTGGTCCGCGTTGCGCGGCCGGTGTTGCCGGCTGTCGACAACGGTTACCTCCCGTCGTTCGCCCTCGCCGTGCTGGCCGCCTGCGAGGGCTACTCGCAGGCGACGCTGGCCGCGGCGTTGAGCGCCGGCCCCTCGCGCGACGTGGTGCTGCCGGTGGGCGATCCGAAGCGGGGCATCACCCGCCACGACGCGATCTCGGTGGGCACCCTGCGCGACACCGTGTGGCGCATCGACTACGTCGGCCAGCCCGGCGCCTTCGCCTCGTTTCCGGCGGGCGCCCTCATGTCGGTGGCGCGCAGCGGCGTCCGCCCCGAGGGCGACAATCCGTTCCGCGGCAAGATCGTGCTGGTGGGCGCCACCTTCGGGGAGAGTCGCGATTTCTACGGCACGCCGATGGGGCTGATGAGCGGCGTGGAGATCCAGGCGAACATCGTCCACACGCTGCTGTCGCGCCGGGCGCTGCTCCCGCCGCCGTGGGCGCTCAACATGGCGCTGCTCGTCACCGCCTGTCTGTGGATCTCGCTGCTCTCGGTGCGGATGCGCCAGGTCTGGGTGATCGTGCTGAGTCTCGGCCTGGTCGTCGTCTTCGTGGCGTTGAGCTACGAGGCGTACAGCCGGGGCTACTGGCTGGACTTCATCGCGCCGCTGGCCGTGATGAAGTTCTACCGGCAGGGCTCCACCCACCTGGCCCGGCGTCGACTCAACGCTGCGTTCGGACAGTACGTGAGCAAGGAAGTCCTGGAGCGCGTGCTTCGCGAAGGGGCGCGGCTCGGCGGCGAGGTGCGCACGGTCTCGGTGCTGATGTCCGACGTCCGGGGGTTCACCACGCTCTCGGAGCAGCTGCCCCCGTGGCGGATCTCCGAGATCATGAACGAGTACTTCACGGCGATGGTCGACGTGATCATGCGCCACCGCGGCCTCGTCAACGACTTCATCGGCGACGGCATCCTCGCCGTGTACGCCGCACCGGTCGACGATGCCGACCACGCCTGGCATGCGGTCGAGACCGCGCTTGGCATGCAGCGGGCGCTGGCCGAGCTGAACCGGATGTGGGCCGCGCGGGGTGCGCCCACGCTGGCCATGGGCGTGGCGATCAACACCGGCGAGGTGTTTGCCGGTACCATGGGCTCGCCGCGCAAGAAGAAGTACTCGGTGCTCGGCGACACCGTGAACACGGTCGCGCGGATCGAAGCCATGAATCGCGAGCTGGGCACGGAGATCCTCATCTCGAGCGCGACGCTGGCGGCGGTGAAGGGCCGCGTGCTCGTGCGTGAGCGGGGAGCCGTGAAGGTGAAGGGCAAGGCCGAGCCGGTCGATCTCTACGAGCTGATGGAAACCACGGAACCAGGAGGTTCTTGATGGCCCGCGTCGTGGCAGTGCTCGCGCTCCTCCTCGTCGCCGGAGCTGCTGCTGCGCAGTCCACCGAGACGGTCGGCATGATCACCGAGATCAAGACCGGCCGCGGCCGTCTCGAGGTCCGGAGCGGCGGCGACTGGCGTCGCGCCGGACCCCTGCAGGCGCTGCGCGCCGGCGATGCCGTGCGCGCCACGGACGACGCGGTGGCCGTGGTCATGTTGAGTGGCGGGGGAACGGTGAAGATCGAGGCGGCGAACCGTACACGGTGGCCGCGCGGGCCGACGACACGCGCACGCAGAAGGCGCGCACGCTCGTGCAGGCGGGCCTGGGCTTCCTGGCCGCCGGTCAACGCGAGGCGCCGACGGCGGTCCTCAGTACCCGCAGCGCGACCAAGCCGCCGGTCGTCATCGCGCCACGCAACACGAGCGTGCTCCCGGGCCCGCTCGCGCTGGAGTGGGCCGGGAGCCGCTTCGCGCGGTACACGGTGCGCCTCGTCGGGCCGTCGGGCCCCGTCTTCGAGCGCCGTGGCGTCGCCGGCGGGCGGCTCGACTATCCGTCGGACGCGCCCGCGCTGACGCCGGGCACGCGCTACACCATCCAGGTGGCCAGCGGAGAACAGGCACCACAAGAGGCGTGGTTCGAGGTGCTCGACGCCGACCGAGCCCGCATGGTCGCCGACGACCTGGCCGCGCTCACCCAGAGCTTCGCCGGCGGCGCGTCGCGGAACTCGGTCGCGGTGGTGCGGGCGGGCATGCTCGCCAGCGCCGGGCTGCTCCACGACGCCCGCCGGGTGGTCCTTGACGCGCTGGCCAGCGACCCCGACGAAGCCGCGCTGCACCAGGTGCTCGGCAACCTGTACCAGAAGAGCGGTCTCGGTGAGCTGGCCGCGGAATCGTACGACGAGGCTCAGTTCCTGCTCACCCGCAACGCGAAGTAGCGCCGCCGCCGGGGTGGTTTGCTTGACACCCCCCCAGCGCCTCGATAGATTGGCCCGGTGTCGAGCGCTGTCTGGCTGATTCCCGCTTTTCCGCTGGCCGGCGCTCTCCTCAACATCCTGTTCGGACGCTTCACTGGACGTCGCGCGCACTGGATCGCCGTGCCCGCGCTCGCCGCCTCGTTCGTGACCTCGTGCGTCGTCTTCTCGCGCGTGTCGAGCGGACGGGCGTTGACCGCGCAACTGGCTCCCTGGATCGTCGCCGGCGAGTTCGAGGCGTGGGTGACCGCGCACGTCGATCCGCTCACCGGCGTCATGCTCCTCGTCGTCACCGGCGTCGGGTTCCTGATTCATCTCTACTCCGTCGGGTACATGCACGGCGATCCCGGGTACGCGCGCTTCTTTGCCTACCTCAACCTCTTCGTCTTCTCGATGACGATGCTGGTGCTCGCCGGCAACTTCCTCCTCCTCTACGTCTTCTGGGAGGCGGTCGGTCTCTGCTCGTATCTGCTGATCGGCTTCTGGTACACGCGCCCGGCCGCGGCCGAGGCCGGCAAGAAGGCGTTCATCGTCAATCGCGTCGGCGATTTCGGCTTCGGACTCGGCGTCCTGTGGCTGTGGACGGCGCTCGGCACGCTCGACTACGCCGACGTCTTCGCCAAGGCGGGCGACCTGACGCCCGGCGTGGCGACCGCCATCGCGCTCCTGCTCTTCATGGGAGCGTGCGGGAAATCGGCCCAGCTCCCCCTGCACGTATGGCTGCCCGATGCTATGGAAGGCCCGACGCCGGTTTCGGCTCTGATTCATGCCGCCACCATGGTGACGGCCGGCGTCTACATGGTTGCGCGAAGCCACACGCTGTTCGAGCGCTCGGGCGTGGCGCTCGAGGTCGTCGCCGTCGTGGGCACCATCACCGCCGTGTTCGCCGCCTCCATCGGACTCGTCCAGACCGACATCAAGCGCGTGCTCGCCTATTCGACCATCAGCCAGCTCGGCTACATGTTCGCCGCGGTCGGCCTCGGCGCGTACGCGGCCGGGATCTTTCACCTCGTGACGCACGCCTTCTTCAAGGCGCTGCTCTTCCTCGGTGCGGGCAGCGTCATCCACGGCCTGGGTGGCGAGCAGGATCTGCGGAGGATGGGCGGGCTGGCGCCGAAGATGGTGACGACGACGATCACCATGACCGTCGGCGCCGTCGGCCTCGCCGGGCTCCCGCCCTTCGCCGGCTTCTTCTCGAAAGACGAGATCCTCCACGCGGCGTACTCGAGCCATCACCGGCTGCTGTGGACGTTCCTCTTGCTCGGCGCGTTCATGACCGCGTTCTACTCGTTCCGGCTCATCTTCCTGACCTTCTTCGGCGGCCCGCGGATGTCGCGCGAGGTCGCCCACCACGTCCACGAGTCGCCGTGGGTGATGACGCTGCCCCTCGTCGTGCTGGCCGTGCTGACGTTCCTCGCCGGCTGGGCCGTCGGGATGCCGTCGGAGGGGGGTACGCGCTTCGCGCGGTTCCTCAGCCCGGTCTTCCCGCCGGCCGCGCACGAGTGGAGCGGCGTGGTGACCCTCATGCTGGCCGTGCTCAGCACGATCGCGGCGAGCGCGGGGATCGTGCTCGCCTGGTTGACCATCAGCCAGCTCGGCTACATGTTCGCCGCGGTCGGCCTCGGCGCGTACGCGGCCGGGATCTTTCACCTCGTGACGCACGCCTTCTTCAAGGCGCTGCTCTTCCTCGGTGCGGGCAGCGTCATCCACGGCCTGGGTGGCGAGCAGGATCTGCGGAGGATGGGCGGGCTGGCGCCGAAGATGGTGACGACGACGATCACCATGACCGTCGGCGCCGTCGGCCTCGCCGGGCTCCCGCCCTTCGCCGGCTTCTTCTCGAAAGACGAGATCCTCCACGCGGCGTACTCGAGCCATCACCGGCTGCTGTGGACGTTCCTCTTGCTCGGCGCGTTCATGACCGCGTTCTACTCGTTCCGGCTCATCTTCCTGACCTTCTTCGGCGGCCCGCGGATGTCGCGCGAGGTCGCCCACCACGTCCACGAGTCGCCGTGGGTGATGACGCTGCCCCTCGTCGTGCTGGCCGTGCTGACGTTCCTCGCCGGCTGGGCCGTCGGGATGCCGTCGGAGGGGGGTACGCGCTTCGCGCGGTTCCTCAGCCCGGTCTTCCCGCCGGCCGCGCACGAGTGGAGCGGCGTGGTGACCCTCATGCTGGCCGTGCTCAGCACGATCGCGGCGAGCGCGGGGATCGTGCTCGCCTGGTTCCGGTACGCCGCGGCGCCGGTGAAAGCCGACACGATCGGGCGCCCGCGGACGCTCTTCCACAAGCTGCTGCGGAACGCGTACTACGTGGACTTCATCTACGACCGGCTGATCGTCCAGCCGCTCTACGCGCTGTCGGTGTTCCTGGCCCGCCGGGTCGACCTCGGCGTCATCGATGGCCTCGTCAATGCCCTGGGTCGCGCGGTGGTGGCGTGGGCGGCGGGGTTCCGCCGACTCCAGACGGGCTACGTGGTGAACTATGCGCTGACGATGCTCGTGGGCGCCGTCCTGCTCGTGGGCTTCCTGTTGGCGCGATGAAGCCCCGG
>MNEG01000030.1 GCA_001917585.1 Candidatus Rokubacteria bacterium 13_1_40CM_68_15
CAAGCACTACCAGCGCGCGCTCCAGCTCAATCCGCGTCACCGCGGTGCGCACGAATACATAGGCGAGGCCTACCTCATCGCGAACGATCTTGCGAGCGCCGAGCGACACCTGAGCGCGCTCGAGAAGATCTGCCTGATCCCGTGCGAGGAGTACGAGGACTTGAAGAAGGCGATCGCGGAGTATCGACGGCGCGCCGCGAAGTGAGCGGGCTCGACGGCGACAGCATCCAGCGGTTCCTCGCCACCCGATACGTCGTCGTGCTCGCGACGGTGCAAGCCGACGGGGCGCCACTGGCGATGCCGATGTGGTTCCTGCACGACCCGGCGAGCGTGACCATGCTCAGCGTCGAGGACACCCAGAAGGTGCGCAACCTCCGCCGCGATCCACGCGTCAGCGTGGTTGCCGAGACGTCCGGGCCCGGCGGCGGCGACGTCCGCGGCGTGATCGTCCAGGGCCGGGCGGACTTCCTCACCAACGGCCCCGAGCGCCATGCGCTCGTCGAGCGCTTCCACGCCAAGTACCCCGGCCTCGCCCGGCTCTGGGGCGGGCCCGTCATGCCTGCCAACCGCGTCATGTTCCGCGTCGTCCCCGTGCGCGTGCGCAGCTGGGGGCTGGCGTAGCGGCGCGTCAGTCCGGGGCGTCGGCGACGCCTCTCACATCTCTTTCAAGTACTGGTGCCCGAACGCGGTCGCCATCGCGCCCTCGCCGACGGCTGAGGCGACGCGCTTGATGGAGCGGGACCACACGTCGCCGACGGCCAGCACGGGGTGGGCACCGGGATGCGGGCGCCGAACTTGCCCGCCTGCACGACGGCGCGACTCCGCCAGCGCTGGAGAGCCCGATGGACCTTGGTCGTGAGCGCCGACCGCTACCCCGCCGCGAGCGGATGCAACACGTCGATCGCCCAGCCGACGTCCAGGCGCTCGCCCAGCCAGCCGGGCATCGACGTCCGCGCGTGAACGCGAAGCCCCTGCGCGTCGTGTCGCGCGCGCAGAACTTCGACGGGGTCCACGGGGACCGTCGCCGGAGGTGGGACTGCGGGCAGGAGCTCGCCGTCCGGTCGCCGGAACCTGAGCGCTCCGTCCGGCTGTCGATCGACGCGATACCCCTCCTCGTGAACCGCACGGTGGTGGCGACGACAGAGCAATGCGAGATTCGACAGCGTCGTGGGGCCGCCGTTCGCCCAGTGCCGCACGTGATGGCCCTGACCGGACGGCAGCCCGCAGCCCGGGAAGCGGCAGCCTCGGTCACGGTGGTCGAGCGCGCGTCGTAATGCCGGCGGGATGGTGCGCGTGCGCGCGCCGACCTCCACGACGTGGCCGTGCGCGTCGTGTCGCATGACCACTCGGCTCGCGTCGCACGCCAGGCGTCGGCACGTTTCTGCGGGAACGTGCGTTCCGTCCTCGAGGATCGACTGGCCCGGCGCGTCGGTGTCCGCCAGCACCGGGGCATCGACGTGGACGACGACCTGGTATCGGTCGCCCGGGACGCCAGGATCAATTCCATGATGGAGCGCAGTCTCCGCGACGAGCGCCAGCGCATCAGCCTGCTGCTGAGCCATCGTGGGCGTTTCCGCGGGAACGTCCTCGATCACGGTGTCGCCGGCCGTCTCGCGCGACCGCTGATAGAGCGTCTCTCGTGCGGCATCCAGCGCCTTCATGACCACGGCGCCCACCTCCGGCGCCAGCCGCCCACGGATGATCACCATGCCGTCCTCATCCTGATACACGTGCAGCGCTCGGCCCGCGTGGCGCCGAGCAGTTTGCCGCGCCTCCGCCTGTCGGTCGACCTGCCGCCAGCCGCGCACGATCCGCTCGACGTGCTCGGCGGTGCCGGCCTTGCCGACCGCGAGTAGCCGCTCCTCGGTGTCCGGAGTCGCCACACGAGTGAGAGCGCGGACCTTCGCGTACGACAGTTCGCCGCGGGCGAGGGCGTGCGCCAGCCGTGGCAGCGTGCCGAGTGCGCGCGCCACGCGGACGCGCTCGCGAGCGGCGCCCAGGTCGAGCCCGATGCGCCACGAGAGCCACGCGGCGCACGAGCGGAAGCCGGTGTTCCAGCCGCTGCGGGCGTCGAACTCCCGAATGAGGTCCAGGAGCTGCGCGGTGGCGGCGTCGAGGTGAGCGGACAGCTCGGCGATCTGATCGCCCAGCCGATCAAGGTCTGTCAGGGTCTCCATGCCGCGACTCTACACCCGCGTTTTCGCGCCTTCCTCGCGCCGCTTAGAAGAACGATCGTGCATCGAGCAATGATTTTCCGATGCGACGTCGATCGCGCGGTCGTTCCCGGGTTGCCGCGGCCCGCTGAGACCGTGTCTTCGAATGGGTGCCGACACGCGGCGAGCCTCCACCTTGAATGCTGTCAAGCGCGAAATGCATTTGTGACTCCCGAGGCGCAGACTGACCGCGTGCCGCGCACTAGTGGCCCTTGAGTGGCTCCGCGTCGATCAGGACGAAGAGCATCCGACACACGCGGTCGCTCCGATTCGACCAGGCGTGGTATGTCCCGCGTTGAATCAGCACGTCGCCCGGGCGCATGAGGGTCCCGTCCTCGTCCAGGACCGCCCAAACCTCACCCTCGAGGCAGATCGCGTAATCGATGGTGTCGGTGGCGTGGAATCCGGGGTGCCGCGCCGAACGCTCGGGCGTGGTCTTGCAGCCGCGCCGGCGGATGTCCTCCGGGGTGTACGCGCGCCGCGCATCGGGCGGGAGGTCGACGATGCGGATCACGCTGCCGCCCCGGTGAGCGGGCGGTATCCGGGTGATCACTCCGTCCGGAACGGGATCGTGCGTTCCTTTGTTCGACGCCGGCGCAGAGTCCGTCGTCCATAGCCCGACGAGTACCGGGTCGCCTGGCCCGACGTCGGCGGTCGGCAGCAGCGTGTCCGAGAGGATGCACGAGCGACCGGCGTCATTCACTCCAGTCACGATGCGGCGGACTTTTCCCGGCATGACGGTCTCCTCGAGCGCGAGAGTGGGCGAGCAGTGTGCTTCTCACTGCGGATGCAATATCATAAGCCGGCCATGGCTGACATCACCTTTACCGGTTGCGATCTGCTCAATGCCGCACGGAACCGAACTCGAGCTCGGGTGCGGCCGGCTGCACGAGGAAGGGCGCAAGTGAGGCCGGCTGGGCAGCGTCGCGAAGCGGTGGCGGCCGGCCGGCGCCGTGAAGTCGTGGTCGGTGGTCGTCGCGTTAAGACTATCGACGTGCACGCGCACTGCGTGATCCCGGAGGCGTACGCCCTGCTAGGGCTAAAGGTGGAAGACCATCGGGGACCGGGAATCGAGGAGGTGGGGCCGAGGCGCATCCGCGAGATGGACAGCCAGGGCATCGACATGGAGGCCCTCAGCATAAATCCAAGATGGTACCGGGCGGAGCGCGACGTTGCGACCGAGGTGATCAGCATCCAGAACCAACGGCTCGCCGAGTTCTGCGGGAAGTATCCGGATCGCTTCGTCGCCTTCGCCTCGGTCGCGCTGCAGTTTCCGGACCTGGCGGTGCAGCAGCTCGCGGACGGCGTGAAGAAGTTCGGACTCCGCGGCGCCGCCGTCGGTGCCAGCGTCGCCGGCGACGAGTTCTCCGATCCGAAGTTTCACCCGTTCTGGGCCAAAGCCGAGGAGCTGGGGGTCCTCATCTTCATCCATCCGCAGAGCACGCCGGACCTCGCGCGGAGGTTCAAGGGCAACGGCTGGCTGGAGAACACCATCGGCAACCCGCTCGACACGACCATCGCGCTCTCTCACCTCATCTTCGAGGGGACGCTTGATCGTTTTCCTGGGCTCAAGATCTGCTCGGCCCACGGCGGCGGCTACCTGCCGTCGTATGCGCCGCGCTCCGACAACGCGCTCCGCGTCGCGCCGGACAAGGACACGGGCGTCAAGCTGAAGAAGAAGCCGACCGAATACCTGCGGCAGATGTATTACGACACGCTGGTCTTCACCTCGGAAGCGCTGCGGCACCTGGCGGCGCAGGTCGGCGCCAGCCAGCTCGTCCTCGGCACCGACCATCCGATTCCGTGGCAGGACAAGTCGGTGTACCACGTCCTCGCGGCGCCGGGCTTCACCGACCCTGAGCGCCGGGCCATGCTCGGTGAAACCGCGGCGAAGCTGCTGAAGATCAAACCCTAGCGCGGAGTGTGCTTCGACAGGAACTCCTTGACGCGAACCTTTGCCGATGCCAGCGCCGCGCCCGTCTTCCATTCGGGGATGAGCTCGGCGTTGGGGAGCAGCTTCGCCACTTCCTCGGAGATCGGGAACGGATGCGCCTCGTCGTTGCCCGCCAGCACCAGGCACGGCGTCCGGCAGCTCGATACGAACGCGCGGTCCGCGCTGTAGACGAAGCCGGGGCCGTAGAGGTTCTGGTAGAACGCATTCAGCACCTGCTCGGTGGCCTCCGGGTGATCGCCGAGGGTCTTGGCCCACGCGTCGAACCTGGCGGCTCGGCCTGGTTTCATCTCGCCCACGCGCCCGATGGGCTGCGCGAGCACGGCGCACGCGATGCGCTGGGGCTGGGCCTTCAGCAGGCTCATGATGAAGGACCCGCCGATGCACTGACCATAGAGATGGCACCGATCGATGCGCAGGTGATCGAGCAGGGCGATGTGGTCGGCCGCGTACGTGTGCCAGCCGTCCTGGGCCGTGATGGGCGCGCGCGACTGGCCGCCGGCGTTGCGCTGGTCCATCGCGATCATGTTCGTGTCCTTTCGCGGTGGAGGTGGGCGCAAGTATAGCCGGCTACTGCACCGCCGCGGAGGCCTTCATCGCCGCGGCCAGGATCGGTTTGGCCCACACGGGCGTCTCCGCCAGAGGGCACGAGCGCACGATCTTGCGCCGCCGCATGTGGAGGATGAGCTTCGGCTCGGGAGCGATGCCGGCACGCGGATCGGCCTCCACACTGTTGTCATAGACGCGAAGCTCGGTGAGCTGTGGCAGGAGGCGGACCAGGTTGAGACGACTGCTGTCGTAGCGCGCGCGCACTTGCTCCACGGGAATGTCGTGCCCCCCACGCGCCACCCGTGCCCGCACCCGCGCGACGTGAAGTTCCGGACCTTCGAGACCGACGTACCACACGCGCACCGCGATTCCCGCGTTCAGAGCGCGCTCGAGCAGTGCGGTGATCGTGGTGCCGCCAAGCGTCGTCTCGAACGCAAACGTCTTGCGCTCGGCGATGGCCCGCTCGAGCAAACGCCGGCCCTGATGCCAGGCCGCGCTGTTCGCCTCGGTCTGGCCGAGACCGGGATTGCGGGCGAGGATCAGCCGTGCGGCCTGGTCGGGATTGAAGTATTCCACGCCTGCCCGAAGGAACGTGGCGCCGGCGAGGCTGCTCTTGCCCGCGCCGTTGGTCCCGGCCAGGACGTAGATGCACGGGTCCGCGGTGGCATCAGCCACGCTTGCGCGCGGCCGCCACTGCGGCCCTGCCCACCTCCTTGGGCGAAGCGTCGAACGCCGTCTTCATCCGAGCTCGCGCCTTTGGCGTCTGCATGCGGGCGAGCATCGCGTCGAAATCCGCGCTCAGCGCGTCGAGCGTCCGATCGGTCGCCTTTGTGAGCGCGTTGAATTCTTCCACCGAAATGAGAATCGCCTTGGGTGCATCGTGCTTGGTGATGACGACCGCGCCACCGCGGAGCGCCATCTCCAGCACGTGCCCGAACCGCTTCTTGGCGTCGGTCGCGGTGAACGACGACGCCCGCTCGCCCCGCCGATCACGCAGCTCGGCGATGAGATCGGGGTGGGGCGCGGCGCTGGCTGGACTGGCGGCGGGCTTCCTCATAAGGCTCATTATAGCCATTTTGGGCTAAATGAGCAAACCGGGACGCTATTCCTTCAGCTCGATCTCGATGAACGCAAACGCGAAAGCGTTGGTGTTGCGAACGTCGTGCTCCACACCGGCGGGCCGGAAGTACGGCTGGCCCGCGACAAGGTCGCTGACGGTGTCGCCGGCCGGCCCGGTCGCCGCCAACCTGCCGGTGGTGAGCGGCACCACGACGTAGGCCATCTCGTGACGGTGCGGCCCGGTGCTGGCGTTTGGTGCGAAGCGCCACTCGGTCACGCACACGCGCTCGTTGTCGATCTTGACGCTCGCGACTGCGCGCAGGTCCCTGGGCACGGTGGGGATGATACCCTCCAGCCACCATGCCAACCACCCTGCTCATGCTCCCGCCGCAGTCCGACAAGACCCGCGAGTGGTCGAAGCGCCTGAAGCAAGCCGTCCCCGGCCTGACGGTCGTCGTCGCGGAGACGGACGCGGACGCCGCGCGCGCCATCGGCGACGCCGACGCCGCGTATGGCACGATGCCGGACGCGTTGCTCGCCAAGGCCGGGCGGCTGCGCTGGCTGCAGGCGCCGCAGGCGGCGCCACCGGCCGGCTACTACACGCCGGCGCTCATCGCGCACCCGGCGGTCGTCACGAATTTCCGGGAGATCTACAACGACACGATCGGCGCCCACATCATGGCGTTCGTGCTCGCGTTCGCGCGCGGCTTCCACATGTACTTCCCCCGGCAGCTCCGCCGCGAGTGGCGGCCCGAGCGGGGCGAGGAGAGTGGTGTGATCCACCTGCCCGACGCCACGGCCCTGATCGTAGGTGTGGGCGGCATCGGCTCGGAGACCGCCCGGCTCATGGAGGCGTTCGGCATGCACGTGATGGCCGTCGACGCGCGCCGCCGCGACGCGCCGCCCGGCGTCCGGAAGCTCGAGGGGCCCGACGCGCTCGACGACTTGCTGCCGCTCGCGGACTTCGTCGTGCTGACCGTGCCGCACACGCCGGCCACCGAGGGATTCATGCACCGGGCCCGCTTCCAGCGGATGAAGCGCACGGCGTTCTTCATCAACATCGGACGCGGTCGCACCACGCGGCTCGACGACCTGGTGGGCGCCCTGCGTGCCGGAGAGATCGCGGGGGCCGGCCTCGACGTCTACGAGCAGGAGCCGCTGCCCGCCGACCACCCGCTGTGGACCATGCCCGGCGTGCTCATGACGCCGCACACCGCGGGCCACGGCCCGTATCTCGACGAGCGCCGCTTCGAGATCATCGTGGACAACGCGCGGCGCTTCCTGGGGCATCAGCCGCTCAGAAACGTCGTCGACAAGGCGAACTGGTTCTAGTCTGGTATGCTCCCGGCACGCCAGACCAACACGAGGACGACATGATCCAGAGAATCGCCATCATCGGCGCAGGCGCCATTGGGTGTGTGGTGGGTGGGATGCTGACGCGGGCGGGCCGGGACGTCACGCTCGTCGACCAGTGGCCAGAGCACGTGGAGAAGATGAAGAAGGTCGGTCTCCGCCTGAGCGGTACGTGCGGCGAGCACCTGGTTCCCGTCAAGGCCCTGCACATCCACGAGCTGCAGTCGGTCACCAAGCCGTTCGACGCGGTGTTCATCTCGGTCAAGTCGTATGACACGGAGTGGGCGACGGCGATGGCCCTCCAGTACCTCACGTCGGAGGGCATCGTGGTCGACTTTCAGAACGGCCTCAACGACGAGCGTGTCGCGGGGACGGCCGGCAAGCATCGCACTCTGGGCTCCGTCATCACGATCGGCGCCGGCATGTACGAGCCGGGCCACGCCATGCGCACCGACACCGGCACCATCGGCTTCAAGATCGGTGAGCACGACGGCCGCGTGACCGGCCGCGCGAAGGAGCTGGCCGAGGTGATGAACGCGGTGGCTGAGACGCACGTGACCACCAACCTCTTCGGCGAGCGCTGGTCCAAGCTCGCCATCAACTGCATGGCCAATCCGCTGGCGGGCCTGACGGGCCTGGGCTCGGCCGAGGTGCGGATCGATCCCAAGGTGTCCGCGGTCGGCGTGCATCTCGGCGCCGAGTGCATCATGGTGGGCCGCGCCGCCGGCCACGAGGTGGAGCCCATTTACGGCATCCCCGCCCAACGCTTCGTCGACGCCTACGAGGGCCGGGGCTTGCGGGAGTTGCTCACTGACATCGCCGACATCGCCCGCAAGCGCGGCGGCGGCCGGCCGTCGCTCCTGCAGGACGTCATGCGCGGCCGCCGGACGGAGATCGACTACCTCAACGGCGCCGTGTGCGAGCACGGCCGCCGGCTGGGCGTGAAGACGCCCTTCAACGACGCCGTGGTGGCCG
>MNEG01000023.1 GCA_001917585.1 Candidatus Rokubacteria bacterium 13_1_40CM_68_15
CCACGTGGGCCACGCGGGAACGGCTCCGTTACTTCTCCTTCTTGGCCTTTTCTTTCTCGCGCTCGCCGCCCTTCTTGCCTTCCTCGACCGGCGCGGCCTCTTCCTTCGGCTTGCGCTCCGTGAGCACTTCGGGTTCTGCCGTCACGGCGGCCGTCACAGCCGGTGCCACAACCTCCTCCGCCATCGGCGCGGCCACGGTGACGACGGCCTGGCCGGGGTCGTTCAGGATCCGTACACCTTCGGGCACCTGCAAGGCAGCGACCGTCAACACGTCGCCGATCATCAACGCGGTCACGTCGGCGTCGATACGCTCCGGGATCTGCGTCGGCAGGCAGGAGACGTCGAGCTCGTGCAGGACGACGTTGAGGATGCCCTTCTGCTCCTTCACGCCGGCGGCCTCGCCGACGGGATGGACGGCGACGCGGACCGTGATGGCGCGGTCGGCGGTCACTTCCTGAAGGTCGACGTGGAGCAGGCTCTCCGACACGGGATCGAATTGCAGATCGCGGATGATCGCCATCCGCGACCCTGAGTCGCCCTCGAACTTCAGCGTGAGCAGCTGGGTCGAGCCTTCGTGACCGTGGATGATGCGGAGCACCGCCCGCGGGTCTACCGCGACGGTCTCCGGCTTCGCGCCACCGTAGAGCACGGCCGGCACGACGCCATTGCGGCGCAGGCGCTTGGCCACTTGCTTGCCGGTGCCCTCGCGGCGCTTGATCGTCAGCTCTTGCGTCTGCATGTGCGCTCCCTTCAGACGAACAGGGTCGAGACCGATTCCTCGTCGTGGATGCGGCGGATGGCCTCGCCGAGAAGCGGCGCCACCGTGAGGACGGTCAGCCGGCCGGCCCGCTTGGCGTCCGATACCGAAATCGAGTTGGTGACGACGACCTCTTCGAGAGCCGAGGACCTGATGCGGTCGATCGCGGGACCTGACAGCACGGCGTGAACTCCGCAGGCAAGAATGCGCCGGGCGCCTTCGCGCGCGAGCGCCTCCACCGCCTGCACGAGCGTCCCGGCGGTGTCGATCATATCGTCGATGACGACGACATCCTGCCCGTGCACGTCGCCGATCAGATGCATGGCGACCGCCTGGTTCGGCCCTTCGCGCCGCTTGTCGATGATGGCCAGGCCGGCTTTGAGCCGCTTGGCGATGGCACGGGCGCGCTCGACGCCCCCGGCATCGGGCGAGACGATGACGGGATCACGCAGGTCCTTCTTGCCGAGGTAGTCGATGATCACGGGCGCCGCGAACAGGTGATCCACGGGGATGTTGAAGAAGCCCTGGATCTGTCCAGCGTGGAGGTCCAGGGCCAGCACCCGATCGACCCCGGCCGCCGTCAACAAATCGGCGACGAGCTTGGCCGTGATCGGCACGCGCGGTTGCACCTTGCGGTCCTGCCGGGCGTAGCCGTAGTAGGGCAGGACGGCGGTGATCCGACGCGCCGACGCGCGCTTGAGCGCGTCGATCATGACCAAAAGCTCCATCAGGTTGTCGTTCACGGGGGGTGAGGTCGGCTGAACCACGAACACGTCGGTCCCTCGGACGTTCTCGTTCACCTGGACGAAGACCTCGCCGTCGGAGAAGCGCGAGATCTCGGCATCGCTCACCGGCAGGGAAAGATACTGGGCGATCTCCTCCGCCAGTGGACGGTTCGCGTTGCCCGAGAAGAGCTTCAAGTCGTATCTCATGGCCGGCCTCGCCTGATCGTGGTTGGGGCGGGAGGATTCGAACCTCCGAATACGGGATCCAAAGTCCCGCGCCTTGCCGCTTGGCCACGCCCCAGTGAACCCATGGTACTCGTCCTCATCCGTACGGCCGGGCCGCCCAGCGTCCGGACCGCCCAGCAGCGCCACGACGCCCGCGTGAGTCGCGCGCGAATCTGGCGCGCGTGCTCGAACGAGCGCGCCACCCCGAAGACGGTCGGCCCGCTCCCGGACATCGCGGCGCCCAGCGCGCCGGCGGCCAGCAGCGCCGCCTTCATGGCGTGTGCGAAGCAGTTCGGCCATCTTCCGCGCCCGCGAGCCGTCGGTGTACATCGACGACGTCACGCGACCATACGCTTCGGCCGTGCTCGATGCGAATGCCGGGTTCACCAGCACGAGCGCCAGCGCGCCTGCCACGACCGGTTCCAGCATTTCCCCGCGGCCCGTCCCGAGCGAGGCGCCCCCGCGCAGGAAGAACGGGACGTCCATTCCGAGCGTCGTGGCCACTTGAGCGAGCCGGGCCGCTGGCCACCGGAGCCCCCACATACGATTCAGCCCGAGGAGCACGGCGGCCGCGTCGCTCGATCCGCCCCCGAGACCGGCCGCCACGGGTACACGCTTGTCGAGCGTGATGTGCACGCCGCGGTCGACCCTGGCCGCTTCGCGCAGGGCGGCGGCGGCGCGCAGCGCCAGATTCGTGGCATCGCACGGAACACCGTCGGAGTTCACCGACAGTCCGAGCCCGGGTGCTTCCTCGAGGACGAGCCGGTCGGACAGGTCAACGGCTTGCATCACGGTGGCGAGCTCGTGATAACCGTCGGCACGCTTGCCTCGGATCTCGAGAACCAGGTTCACCTTGGCTGCGGCGCTGAGCGCGAGGCGACGACGGCTCCTCGACCCCTTCGACAAGGCGGGCAAGACTAGCACGCGGTTCCGAACAGCGTCAACGCAGGCGCTGGATCTTCGCGGTCTCCGGCGGCGTGATGCGGAACCGATCGTCGTCCACGCCACCGTTGACGACGGGGTCGCGGTAGTCGACGCGCCCGGCGACGGCCCCCCGCGGCGCCGAGAACCGGAAACCCTGGACGTCGCCCTGCGGGCGACGGTCGTACGTCACCCGGACCTCGTAGAGTCCCCCCGTGATCTCGATCTGGCTGACGACACCCGTTGCGAAGTCCATCCAGATCCGCTGCTGATGGACGTTGTTCACGACGAGGAGCGAGGGACCGTCGGCGTCGGCGGGCGTCACCTCTGCCACGCGGATGTCGGGTAGGGGCGCCGGGCGTCCGGCCAGCACCCCGACGAGGTCGTACGGCTCGAAGGGCAGGGAGAGGAGCTTCGCCGTCGTGTCGGCAGTCGCGGGGCCGACGACGGCCTCGTTCGTCGCCGTGTTGTAGGCAACGAGCGCTCCGTCATGCAGGGTCGCGAGCAGGAAGGGCTGCCCCAGCGGCGAGAGCGCTTCGAACCTGACCGAAGCGGGCGCCTTGGCCAGTACGACACCTTGCAGGCGCTGACGCTCCCGGCCGCGTTCGACGTCGAGGTCGGCAAGGGTACGAAGATCCGAGAACTCGGACCAGCGCCGGGCGAGGAGCGCGAGCGCTCGCCGCGCGTCTTCGGCGATGGGCTGGCGAGGCGCCGCCAGCAGGCGGGCACAACCGGGAGCGAGCGTGAGGAGGAGGGCGAGGAGGCTAGCGGCTCTGCAGTGCTTTCGAATCACGCTTGACCCGCTGCAGACGGTTCTTCGCCTCCTCGAGCTTCTTCTTGATCCCGTCCGCGGTCGGGTCGAGCTTCAGCGACTTCTCCCAGGCGGCCACCGCATCTTCCTCGAGACCGTTCTTGGCGAGCGCATCGCCGAGATGGTCGTAGATGACCGGGTCGGCCTCCTTCGCCTTCTCCACGGCCCGCTTGAGCTCGCGGAGCGCATCCGGATAACGCCCCTGCTGGTAGTACACCCAGCCGAGGCTGTCGATGAAGTAGCCGTTCTCGGGCTCGAGCTCGAGCGCCTTGCCGATGAGCTGCACGGCCTCGTCCAGGTTCTGGCCGCGCTCGGCGTACATGTAGCCCACGAAGTTGTAGGCCTCGGCGTGCTGGGGATCCAGAACGATGACGCGCCGGAAGAGCTTGACGGCGTCGTCGAACTTTTGCTGCTTCTCGTACACGACGCCGAGCTGGAAGAGCAGATCTTTCTGCTTCTCGTCGAGGGACAGGCCTTCCCTCAGCGTCTCGACGGCGCGGTCGTACTCCTTGGCGCGGAAGTACGCACTGCCCAGGTAGAGGAAGAGCTCGGGCCGCCGGGGCTCGATGTTCACCGCCTCGCGCAGCACGGCGATGGCCTGGTCATAGCGCTTGCCCCGGCCGTGCAGGAACCCGAGTTGGACCCGGGCGTCGATGGAGCGGGGATCGAGACGGAGGATGCGCTCGAGCTCGCCGCGAGCGTCCTCGTCGCGGCCGGCGTCCATCAACGAGGTGGCGAGGAAGTAACGGGCGCGCAGATTCGACGGCTCCAGCACGACCGCGCGACGGAAGGAGTCGGCGGCGCGCTCCCACATCTTCTGCTCGTAGTAGACGGCACCCAGCTTGAGCCAAACCCGCGCGTCGCGCGGCGCCGCCTCGGCGAGGGTCTCGACCTCGGACTGTGCTTCGTTGAAGCGGCCGAGACGGATGAGGAGATCGGACAGTCGCTCGACGAACCCGGGGTTGTCGGGATTCGCCTGCATGGCCTTGCGGTAGACCTTGATGGCGTCTTCGGGCTGGTGCCGCGTCTCGTAGACGTAACCCAGCGCCGTCCACGCACCGTCGTGGTCGGGGTCGAGTTCGACGGCCTTCGTCAGGCGGGCGATGGCCTCGTCCCAATTCTCGGTCTCCACGGCGAGCCGGCCGAGGAGGAACTGCGCCTGAGCCAGCTTCGGTTGACGGTCGGCCAGACGAAGCAGGACGCTCCGCGCGCGGTCGTACGACTTCTGCTCGACGTAGTAGCGCGCCAGCGTCAGGTACGGCTCCTCGGCCGACGGGTTCAGCGTGATGACTCTCTCGAGCTCGGCCTCGGCCTCGCCGTACCTTTTCTGGGCGCGAAGGAGCTCGGCCAGCGTCAGATGGGTGCCGGCTTCCTCGGGGGCAAGCTGCACGGCCTTTCGGGCGGCGGCCAGCGCGGGCTCGGTCTGGTCGGTGCGGGCCAGCCACTGTGCCATCTCCCGCCACAGGAACGCCGACTCCGGGTCGCGCTTGATGGCCTGCTCCATCGCGGCGATCGCTTCGCGAAAGCGGCCGTTTTGTGCCAGCAACTGGGCGACCGAATAGTGGTAGTAGGCGTCGCCGGTCTCTGATGGAGCGACGAACCGCATTCGTCGAGGCGGCTCGTCGCCGTTGACGGCGGCGACTGGCCGCTGCGCGACACAACCGACCGCGAGCACTGCGAGCGTGACCAGGGCAAGGCTCCGCCGCGCCGTCGTGAGCAGGCGGCGCGCCGAGTCCCGGAGTGTCTCGTCACCGATGGCGGCGACAGCGGTCTCGATGTCGCGCCTCTCTTCCGGCGCCAGTGCGCGGCGCCGCCGCTGGGCGGCGGGCGAGACGGAGTCGGAGTCAGCCGGCAACGGTGTCAGGACGAAGCGAAGTGAGGTCACCGCCGAGAACCGCGCACGGAGCTTCACCGTCAGATCCGGCGCCCGCAGAGTGAGCTCGTGAAGCCAGGGCGAATTGTCGACGGCGATCTCGAGAACGCCGTTGGCCAGCCGCTGCGGACGGGCTCGGCGAGCCACATCGGCGCCGACGACAGCCGCCCAGCACCGCCGAATCCCATCTTCGACGAGCCGCTCGCGCAACTCGGGTAGGGCACTCACGATCAATTCGGAGATTGCGCGCGGTGCTCGCGAGTTCACTGATGGCTATCATACCTCTGCCGCGCCAGAAGTGACGGAGGATCCGCGGCTCGTCAAATTGACTCAGTTCTGACCGACCTTTATAGTGACCTTTCCGATGGCAAAACCGCGTCGCGGCGACGTTCTCGACCTCACGATCGACGACCTCGCGTTCGGCGGGGAGGGCGTAAACTCGAGGACGCTATGGCCGGGGCGTGATCGAATCGGTCACGGTGCCGTCTCCGCATCGCGTGCCGGCGCCCTGCCCGTACTTTGGGCGTTGCGGCGGGTGCCGTCTGCAGCACCTCGACTACCCGGCCCAGCTGAGGTTCAAGGAAAAGCAGGTTCGCGATTGTCTCGAGCGACTGGGCGCCGCCGCCGACTTCGAGCTTCGCCCGATCCTGCCCGCGCCCAATGCCTACGGTTATCGCAACAAGATGGAGTTCACGGTGGCGGGCGGGGGCGGCGCCACCGTGATCGGCCTGCACGAGGCGGACCGTTACGACGTCGTCCTCGACACCGAGCGCTGCTTGCTCCAGTCGGAGGCGATGAATGCGCTGCTGGCCGAGGTCCGACGGCAAGCGCGCGAGCGTGCGCTGGCGGTCTACGATCAGGAGTCCGGGCAGGGCCTGTTGCGCTTCGTGACGCTGCGCGAGGGCCGTCGCACGGGCGACAGGATGGTCAATATCGTCGCCGCCGCTCCCGACGTTGAGAGCCTTCAGCCCGTCGCGGAGGCGCTCGTCGCCCAGGTGCCGTCCACCGCCAGCGTGGTGCTCAACGTCAACGCCAAGAAGGCGGCCGTTGCCGTCGGCACCGAGGAACACGTCCTCGTGGGGCGGGACCACATCACCGAGCGCCTCGACGACGTCACGTTTCAGGTCTCTGCCAACTCGTTCTTTCAGACCAATACGCTGCAGGCCGAACGCCTCTTTACGCTGGTGGAGCAGGCGTGTGAGCTGACCGGCGGCGAGACGGTCCTCGACCTCTATTCGGGGACGGGCGCCATCAGTCTCCTCCTGGCCCGGCGCTGCCGCCACGTCTACGGGATCGAGGTGGCGACCGCTGCCGTGGACGACGCGATTCGCAACGCGCGGGCGAACGCCATCGACAACTGCACGTTCCTGGCCGGCGAGGTCCGCCACGTCCTTCCGACGCTCATCCGCGAGGGCGTCACTGCGGCCGTCGTCGTGGCCGATCCGCCGCGCGCGGGCTTTCATCCCAAGGCATTGCAGGCGCTGGTGGCGCTCGCGCCCGCGCGCATCGTGTACGTCTCGTGCAATCCGGCCACGCTCGCCCGCGACGTCGGTGATCTGTTGCGGCAGGGATACCGGCTCGAGTGGGTGCAGCCGGTGGACATGTTCCCGCAGACGCCCCACATCGAGGCAGTCGCCCGTCTCCGACGGGCGTGACCACGTACCTCGTCCGCCGGCTGGCCCAGTCGCTGATCGTCTTGCTCGGGGTGTCGTTCGTCGTCTTCTTCATCCTGCATCTCACCGGCGATCCGGCGGCCGTTCTCCTGCCGCCCGACGCGAGCGCGGAAGATCTCCAGCGGTTCCGGCAGACGATGGGCTTCAACGATCCGTTCTTCGTGCAGTACGGCCGCTTTCTCGGCGGCGCGCTCCAGGGGGACTTTGGCCAGTCGATCCGTCACGGGGAGCCGGCCTTCGGTCTCGTCGTGGAGCGGATGCCGGCCACGTTCGAGCTGTCGGGGGCGGCCCTCGTGATCGCCCTGGCCCTGGCGATTCCCGCGGGTATCGTCTCGGCGGTACGACGCAACACGCCGGTCGACTACGTGTCGACGGTGATCGCGCTCCTGGGGCAGTCACTGCCCACCTTCTGGCTGGGGATCATGTTGATCCTGGTTTTTTCCGTGCACTGGGGCTGGCTGCCGTCGTCGGGTCGCGGCACGCTCCAGCACCTCATCCTGCCCGCCATCACGCTCGGCTTGTTCACGACGGCGCGTATCGCTCGGCTCACCCGGTCCGGCATGCTCGACGTCCTGAACCAGGATTTCATCCGTACCGCTCGGGCCAAGGGCGTGAGCGATCCCCCCGTCGTGTGGAAGCACGCGCTCAAGAACGCGGCTATTCCCATCGTGACCATCGTCGGCATCGAGCTGGGGACGCTGCTGGGCGGCTCCGTCATCACCGAGACGATCTTCGCGTGGCCGGGCGTCGGACGTCTCAGCGTGCAGGCCATCTACAACCGTGACTATCCGGTCGTGCAGGCGGCGGTCTTTCTCCTCGCGTCGACATTCGTCCTCGTCAATCTCATCGTGGACATCCTCTACACCTACCTGGATCCCCGCATACGGTTGCGATGACGCCTCGCACGCCGGATCGCTGGCCGCGCCGCGCTCGTGCCTGACAGCGACTCCGGCGCCGCTCGGATCGCATTACCGATGGCGCGCCCCGGTGCCTCCGGGCAGCCCGAGTGGCTGACCTTCACGCGGCGGCTCGCCCGCCGTCGGACGGCCCTGTTCGGCGCCGTCGTCGTCGTCGCGGTCCTTGCCGTCGCGCTGACCGCACCGTTCGTCTCGCCCTTCGATCCTCTCGGGCAGGACCTGGAGAACCGGTTGAAAGCGCCCGGGTGGCAGGACGGGACCGGACACGTTCATCCACTCGGGACCGATCATCTCGGCCGCGATATTCTCGCTCGCGTGATCTTCGGAGCGCGGCCTGCGCTCCTGGTCGGCGTCGCCGCCGTGCTGATCTCCGGTGTTCTCGGGATGGTCACGGGACTCCTCTCCGGATACTTCGGCGGTCGTGTGGACGACGTCCTGATGCGGTTGGCCGACATCCAGCTCGCCTTTCCATTCATTCTGCTGGCCATCGCGGTGATCGGGGTGCTGGGGCCGAGCCTTTTCACGATCATCGCGGTGATCGGCGTCTCGAGCTGGGTCATCTACGCCCGCGTGGTCCGCGGCGCCGTCCTGTCGATCCGGGAGCGGGAGTTCGTCCAGGCTGCCCAGGCGCTCGGCGTCCGCGATTGGCGCATCCTCGTGCGCCATATCCTCCCCAACGCGTTTACGCCCTGGCTGGTGGTGGCCACGCTCGACATGGCGCGCGTGATCGTCATCGAGTCGGCGCTGTCGTTTCTGGGACTGGGCGTTCAGCCGCCGACGCCGACATGGGGTGGGATGCTCGCCGACGGACGTGTCTACCTGTCCACGGCGTGGTGGCTGGCCACGTTTCCCGGGCTGGCCATTCTCGTGGCCGTGCTGGGCATCAATCTGTTCGGCGACGGCCTCCGCGACACGCTCGATCCCCGGCTGAAAGTCTAGCTGCCCGCTACCCGTCCTCGCGCAAGGACCGCCAGGGCGGCCGCCGACGTGGTCACCCAGAGCGCACCGGAGCCGACACCGATCACGGCATTGAAGACGAGAGCGGTACCGCCGATGACCATCGCCGTCCACAAGAGCGACGAGGTCACGAGGTCCGCGAGGCGGGGCCGGCCCACGGCTCCGACACAGGCGAGCAGTGCGCCGGCGGCATCGATCCCGACGTCGAGCATGCTCGCGGTTCGCGAGGGGACCAACGTCTGAAGCGCCTCGTCGATGCCCGCCCAGGCGACGCTCAGGCCGAAGGTGAGCGCCACGGCGATCGTGGGCGATCGGCGCCCGACGACGAACGCGCGATACCAGAGACCGGCTAGCACGGCGTATTCCGTCAAATGCGCGAGTTTCCGGATCACGGCGTGAACGGACTCGAGCAACGGCAGGGTTGCGGCGGGCCAGATCCAGCGAAGGGCCGGAAGAACGAAGCCGCTGGTGTGCTGGGCGCTGCCGGCGTCGGTGGACAGCGCGAGGATCCCGGCCATCCAGGCAATCGGCGGCACCCAATCCGAGCGGCGCATGCTTGCAACACTATACAGGTGGCGTGGTAGAGTGGCGGCCGATGCTCGGCGAGATCCTCGATGATCTCTTGACATCACCGTCAACAGGGCCGTGCATCACCACATTCCGACAGTTTCCCGCGCGGCCGCCCGTCTTCGTCCCGTTGCCGTCGTCGGTGGACCCTCGACTCGCCGAGGCCCTTCGGGCCCGCGGGATCAGTCAGCTCTACTCACACCAGGGGAAGGCGTGGGCGTTGATCGAGAAGGGCCACAACGTCGTCGTAGTCACGCCGACGGCGTCGGGGAAGACGCTTTGCTACAACCTGCCCGTGCTGCAGGCGCTGCTCGGGCAGCCCGACGCGCGCGTGCTCTATCTCTTTCCCACCAAGGCGCTCGCTCAGGACCAGCTCGCCGAGCTCGAAGGTATCGCCAAGGCCCTGCCCGAGCTGCGCATGTTCACCTACGACGGGGATACGCCGCAGGACGCGCGGCGCGCCGTTCGAGCGCGCGCCAACCTGGTTCTGACCAACCCCGACATGCTGCACTCCGGGATCTTGCCGCATCACACGAAGTGGGCGGTGCTCTTCCAGAATCTCCGCTACGTCGTCATCGACGAGCTGCACGCCTATCGCGGCGTGTTCGGCAGCCACGTGGCCAACGTCATACGCCGCCTCCGCCGTCTCTGTCGCCATTACGGCTCGGCGCCGCAATTCATCATGGCGTCGGCCACGATCGCCAATCCGGGCGAGCTTGCCGAGCGGATCATCGGGGAGGGCGTGGAAGCGATCGCCGAGAGCGGTGCCCCCACCGGGGACAAGCTTTTTCTCTGCTACAACCCTCCGGTGGTCAATGCCGAGCTCGGGATACGCGCGCCCTACCTCGGCGAGGCCGCCAAGCTGGCGACACGTTTCCTGAGCGAAAAGATCCCGACGATCGTCTTCGCCCAGAGTCGGTTGTCCACTGAGGTCCTCCTCACTGCCATCAAGACGGGCGTGGCCGACAAGACCGGCGACGCCGGCATCGTGCGCGGCTATCGCGGCGGCTATCTGCCGACGCGACGGCGGGCCGTGGAACAGGGGCTCCGCGCCGGTGACGTGCTGGGTGTCGTCTCCACCAACGCGCTCGAGCTCGGCGTGGACATCGGACATCTCGACGTCGCCGTGCTGGCCGGCTATCCAGGCACGATCGCCTCGCTCTGGCAGCAGAGTGGCCGGGCCGGCCGTCGTTCGGGGGCGTCAGCCGCCGTTTTCGTGGCCACCAGCGCCCCGCTCGATCAGTTCATGGTCACGCATCCGGACTACCTCTTCGGGGCATCGCCCGAGCACGCGCGCGTCAATCCGGACAACCCATTCATCCTCGTGAACCACCTGAAGTGCGCGGCGTTCGAGCTGCCGTTCGCGCCGAGTGCCGACGGCGACGGCGTCGAGAAGTTCGGCGAGGTGGACGTGCGCCCAGAGCTGGCCGCCCTCGAGGACGAAGGGCTCCTCCACCAGGCGGGCGGACGGTGGCACTGGGCGTCGGAGACCTATCCGGCCGACCACATCTCGCTGCGTACGGTTACCACCGACAACTTCCTCGTCATCGATACGACCGCGCGGGACGAGAAGCAGACCAAGCGCCGCCAGATCATCGCCGAGGTCGACTGGGGCAGCGCCTTCGCCACGATCTACCCGAAGGCGATCTACCTGGTGGAGAGCGTGCCGTACGAGGTTCAGGAGCTGCACTTCCGCGAGGACGAAGAAAAGGTCGCCTACGTCAAACGCGTCACCGTCGACTACTTCACGGACGCGATCAGCGCCAAGGGCGTATGGATCCTGCGCCGGCTCGCCGAGCGCGAGCATCCCGCCTACGTGGCCGAGCAGGGCGAGGTGCTGGTGGCAGAGAAGGTCGTCGGCTTCAAGAAGATCAAGATGGGGACGCTCGAGAACGTCGGGTCCGGCGAGGTGGAGCTGCCGCAGCAGGAAATGCAGACGACGAGCGCGTGGGTCACCATTGCCGCCGACGTGCTCGCCCGCATCAGCCGCTCACGTGAGGAGCTGATCGATGGTCTCCGCGCCGTCGGGTACCTCCTTCATCATCTGGCGCCCATCTTCCTGCTCTGCGACATCCGTGACCTCGGCTCCTGGCTGGGTGACACCACGCCTGCCCAGCCGGGCGCCGTGGTGACCCGAGAGTCCGCGCGGCGGCGTTTGCTCGAGGCCGAGCGTTTCAACCCGACGATCTATCTCTACGACAGCCACGCCGGCGGCATCGGTCTCGCCGAGCGGGTGTTCGACGTACTTCCGCTGCTGTTCGAGCGCGGCCGCGACACGCTGGGGGCATGTCCCTGCCGCTTCGGATGCCCTTCGTGCGTCGGACCCGTGAACGAGGTGGGCCGCCGCGCCAAGGCCACAGCAGCTGCCCTCCTTCGTGAGCTCACCCGCTGATCTGAACGGCCGCGCCCGCACGCTCGAAGACCTTCGCCGGGTCATCCGGCGCATCGAGAACGTGCGGGCAGCGCGGCCCGCCCCCGAACCCATCGAGCGTCTCGTCGGCGGGGAAGTCATGGACACTGGTGGGGGGCCGCTCGTCGTCGTCCGGCGCGAGTTTCCGCTGTCGCATCGCCACGGCCGGCTTGCCCTCGGTGATGCGCTGGCCGTCGCGGCGCCGGCGCTCGAGCTCCTGGCGCCTCTGGGTGCGCCGTCCGACCCGCATGGACTCCTCTTCCTCGACACGGAGACCACCGGACTGGCGGGCGGCACCGGCACGTATGCCTTCCTGGTCGGCGCGGCCTTCATCGAGAACGAGCGCTTCGTGCTCGTTCAGCACTTCATGCGGGATTTCGACGAGGAGCCGGCGCTGCTGGCCGCCATCGATCCCCTGCTCGATCGGGCCAGTGGCATCGTGACGTTCAACGGCGGAGGCTTCGACCTGCCGCTCCTCGAGACGCGCTTCGTCCTCGCGCGTCGTCGATGGCCGGCGACGCTCGCTCACGTGGATTTGCTGAGACCCGCGCGGCGGGTGTGGTCGGCCCACTTCGATGACTGCCGGCTACCGACGCTGGAGCGCCGGGTCCTCGGTCTCGTCCGCGAGAACGATGTTCCCGGCTACCTCATTCCGGCGCTCTACTTCGACTTCCTTCGCTACCGGCGGGCCGCGCCCCTGACCCGGGTCTTCGAGCACAATCGGGATGACGTGCTGTCGCTGGCTGCGCTGCTGGGGTGGTTCGCTCGTGCCCTCACGGCTGATGCCGACCTCGGCGCCGGCGAGCTGGCGGGAATCGGCCGGCTCTGGGAACGCTGCGATCCGGGGCGCGCCGCGGCGTATTACGAGCGCGCGCTCGAAGCCGGGCTGGCCGGCGAGGAGGGTCACCGGGTTCGCCTTCGGCTCGCGCGGTGGGAGAAGCGGCAGGCCCGCTGGGACGAGGCGTGCGCGCTGTGGCAGGCGGCCTCGGCGGCGCGTGTGTTCGACGTAACGCCGTGGGAGGAGTTGGCCAAGTACCACGAGCACCGACGGCGCGACTTCAGCACTGCGCTTCGGATCGTGCGGGACGCCCTCGCCTTCGCCCGAGCTGCAGGCGCGCCTGTTCGCGCGCTCGACGCGCTGGGCTATCGCCTCGCTCGACTCGAGCGCCGAACCCAGGGAGCCGTCACCGCACCGGCGTAATCGGCGGTTTTCCCTCGAGCACCGCGATGCAGTTACGCACGGCAAGCATCGCCATCCCCGTCCGGGTGTCGTGAGAGGCGCTGGCGATGTGCGGCGCTAGCACGACGTTCTGCAGCGGCAGCAGGCCGGGGTGAATCTTCGGCTCCTCCTCGAAGACGTCCAGACCCGCGCCGGCGATCCACCCTTCGCGCAGGGCCCGGACGAGGGCCGCTTCGTCGACGATGGGGCCGCGGGCGGCGTTGACGAGAATGGCCGTCTTCTTCATCCGCTTCAGCGCCACCTCATCGATGAGGTGCCGCGTCTCCGCCGTCAGATTGGTGTGGAGCGTCACGAAGTCGGCATCGGCCAGCAACCTCTCCTTCGCCACGAAGGTGGCGCCGAGCTCACGCTCGGCGCCGGCGTCGGCCCGCACGGCGTCGTGATACAGGACGCGCATGTTGAATCCGCTGGCCCGCCGCGCGACGGCGCGGCCGATCCGACCGAAGCCCATCACGCCCAGGGGCTTGCCGTACACGTCGGCTCCCCACAGCAAATCCCACTTCCACGCCTTCCACTCGCCCGCGCGTGCGTAACGGTCGGCCTCGACGACCCGCCGAGCGGCAGCCATGAGGAGCGTCCAGGCGAAGTCGGCAGTCGTTTCGGTCAGGACGTCGGGCGTGTTCGTGACGACCACGCCGTGTCGGCTCGCGGCCGCGACGTCGATGTTATTGAACCCGACGGCGACGTTCGCGACGACCTTGAGGCCCGAACAGGCGGCGAAGACTTCCTCGTCGATGGTGCTGATGATGTGGCACACCAAGCCGTCCTTGCCCTGAAGCCTCCGGATCAGCTCAGCCTTCGATAAAGGGATGTCGGTTTCGTTGTACTCGACTGCCCATTCGCGAGGGACCAGTCGGCGCGCCTCCTCGGGCAAAACGTTCGAAATAAAGACGCTTTTTGCCATTTCAGGCCCCCGATTTTTCTCTTGATCTACCCTTGAGGCGCGGGTATATTAGCACTCGCTTTTCACGAGTGCTAACAGACTCCGAGGCTAAGGATGGCCAAACGCACTGCAGCGACCAAGCCCGCTAAACCCTCTACCACAGATAAAGGAGGCCAGCCGTTTATGAAGATTCGCCCGTTGCACGACCGCATCCTCGTGGAGCGCGTCGAGGAAAAGGAGCAAGTGCGGGGTGGGATCATCATCCCGGACACCGCCAAGGAAAAGCCGCAGGAAGGCAAGGTCATCGCCGCCGGTAACGGCAAGGTGACTGAGGACGGCAAGAGGATCCCGCTCGACGTGAAGTCCGGCGATCGAATCCTCTTCGGGAAGTACTCGGGCTCCGAAGTGAAGATCGACGACAAGGAGTATCTGATCCTCCGTGAGGAGGACGTTCTCGCCATTCTCGAGTAATCACTCTTTCCAGGAGGGAAGCGACAGATGCCGAAGCAGCTCAAATTCGACGAGGAGGCCCGGGCGGCCTTGCTCCGCGGCGTCAACATCATGTCCGAGGCGGTCAAGGCGACTCTCGGTCCCAAGGGCCGCAACGTGGTCATCGACAAGAAGTTCGGCAGCCCCACGATCACCAAGGACGGCGTCACCGTCGCCAAGGAGATCGAGCTGAAGGATCCTTATGAGGACATGGGCGCCCAGATGTTGAAGGAGGTGGCGTCCAAGACGTCCGACATCGCCGGCGACGGGACCACCACCGCCACGGTGCTGGCCCAGGCGATCTTCCGCGAGGGCCTGCGCAACGTCACCGCCGGCGCCAATCCGATGGGCCTCAAGCGTGGCATCGAGGCCGCCGTGAACGCGGTGGTCGAGGATCTCAAGAAGCTCTCGAAGTCGACGAAAGACAAGAAGGAAATCGCTCAGGTCGCGACGATCGCGGCCAACAACGACAAGACCATCGGTGACCTCATCGCCGAGGCCATGGAGAAGGTCGGCAAGGACGGAGTCATCACGGTGGAGGAGTCGAAGTCGGCCGACACCGTGCTCGACGTGGTCGAGGGCATGCGGTTCGATCGCGGCTATCTGTCGCCGTACTTCGTGACCGATCCCGAGCGGATGGAGTGCGTGCTCGAGGACGCGCTGATCCTGATCC